>JAEWPH010000016.1 GCA_023460715.1 Pseudomonadota bacterium | reverse complement strand
CCTGTGAATACGAGACCGGCGCCGCCCGCCGCCTGGGCCGCACCGCCAGCGGCATCAGCGACAACCCGCAGTCGCTCATCTACGGCAACGGCAGCGGCTCGGCCGGCCCGGGCGAGCCCGGCTTCGTGCCCCCGCCGCGGCTGGGCCCGGCGCAATGACCGAACGCACGTGTGGAGGAATGGGCATGTTCACTACTAAAAATATAGCTGCTTGCGCTTGCTGCATAAGCGCTAGAGGCCTTTTGGGCTTGATATTGGCAGCGGTGCTGGCCGGGTGCTCCGTGCTGCCCGCCCCGCCCACGCGGGCCGTGGTGTTCGACTTCGGACCGGGCCTGGCGCAGCCGCAGGCGGTGACGGCGCCAGCCTCGGCCACCGGCCCGGCCGCTGCACTGCCGCCCGTCGCATTGGCCGAGGTCAGCACCACCGGAGTGCCCGAAGGCAGCACGGCCGTGCTCTACCGCCTGGCCTATGCCAACGCGCAGCAGCTGCGGCCCTACGGCCAGGCCCGCTGGAGCCAGCCGCCCGCCCAGCTGGTGCAGCAGGCCCTGCGCGACCAGATGGGCCAGCGCCGCGCCGTGCTGCTGGGCGAGGAAGGCATCGCCCAGCTGCTGGACAACGGCCGCCCGCCCACGGTGGTGCGCGTGCAGCTGGAGGAGTTCAGCCAGGTGTTTTCCGCCCCCGAAGCCAGCAACGCCCTGGTGCGGCTGCGCGCCTCCATCGGCGAATCGACCACCGGCGGCGAGAAGCTGGTGGCGCAGCGCGTGTTCGTCGTGCAGCGCCCTGCCACCACGGCCGATGCGGCCGGCGGCACGCGTGCCCTCGCGGACGCCGCGGCCCAGGCAGCTGCCGAACTGGAGCAGTGGCTGGAGCAGCTGGGCCGCTGACTCTGCGGTGCGGCCCTGCACGGCCACCGCCGACCTCACCATGGAAAAAAGGGCGCCTCAGGCGCCCTTTGTCGTTCGTGTGCCGGGTACTCCGGCCGGTCAGAAGCTGTGCCGCAGCGTCAGCGAGGCGTTGCGCGGTGCGCCCGGCAGGTTCAGGTTGGGGCTGCTGCCGTGGGCCGACACGATGTATGTGCGGTCGAACAGGTTGCGCAGGTTCAGCTGCAGCGTCGTCGCCGGGCCGATGCGGTACTGCGCCATGGCGTCCACCACGGCGTACGACGGCAGCGTGACCGTGTTGCCCGGGTTGGCGAAGCGCGCGCCCACGTAGTTCACGCCGGCGGCCACCGTCCAGGCGTCGCCCAGGCGCTGGCTCAGCCAGGCCGAGAGGGCGTTCCTGGGCGTGATGGTGGCGCGCTTGCCCTGCACGCTCTGGCCGGCGTCCACGGTGTTGGACTCGGTCACGCGCGCGTCCAGGTAGGCGTAACTCACCGTGGCCTGCGTGCCCGGGCGCAGCTCGCCCGCCAGCGAAAGCTCCAGCCCGCGCGTGCGCTGCGTGCCGATGGGGATCAGCTGCGTGGGCGCGGCGGGGTTGGTGGTCTTGATGTCGGTGCGTTCCAGCTGGAACAGCGAGGCCGTGGCCGTGGCGCGGCCTTCCAGCAGATCGAACTTGGCGCCGATCTCGTAGTTGGTCGTCTGCTCGGGCTTGATGGCCGCGTTGGTGGACGACAGCGCGAACATCTCGGCCGAGGGCTGGTACGAACGGCTCACCGACACGTAGTACGACTGCGTGCTGCTGGGCTGCCACACCAGGCCCACGCGCGGGCTCCAGGTGGTGTCGGTGCGGTCGAAATCGCTCTGGCCGGCCAGGCGGTTGTCGGTCTCCTGGCCGAAGCGGTCGTAGCGCAGGCCGGCCAGCACCTTCCACTGCGGGCTCAACGTGATCTGGTCCTGCACGTACAGCGCGCGCGTGGTGTAGCGGTTGAGCGCGCTGGCCGAGACGGCGCCGCCGCCGTTGAGCGGCGCCACAGGCAGCACGGGGTTCCACAGGTTCACGGTGGCCAGGGTGCCGCCGGTGTACGACAGCGCGTCCTTGTTCTGCTGGCCCAGCTCCAGGCCGTACAGCAGTTCGTGCTCCACGTTGCCGGTGCGCAGGTTCTGGATCAGCTCGGTCTGGTTGAAGACGCCGTGCTCGAAGCGGTCCACGCCCGAGCGCGTGAGCGCCACGGTGCCGGCGGCCTCGTTGGTGGTGCCGGCGGGCAGGGTGTTCTGTCGGTCCAGCTCGTAGTGGTAGTAGCGCAGCGCGTTGCGCACGCGCAGCGTGTCCGAGAAGCGGTGGTTGAACGTGGCGGTGAACGAGCCGACGGTCGATTCCGACGTGTCCGCATCGCGCGCGTTGGCCGATCCGAAGTAGGTGCGCGGGTTCACGTCCACCGGCCGGCCGCGGTAGGCGGGAATGCCGAAGTCCGTCACGCGCTTGTCGCGCAGCCACTCGGCCTGCAGCATCAGGGAGGTGGCGCCGTCCGGCTTCCACAGCACGGACGGGGCGATGGTCTGGCGTTCCAGGAACTGCTGGCTGCGGTAGCTGTTGGCGTCTTCGGCCGCGCCCGTCACGCGCCAGGACCAGTCGCTGCCCGCCGGCGCGCGGCCCACATCGAACTCGGCGCGCTTGTCGGCCCAGCTGCCCACGGTGACGGCCACGTCGGACACATCCACGCCCGGCTTCTTGGTCACGCGGTTGACCAGCCCGCCGGACGAGCCGCGCCCGTACAGCACGGCGGCCGGGCCTTTGACGACCTCCACGCGCTCGATGTTGGAGAGGTCGCGGAAGTACAGCGCGTCATCGCGGAAGCCGTCCACGAACTGGTCGCCGATGCTGGTGAACCCGCGGATGCTCACCTGGTCGCGCTGGCCGTCGCCGTGCGACAGGCCCACGCCGGCCACGTTGCGCAGCGCGTCCTGCAGCGACAGGGCGCCCTGGTCGCGCAGCACCTGCTGCGGGATCACGTCGATGGTCTGGGGCACGTCGCGCAGCGGCGCCTCGGTCTTGGTGCCGCTGGCGGAAGACGGCGCGTAATAGGCCGTGTCCTCCCCGCGCGCGGCCTGCACGCGCACCTCGCCCAGGGTCGCGCTGCCGGCCGCGCC
>JAEWPH010000015.1 GCA_023460715.1 Pseudomonadota bacterium | reverse complement strand
TGCCGGCGCCGCGGCTGCGGCAGCGGGGGGCGCTTTGCTGCTGTTCGGCGTGTGCGGACTGCGCGCCTCGGTGTTCCTGGCCGACGCCCTGCCGCCCGCGCTGGAAGGCCGAGACATGCGCATCACCGCCGTGGTGGCGGCCATGCCGCAGGCGAGCGACGCCGGGCTGCGCCTGCGGATGGCCGTGGAGGAGGCCCGCCTTGACGGGACGGTGGTGGCCGTGCCGCCGCTGATTGACGTGTCGTGGTATGCGTCCTCCTCGTTTACACGCGATGCGCCGGCGGCCGCCGCCCCGTCAGAGCCGTTGCCCGCGGTGCGTGCGGGCGAGCGCTGGGCGATGACGGTGCGGCTCAAGGCCCCGCACGGCGCGCGCAATCCGC
Source organism: Pseudomonadota bacterium (assembly GCA_023460715.1). Taxonomy (GTDB): domain Bacteria; phylum Pseudomonadota; class Gammaproteobacteria; order Burkholderiales; family Burkholderiaceae_C; genus Paracidovorax. The sequence continues at coordinate 44,220 of JAEWPH010000015.1, read as the reverse complement.
ATGGGTTCGACTACGAACTGCTGCTGTGGGAGCAGGGCGTGCAGGCCGTGGGCTATGTGCGCGACGGGGCACGCCATGAAGCGCCCGTGCGCCTGGCCAGCACATGGCGATACCCTGTGGAGCAGGCGCGGCAGCACGTGCGCGATGCCATCGTGCAGCGTCTGGCGGCATCGCAAGACCCGGCGGACACGGCGCGGCGCCGCGCGGCCGGCGTGGTCGCTGCGCTGGTCACGGGCGACCAGCGCGCGATCGACCGCGCCGACTGGGATGTCTTCCGCGCCACGGGCGTGGCCCACCTGATGAGCATCAGCGGTCTGCACATCACGCTCTTCGCGTGGATCGCCGCGGCGGTGGCCGGCGCGCTGTGGCGGCGTTCCCAGCGGCTGTGCCTGGCCGTGCCGGCCCCCTCGGCGGCCCTGGCATGCGGCGTGGCGCTGGCCGCCGGCTACGCGCTGTTCAGCGGCTGGGGCGTGCCGGCGCAGCGCACGGTGTGCATGCTCGCCACGGTCGCGCTGCTGCGGCTGTCCGGGCGGCGCTGGCCGTGGCCGCAGGTGTGGCTGCTGGCCTGCGCTGTGGTGGTGGTCGCCGACCCGTGGGCGCTGCTGCAGGCCGGCTTCTGGCTGAGCTTCGTCGCGGTGGCCGTGCTGTTCGCGAGCGACCCCGTCCATGGCGCGCGTGGCGCCCCTCAGGGATGGCACGGCCGGGGCGTGGCCTTGCTGCGCGAGCAGTGGACGGTCACGCTGGCGCTCACGCCGCTCACCTTGCTGCTCTTCGGGCAGATGTCCGTCGTCGGGCTGGCCGCCAACCTCGTGGCCATTCCGTGGACGACGCTGGTGCTCACGCCGCTGGCGCTGGCCGGCGTGCTGTGGGCCCCGCTGTGGGACGCGGCCGCCTGGTGCGTGCTGCCGCTGTCTGCCGGCCTGCAATGGCTTGCGCAGTGGCCGTGGGCCCAGGTGTCGCTGCCCATCGCCCCTTTGTGGGCCGGCGCCGTGGCGGTGGTGGGTGGCACGTTGCTGGCGCTGCGTCTGCCTTGGGGCGTGCGACTGCTGGGCGTGCCCTTGTTGCTGCCCGCCCTGTGGTGGCAGCCGGCGCGGCCGGCGGCCGGCCAGTTCGACCTGATGGCGGTGGATGTGGGCCAGGGCCAGGCCGTGCTGGTGCGCACCGCCGGCCACGCCTTGCTCTACGACGCGGGGCCGCGCTACCACCAGGACAGCGACGCGGGCCAGCGCGTGCTGGTGCCGCTGCTGCGGGCCCTTGGCGAGCGGCTGGATCTGCTGGTGCTGAGCCACCGCGATCTGGACCATACCGGCGGCGCAGCCGCGGTGCTGGCGCAGCAGCCCCAGGCGGCGGTGCGGGGTTCGATCGAGACCGGGCACCCGCTGCAGGCGCTGCGACCGGTGGTGCCGTGCGTGGCCGGTCAGCGCTGGCAGTGGGATGGCGTGGCGTTCGAGGTACTGCATCCGTCCCCGGCGGATCGCGCAGAAGGCGCCAAGCCCAATGCCGCGTCGTGCGTGCTGCGCATCGCCGCCGCAACGGTGGCTGCGGCAGGCGGGGGGAGGGGCGCCGTCGCGCTGCTGGTCGGCGACATCGAGCGTGCACAGGAGGCCGCGCTGCTCCAGCGTGGCGAAGATGTGGCGGCCGACGTGCTGCTGGTGCCGCACCACGGCAGCAAGACCTCGTCCAGCGAGGCGTTTCTGGACGCCGTACGGCCTCGCACTGCACTGGTGCAGGCCGGGTATCGCAACCGTTTCGGCCATCCGGCACCCGAGGTGGCGGCCCGCTACCGGCAGCGGGGGGCGCTGCTGGTGGAAACGGCCCGCTGCGGCGCCGCGACATGGGCGTCCGACCGTCCCCAGTCCGTGCAGTGCGAGCGCGAGGCGGGCCGCAGGGTATGGCACCACACGCTGCCAGCGGCGGCGCCCACCGCCGAAGACTGAGCGCGCGGCGCACGCAGGCGCGGGGGGCAGGGCGCGGCCTGGCTGCCTACGCGGGCCCGGCCGCCTGTCTTTCACACGGCTTTCCGGAAGTGGGCGCGCAACTTGCTATGCTGCTGATAGCGTGCTGGCACTTCATGGGCGCGCTCGCTGGTGTGCGGCCTGTCTGCATGTGTCCTGCAATGTGCGTCCCATGAACCGTGTCACGCGTTTCCACAGGAGGCACCGCTTTATGCAGAAGTTCGACGAGATGTACGCGATGCTGCCGTTCGAGGGCAGCGACGTGCGTGCACATTACAAGCGCTATGGCCAGTGGCTGGCCAAGCAGCCGGAAGAAGCGATGCAGGCCCGCCGATCGGAGGCGGAGATGATCTTCCGCCGCGTCGGCATCACCTTCGCCGTGTACGGCGCCAAGGACGAGGACGGCGCCGGCACCGAGCGGCTCATTCCTTTCGACCTGATCCCGCGCATCATTCCCTCGCACGAGTGGCTGCGCATGCAGCAGGGGCTCGTGCAGCGCGTCACGGCGCTCAACCGCTTCATCCATGACGTCTACCACGGGCAGGAGATCATCCAGGCCGGCATCGTCCCCGCCGATCTGATCCTGCAGAACGCCCAGTTCCGCCCCGAGATGGTGGGCGTGGACGTGCCCCAGAACATCTATTCGCACATCAGCGGCATCGACATCGTGCGGGCGCCCGACGCCAAGGGCGATGGCGTGTACTACGTGCTGGAGGACAACCTGCGCGTGCCCTCCGGCGTGTCTTACATGCTGGAGAACCGCAAGATGATGATGCGGCTCTTTCCCGAGCTGTTCTCGCTGCACAAGGTGGCGCCGGTCGCCCATTACCCCGACCTGCTGCTGGATACGCTGCGCGCCAGCGCGCCGCCCACCTCGGCCGAGCCCACGGTGGTGGTGCTCACGCCCGGCATGTACAACAGCGCCTACTTCGAGCATGCCTTCCTGGCCCAGCAGATGGGCGTGGAGCTGGTCGAGGGGCAGGACCTGGTCGTCAAGGACAACTTCGTCTTCATGCGCACCACGCGCGGCCTGCAGCGCGTGGACGTGATCTACCGCCGTGTGGACGACGACTTCCTCGACCCGCAGGTGTTCCGCCCCACCTCCACGCTGGGCTGCGCCGGCCTGATGAGCGCCTACCGCGCCGGCAACGTCGCCATCTGCAACGCGGTGGGCACGGGCATCGCCGACGACAAGTCGGTGTACCCGTACGTGCCGGAGATGATCCGCTTCTACCTGGGGGAGGAGCCCATCCTGTCCAACGTGCCGACCTGGATGTGCCGCAAGGAGGGCGACCTGAAGTACGTGCTCGACCACCTGCACGAACTGGTCGTAAAGGAAGTGCACGGCGCCGGCGGCTACGGCATGCTGATCGGCCCGGCGGCCTCCAAGGCCGAGATCGAGGAGTTCCGCGCGGCGCTCGTCGCCAACCCCTCGGGCTACATCGCCCAGCCGACGCTGTCGCTGTCCAGCTGCCCCACCTATGTGGAATCGGGCATCGCCCCGCGCCACATCGACCTGCGCCCGTTCGTGCTCTCGGGCCAGAAGGTGCAGATGGTCGCCGGCGGCCTCACGCGCGTGGCGCTCAAGGAAGGCTCGTTGGTCGTCAATTCGTCCCAGGGCGGCGGCACCAAGGACACCTGGGTTCTGGGCGAGGACAGCGCCGCGCCGCCGTTGCCGTGGCCGGAGCAGAGCCAGTCGCTCGGCGGCACAGCCCAGTCGCTGGGCGCCATGACGCAAACGTTGGGAGGGGCGTGAGATGCTGAGCCGTACCGCTGACCATTTGTTCTGGATGGCCCGCCGCGCCGAGCGGGCAGAAAAGCAAGCCGCAGGCGCGCTTTCGCTACAACACAGCCAGCGCGCGCAGCGCGTGCGGGGTTTTCTGCCCGAGGAGGCTGCATGCTGAGTCGCACCGCTGACCATTTGTTCTGGATGTCCCGCTACACCGAGCGGGCAGAAAACACCGCCCGCATGCTCAGCGTGAGCTACGAGACCTCGCTGCTGCCGCAGTCCGCGGCCATGGCGCAGGAGAGCTGGCAGGGCCTGCTGTCCATCAGCGAACTCATGCCGGCCTACACGGCCAAGCATGGCGAGGTCACGCCGGCCGGCGTGCTGGATTTCATGGTGCGCGACGGCAACAACCCATCGTCCATCGTGTCCTGCCTGCGCGCTGCACGCGAGAACGCGCGGGCCGTGCGCGGCGCGCTCACCACCGAAGTGTGGGAGACGCAGAACCAGACCTGGCTGGAACTCATCCGGCAGCTGCAGGGCAATGCCTTCGAACGCGATCCGGCGCAGTTCTTCGAGTGGGTGAAATACCGCTCGCACCTCTCGCGCGGCGTGGTGCTGGGCACCATGCTGCAGGACGAGGCCTTCCACTTCCTGCGCCTGGGCACCTTCCTGGAGCGGGCCGACAACACGGCGCGCCTGCTGGACGTGAAGTTCCACGCCGTGCAGCGCGACTTCCACGGCTCGGTGGAGAACCCGCGCCGGGCCACGCCGGAGTTCGACTTCTATCACTGGAGCGCCATCCTGCGCAGCGTGTCGGCGTTCGAGGTCTACCGCAAGGTCTACCGCGACGTGATCACGCCCGAGCGCGTGGCCGATCTGCTGATGCTGCGGGCCGACATGCCGCGCTCGCTGCATGCCAGCCTGCGCGAGGTGGTGGACAACTTGGCCGTCGTCGCCAACGACCAGTCGCGCGAAACGCAGCGCAAGGCGGGCCGGCTGCTGGCCGACCTGCGCTACGGCCGCATCGATGAGATCTTGGCCACGGGGCTGCACGCGTACCTGACGCAGTTCCTCGACCGGGTCAACGAACTGGGCGCGGGCATCAGCCGCGATTTCCTGGTGCCCGTGCCGCACTGACACCGGCCGGGCCTGCCGGTGCCGCGCGCTGCGGCGTCGGCGGCTGCAGTACCGACCGGACCCAGGCGCCTGCTTTGCATCTGAAAAGATAGCAGCAGGCGCTTTTTCTATCGGGGCTTTGTGGTGAAGAGGTATTGAAGTGCTTGTGTATAAAGCGCCAGTAGCTATTTATTCGATAGCGGAGATGTGGCGCCGATGTCTGCAGAAGTGTCACAGGCTGGGCGGGTTACCAGCCCTGCGCCACCCGCGGCAGCCGATCGCTGAACCTGCCGACGCTCAGCGCTGGCCTCTGCGCTTTTGCTCGCGCAGCATGAACAGGTACAGGCTTTCCACCTTCTCGCGCGCCCAGGGCGTCTTGCGCAGGAACTTGAGGCTCGACGACACGCTGGGGTCGCTCTCGAAGCAGCGAATCGGCACCTCGCGCGCCAGACCGCCCCAGCCATAGTGCTGCTGCAGGGCCACCACGATGGCCTCCAGCGTCATGCCGTGGAGTGGGTTGCGGGGCTGTGCGGGCGGCTTGGCTGCCGGCTGGGCGGGTGCCGGTGCAGGTGCCGGCGGTAGGGCGGTGGAGTCGTCGTCGTGCATGGGCGGCGAGCATACGCGCTCCTACGCGCATGCCGGCTGGCGCGTGCCTGCGGCCCGGCCTGCGCCCACGTGCACTCCCGGCCCCTTCGCCGGCTGGGTGGCCGCGCCGCGCCACAGGCAAACCGGGCGGCGCGCGCACCGCTCACTGCCGCTGCAGATGCGGCTCGCTGGCGAACAGTTCAGCCGCCCAGTCCACGAAGGCGCGCACCTTGGCGCTCAGATGGCGGTTGGGCGGGTACACCACGTAGACGGGCAGCAGCGGGTGCGACCAGTCCTCCAGCACGCGGGTCAGCTTGCCTTCGTCGAAGTAGTCCTGCGCCTGGAAGGTGGTGATCTGGCCCACGCCGCGGCCCGCGACCAGCGAGGAGACGTAGGCATTGCTCTCGTTCACCGCCAGCTGCGACGGGCCTGCAATCTCCAGCACCTCGCCGTCCTTGTGGAATTCGAGCGGATAGCGGCGCGTGGTGACGGGCGAGAAATAGATCACGTTGCGGTGGCCGTTCTCCAGCTCCAGGGGGTGCTTGGGCGTGCCGTGCTGCGCAAGGTAGTCGGGCGAGGCGACGGTGATGAATTCGAGGTTGCCGATGCGCCGCGCCACCAGGGACTGGTCGGCCAGCTCGCCGCCGCGGATCACGCAGTCCACGTTGTCGCCGATCAGGTCCACGGTACGGTCGCTCACGCCCAGGTCGATCTGGATGTCGGGGTAGCGGTCCTGGAACTCCGCCAGGCGCGGAATGATGAGCAGCCGGGCCACCGCCGTGCCCACGTCCACCCGCAGGCGCCCGCGCGGATTGGCGCGGGCCTGGCTCATGCTGGCCTCGATGTCGTCGAAATCCGCCAGCAGCCGAACGGTGCGGTCGTAGTAGGCCGCGCCATCGGGCGTCACGGTGACGCGCCGCGTCGTGCGGTTGAGCAGCTTCACGCGCAGCCGCTCCTCCAGCGCCTGCACGTGCTTGGTCACGCTGGCCTTGGGCAGCTGCAACGAATCGGCGGCGCGCGTGAACGTGCCGGCTTCCACCACCCGCACGAATATTCGCATGGCCTGTATCTGGTCCATGGATTGATTCCCCTTTGTTCTCTTCTCCGTCTCTTGCAGAGACGGAAAGAATTCTCACACGCAGACCGTGGCCGCATTGTTCGAAGTTTGGAAACAGTGCTGTGGCGTTTGGCTGGTTTATCGTCGGTGACCGCGTCGCTACATTTCACATCACCCGGTCCTTGTCCGGCACCACCACCATGACCCGCTCCACCACGCCATCGCCCACGCCGTCCGTCTGCACCGACTCCACCATTGAGGTGGCGAAGGGCCAGGCGGTAGATGTGCGCCTGTATGGCCGCAAGCGGGCCGGCCAGACCTTGCCGCTGGTGGTGCACTTCCACGGCGGGGCGTTCGTGTCCGGAGACCTGGACAACGGCTGCACGGTGGCGGGCCTGCTCGAAGCGGCCGGTGCGCTCGTGGTGTCGGTGGCCTATCCGCTCACGCCGTTTCCGCAGCCGCTGGAAACCGGCTATGCCGTGCTCAAGTGGGCCTTCAAGCACCGCACCAAGCTCGCAGGGCAGGGCGCGCTGGTGTACCTGGCCGGCGAGGAGGCCGGCGGCAACCTGGCTGCCGGCGTGGGGCTGATGGCACGCGACCAGGCGCATCCGCCGCTGGCCGGGCAGATCCTGCTGTCGCCCATGCTGGACCCGTGCGTCGGCACTCCCTCGGTGCGCGCCGCCACCGGCGAGGCCACCGAATGCAAGTGGTCTGCCGGATGGATGAAGTTCCTGGGCTGCGCCCGGGATGCGGAGCACCCTTATGCCGTGCCTGCGGCCGCCCAGCGGCTGGCGGGTTTGCCTCCCACTCTGGTCTTGGTGGGCAGCGACGACCCCATGCACGACGAGGCGCTTGCCTATGCCGCGCGGCTGGAAGCGGCGGGCCAGCCCGTGGCGCGCCATGTCTTCAACAAGGCAGCGCAGTGGCCCGACGCCCTGCTGCAGCCCGGTGAGCGCGATTGTCCGTGTGCCCCCGAGGTGCAGGAACAGTTCCGCCGATTCTTCGAGGCCACGCGATGTCCCGCCCCGCAGTGACCTCCTGACCCTGCCTGCGCCCCCAGCGGTGCCTGGTGCTTGACCTCAACCGTGGTTGAGGTCTGAGACTCCGCACGCCTGCTGACCGCACGGCGTTCCCCTTTGCGCCTTTTTTCCGGCCTTCCCGTGCCGGAGGGAAAAGGCTTGCCCTGATTTTTTGTCGTACCGATTCGAGATTGAAAACACGGAGGAATCACCATGAATAAGCCATCCACTCTTTTCTCGCCCGCCCGCCGGTGGTGGACCGCTGCCGGTGCTGCCGCAGCCCTGGCCGCCACGGGTGGCGCGATGTTCGGCCTGAGCGCGTCGCACGCCGAATCCCCCGCGGCTGCGCCTGCCGCCATGCCGGTGTCGGTGGCCACGGTGGTGCAGCAGGACGTCTCCTTGTGGGATGAGTTCTCCGGCCGGCTCGAAGCCGTTCAGCGCGTGGACGTGCGCCCCCGCGTGGCCGGCGCGCTGCAGTCCGTGCACTTCCGCGAAGGCGCGCTGGTCAAGCAGGGCGACCTGCTCTTCACCGTGGACCCGGCGCCCTTCGCCGCGGAGGTGGATCGCGCCGAGGCGCAGGTCGTGGCGGCGCAGGCCCGCATGACCTATACCCGCAGCGAGATGGAGCGCGCCACGCGCCTGTGGGATGAGCGTGCCATCGCCCAGCGCGAGCACGACGAGCGCGTGAACGCCCAGCGCGAGGCCGACGCCAACCTGCGCGCCGCACAGGCCGCGCTGCACACGGCGCGCCTGAACCTGGGCTACACCCAGGTGCGCGCACCCGTGTCGGGCCGCGTCGGCCGCATCGAGGTCACGCAGGGCAACCTGGTGGCCGCCGGTGCCGGCGCGCCGGTGCTGACCACGCTGGTGTCGGTGAGCCCGATCTACGCCAGCTTCGACACCGACGAGCAGATCGTCGCCAAGGCCCTGGAAGGCCTGCGCAGCGGCAAGAGCGCCCGCGCTCAGATCGAGAGCATTCCGGTGCAGATGGGGACCGGCACGGCGGGCAGCACGCCGCACACCGGCCACCTGCAGCTCATCGACAACCAGGTGGACGCGCGCAGCGGCACCGTGCGCGTGCGCGCCGTGTTCGACAACGTGGACGGCGCGTTGATGCCCGGCCAGTTCGCCCGCATCCGCATGGGCCAGGTCAAGAGCACGCAGGCGGTGCTGATCAACGAACGCGCCGTGGGCACCGACCAGAGCAAGAAGTTCGTGATGGTGGTGGGCGAGGGCAACAAGGCCGAGTACCGCGAGGTGCAGCTGGGCGCGCCGGTGGACGGCCTGCGGGTGGTCACCTCGGGCCTGAAGGCCGGCGAGCGCATCGTGGTGAACGGCCTGCAGCGCGTGCGCCCCGGTGCCGCCATTGCCCCGCAGGAGGTGCCCATGGGCACCAAGGCCGAACTCGCGGGCGACGGCAAGCAGGCGCGTGCGGCCGCCAAGCAGCCTGCGGTCTGAACGCGCGCATAGAACCAAGACAAGAAGACCATGAACCTTTCTCGATTTTTCATCGACCGCCCCATCTTCGCGGGGGTGCTGTCGGTGCTCATCTTCCTGGCGGGCCTGATCGCCATGCGCGCGCTGCCCATCTCGGAATACCCCGAAGTCGCCCCGCCTTCGGTGGTGGTGCGCGCCAACTACCCGGGCGCCAACCCGAAGGTGATCGCCGAAACCGTGGCCACGCCGCTGGAGGAATCCATCAACGGCGTCGAGAAGATGCTCTACATGAGCAGCCAGGCCACGACCGATGGCGTGATGACGCTGACCGTGACCTTCGCCCTGGGCACCGACCCGGACAAGGCGCAGCAGCTGGTGCAGAACCGTGTCTCGCAGGCCGAGCCGCGCCTGCCCGAAGAGGTGCGCCGCCTGGGGATCACCACCGTCAAGAGCGCGCCCGACCTCACCATGGTCGTGCACATGGTGTCGCCCAACGGCCGCTACGACATCGACTACCTGCGCAACTACGCCGTGCTCAACGTGAAGGACCGGCTGGCCCGCATCACGGGCGTAGGCCAGGTACAGATCTTCGGCGGCGGCGACTATTCGATGCGCGCCTGGCTCGACCCGCAGAAGGTCGCACAGCGCGGTCTTTCGGCCAGTGACGTGGTGGCCGCCATCCGCGGCCAGAACGTGCAGGCCGCTGCCGGCGTGGTGGGGCAGTCGCCCGGCGCCAAGGGCGTGGACATGCAGCTGTCCATCAACGCCCAGGGCCGGCTGCAGACCGAAGAGGAGTTCGGCGACATCATCGTCAAGACCGGCAGCGACGGCGCGGTGACGCGCCTGCGCGACGTGGCCCGCCTGGAGCTGGGCGCGGCCGACTACTCGCTGCGCTCGCTGCTCAACAACGACCCGGCCGTCGGCATGGGCGTGTTCCAGGCACCGGGCTCCAACGCGCTGGACATTTCGGCCAACGTGCGTTCCACCATGGCCGAGCTGCAGAAGAACATGCCCGAGGGCGTGGAGTTCCGCATCGCCTACGACCCCACGCAGTTCGTGCGGGCGTCGATCAAGTCCGTCATCCAGACGCTGCTGGAGGCCGTGGCGCTGGTGGTGATCGTGGTGATCCTGTTCCTGCAGACCTGGCGCGCCTCCATCATTCCGCTGCTGGCCGTGCCGGTGTCGGTGGTGGGCACGTTCGCCGTGCTGCACCTGCTGGGTTTCTCGATCAACGCTTTGAGCCTGTTCGGCCTGGTGCTGGCGATCGGCATCGTGGTCGACGATGCCATCGTGGTGGTGGAGAACGTAGAGCGCAACATCGAGGCGGGGCTTACCCCGCGCGAGGCCACCTACCGCGCCATGCGCGAGGTGAGCGGCCCCATCATCGCCATCGCGCTGGTGCTGGTCGCGGTCTTCGTGCCGCTGGCGTTCATCAGCGGGCTGACGGGCCAGTTCTACAAGCAGTTCGCGGTCACGATTGCCATCTCCACGGTGATCTCGGCGATCAACTCGCTGACCCTGTCGCCTGCGCTCAGCGCGTTGCTGCTCAAGGGCCACGACGAGCCCAAGGATGCGCTGACGCGCGGCATGGACAAGGTGCTGGGCGGGTTCTTCCGCCGCTTCAACAGCGTGTTCCACCGCGGGTCGGAAGCCTATAGCGGCGGCGTGAAGCGCGTCATCGGCCGCAAGGCGCTGATGCTGGCGATCTACGGTGCGCTGGTGCTGGCCACCTGGGGCCTGTTCAAGGTCGTGCCGGGCGGTTTCGTGCCGGCGCAGGACAAGCAGTACCTGGTGGGCTTCGCCCAGCTGCCCGACGGTGCCACGCTGGACCGCACCGAGGACGTGATCCGCCGCATGGGCGAGATCGTCAAGAAGAACCCGAACGTGGAAGACGCCATCGCGTTCCCGGGCCTGTCGATCAACGGCTTCACCAACAGCTCCAATTCGGGCGTGGTGTTCGTCTCGCTCAAGCCCTTTGCCGAGCGCACCCGCGCCGACCAGAGCGGCGGTGCCGTGGCCGGCCAGCTGAACCAGGCCTTCGGCGGCATCGAGGAGGCGTTCATCGCGCTGTTCCCGCCACCCCCCGTGGCGGGCCTGGGCACCACAGGCGGCTTCAAACTGCAGATCGAAGACCGTGCCTCGCTGGGCTACGAAGCCATGGATGCGGCCGTGAAGGCCTTCATGGGCAAGGCCTACCAGACGCCGGAGCTGGCCGGGCTGTTCACCAGCTGGCAGGTCAACGTGCCGCAGCTGTACGCCAACATCGACCGCACCAAGGCGCGGCAACTGGGTGTGCCGGTCACGGACATCTTCGAGACGCTGCAGATCTACCTGGGCAGCCTGTACGCCAACGACTTCAACCAGTTCGGCCGCACCTACAGCGTGCGCGTGCAGGCCGATGCGGCCTACCGGGCGCGTGCGGAAGACGTGGGCATGCTGAAGGTGCGCTCCACGACCGGCGAGATGGTGCCGCTGTCGGCGCTGATGAAGGTCGAACCCAGCTTCGGCCCGGAGCGTGCCATGCGCTACAACGGCTTCCTCTCTGCCGACGTGAACGGCGGGCCCGCGCCCGGCTATTCGTCGGGCCAGGCGCAGGCGGCCATCGAGCGCATCGCCGCGGAGACGCTGCCGCAGGGCATCAGCTTCGAATGGACCGAGCTGACGTACCAGGAAATCCTGGCTGGCAATTCCGCCGTGCTGGTGTTCCCCATCGCCATCCTGCTCGTGTTCCTGGTGCTGGCCGCTCAGTACGAAAGCCTGACGCTGCCGATCGCCATCATCCTGATCGTGCCCATGGGCATCTTGGCCGCCATGGCCGGCGTGTGGCTGAGCGGCGGCGACAACAACGTGTTCACGCAGATCGGGCTCATCGTGCTGGTGGGGCTGTCGGCCAAGAACGCCATCCTGATCGTGGAGTTCGCCCGGGAGCTGGAGTTTGCCGGCCGCACGCCCGTGCAGGCCGCCATCGAGGCCAGCCGCCTGCGGCTGCGCCCCATCCTGATGACGTCGCTGGCGTTCGTGATGGGCGTGCTGCCGCTGGTGCTGGCCACGGGGGCGGGTGCCGAGATGCGCAGCGCCATGGGCGTGGCGGTGTTCGCCGGAATGATCGGCGTGACGGCCTTCGGCCTGTTCCTGACACCGGTGTTCTACGTGGTGCTGCGCCGCATGGCCGGCAACCGGCCGCTGCAGCAGCACGGCAGCCATGTGGCGCCGCTGACCGATGCCGACGTGGGTGCCGCAGGCCATGGTGCCTCGGCCCACCCCGTGATCGCCGCGCCGCGCGGCCAGCACGAATGAGACGGAGTTTTTCCATGACGACGATGTTTTCCCTTTCCTCCCTCTCGCGGCTGGCCCCGCTGGCCGCGGCCCTGGTGCTGGCCGGCTGCATGAGCACGCCTGCGGTGCCCGAGCATGCGGGCGTGAGCGTGCCCGCCGCCTTCAGCGAAGCCCCCGGGGCCGCATCGTGGACCACTGCGCCCCCGGCGGAAGCGCAGCCGCGCGGCGCCTGGTGGCTGGGCTTCCGCGATCCGGTGCTGGACGACCTGGTGCAGCGCGCCGGCAGTGGCAACACCACCGTGCAGGAAGCCGCCGCCCGCCTGGCCGAAGCCCGCGCCTTGCTGCGTTCGGCCGACGCCAACCGCGCACCGCAGGTGGGCCTGGCCACCGGCGTGGCGCGCCAGGCCGGCGCCAACACCGCCACGGGCGGCCCCGTGCCGGCCACGCTGGCCACGGCCGGCCTGAACGTGTCCTACGAGCTCGACCTGTTCGGCCGCCTGTCCCAGGCCAGCGATGCGGCGCGGCTCGATGCGCAGTCGCGCGACGCCCTGCTGCAGAGCACGCTGCTGATGGCCCAGGCCGACGTGGCGCAGACCTACCTGCAGCTGCGCTCGGTGCAGGCCGAGCGCGTGCTCGTCCAGGAGAGCCTGGATGCCTACGGCGGCACGCTGCGGCTGACCGAGCGCCGCTACCGTGCCGGCGACGTGGCCGAGCTGGACTTGGCCCGCGTGCAGACCGAGGTGGCGGCCACCGAGTCGGATGCGCTGGCTCTGGAGCGCCAGGAAGCGGTGCTGACACATGCGCTGGCCGTTCTGGTCGGCGAGGTGGCCACGGGCTTTGCCGTTCCCGCCGCCGCCGGCGAGGCCGCGCTGCCGGTCATCCCCGCCGGGGTGCCGGGTACGGTGCTGGCGCGCCGGCCGGATGTCTCCGCGGCGCAGGCATCGGTGCTGGCTGCGCAGGCCCGCGTGGGCGTGGCCCAGGCTGCGTGGTTCCCCGCGGTCACGCTCACGGGCAACGGCGGCTATGCGTCGCCGGAGCTGGGCGACCTGTTCAAGTGGTCGGCCCGCTCGTGGGGCATCGGCGCGCTGCTGTCGCTGCCGCTCTTCGACGGCGGCCAGCGCCAGGCGCAGGAAGACAGTGCGCGGGCGCGGCTGGAGGGCGCGCTGGCGTCCCACCGCGGCCAGGTGCTCACGGCCTTCCGCGAGGTGGAGGACCAGCTGAGCGCGCTGCGCCTGCTGGCCGGCCAGGCGGAGGCCCAGGGCCGCGCCGTGCAGTCGGCCACGCGCGCCACGCAGCTGTCGGACTCGCGCTACCGCAACGGCATGGTGAGCCAGCTGGAGCTGCTGGATGCCCGGCGCAGCGAGCTGCGCAACCGCCGCCAGGCCCTGCAGGTGCGCACGGCGCAGTACACGGCCACCGTCGGGCTCATCCGGGCGCTCGGCGGCGGCTGGGGCGACGCGCAGGCGACGACGGCGCAGGCCGCACCTGCGGCACAGGCCGTGGCGCTCCAGCGCTGAGCCTTTCGGTCAGGGCGATAGCCCACTGCCCGCCGCATTCGGGATACCGGCTGACACAGGGTTGTCGCCCGCACGCCTGCAGCGACGGGCCAACGGGCCTATAGTCATTGGTTGCCGACGGCGCGCCGGCGGCAGGCCTTCCCCCTGTGCGGGAGGGGCCCGGCCGGTGCCGCCTTTCCCTCAGAACCCCTCCAGGAGCTTTCTGCATGACCTATCCCAACACGCAACTCTTCATCGCCGGCACATGGCAGGACGCAGCCGATGGCAAGACCATCGCCGTGCACAACCCTTCCACCGGTAAGGAAATCGGCCGCGTGGCCCACGCCGGCAAGGCCGATCTGGACCGTGCGCTGGAGGCTGCGCAAAAAGGTTTCGAAGCCTGGCGCGATCTGCCCGCCATCGAGCGTGCCAAGGCCATGCGCCGCGCCGCCGCCCTGATGCGCGAGCGTGCCGACTCCATCGCCCGCATCCTCACGCAGGAGCAGGGCAAGCCGCTGGCCGAGGCCAAGGTCGAGGCCATGGCCGCCGCCGACATGATCGAATGGTTTGCCGACGAAGGCCTGCGCATCTATGGCCGCATCGTGCCCTCGCGCGGCAACCTGAACGTGCGCCAGCTGGTGCTCAAGGACCCGGTCGGTCCCGTGGCCGCCTTCACGCCCTGGAACTTCCCCATCAACCAGGTGGTGCGCAAGCTGGGCGCCGCGCTGGGCGCGGGCTGCTCCATCCTCGTCAAGGCGCCGGAAGAGACGCCGGCCAGCCCGGCCGAGCTGATCCGCGCGTTTGCCGACGCCGGCGTGCCGCCCGGCACGGTGGGCCTGGTGTATGGCGACCCGGCCGAGATTTCCAGCTACCTCATTCCGCACCCCATCATCCGCAAGGTCACGTTCACCGGCTCCACGCCGGTGGGCAAGCAGCTGGCGGCGCTGGCCGGCAAGCACATGAAGCGCGTGACCATGGAACTGGGCGGCCACGCCCCGGTTATCGTCGCGGAAGACGCCGACGTCGAGCTGGCCGTGAAGGCATCGGGCGGCTCCAAGTTCCGCAACGCAGGCCAAGTCTGCATCTCGCCCACGCGCTTTCTGGTGCATGAAAGCATCCGCAAGGACTTCGTCGCCGCGCTCACGCGCCACGCCCAGGGCCTGAAGGTGGGCGACGGCCTGGCCGACGGCACGCAGATGGGCCCCTTGGCCAACCCGCGCCGCGTGACGGCCATGGCCGAGCTGCTGGAAGACGCCGTGAAGAGCGGCGCCCAGGTGGCTGCAGGCGGCGAACGCATTGGCTCCGAAGGCAACTACTTCCAGCCCACGGTGCTGAACGACGTGCCTCTGTCGGCCCGCATTTTCAATGAAGAGCCTTTCGGCCCCGTGGCCGCGGTGCGCGGTTTCGAGAAGATCGAAGACGCCATCGCCGAAGCCAACCGCCTGCCCTACGGCCTGGCGGGCTACGCGTTCACCAGCTCGCTCAAGCATGCGCACCTGCTGTCGCAGCGCGTCGAAGTGGGCATGCTGTGGATCAACCAGCCCGCTACGCCGTCGGCCGAGCTGCCCTTCGGCGGCCTGAAGGATTCGGGCTACGGTTCCGAAGGCGGCCCGGAGGCCATCGAAGCCCACCTGAACACGCGCGCCGTGTCCATCACCAACGTGTGATTCCGTGACCCCGCGGCCCGCGCCCGCGCAGTGATGCGCAGGTCGACCGCCGGCAAGAGGAAGACGAAGGCCGCGCCGCAAGGTGCGGCCTTCTTGTTTTGCGGGCTCCACGCGGGCTGCGAAGGGCGGGTGAGCGCAGCCAGCGGCGCTGCTGCGTATCATCGGGCGATGCTGACCGCTGCCCAACTCCTCGCCTTCCTCGTCGCCGCCGTGCTCATCACCGCCACGCCGGGCCCCGACAACCTCATGGTGCTGGGCGTGGGGGTCTCCAAGGGGCGCCGGCAGGGCATCGCGTTCGGGCTGGGCTGCGCGCTCGGCTGCCTGAGCCACACCTTGCTGGCGGTGGTGGGCGTGAGCGCGCTGATCGCCGCCTCGCCCGTGGCCTTCACGGCGCTCAAGTGGCTGGGCGGCGGCTACCTGATCTGGCTGGGCATCCAGGCGCTGCGCAGCACGGGCGGCGCGCGGGTGCAGTCCGCCGATGCGGCGCCCGCGCAGTCGCTGCGCAGCCTGTTTCTCAAGGGCATGTTCGCCAACGCGGTCAATCCCAAGGTGGTGCTGTTCTTCCTGTCGTTCCTGCCGCAGTTCGTGGTGCCGGCGCAGGGCCAGGTGGCGCTGCAGCTGGGCCTGCTGGGGCTGGCCTTTACCGCGCAGGCGGCGGTGCTGTTCGGCCTGCTGGGCTACTTCGCCGGCAGCATCGGCGCCTGGCTGGGCCGCCGGCCCCGCGGGGGGCTGTGGCTGGACCGTATCGCCGGCGCCGTCTTCGTGGGGCTGGGCGTGAAGATGGTCACGGGCCGCTGAGCAACCCTGTGCTGATGATTTGCTATTGAAGTTATAGCTGTTTGCGCTTGCTGGTAAAACGCTGCAGGCCTATTTGGCCTGAAGTTGTGGCGCCGGCGCCGGGGCTGCGCTGCGGTGTCAGGAGTGCACCTCCCACCCACGCGCCTGCTGCAGCAGCTGCCGCAGAAAGGTCTCTGCGATGGGCGAGAGGCGCTTGCCCTGCGGCCACAGCACGTACCACGACGAGGGCACGGGCATGCGCTCCGCGCGCAGGATCGCCACGCCTTCGCTCGCCGGATCGGCCGCCAGCGCGTGCCGCGATACCAGCCCCAGCCCCATGCGCGCGGCCACCGATTGCTTGATGGCCTCGTTGCTGCCCAGCTCCAGCCGCACGCGCGGCGCGAAGCCCAGGGCCTTGAAGTGTTCTTCCGTCGCCTGCCGCGTGCCCGAGCCCGTCTCGCGCAGGATGAACGGCTCCTTGACCAGCTGGTCCAGCCGCACGCGCCGGCGGGCGGCCAGCGGGTGGTCGTGCGCGGCGATCACCACCAGCGGATTGCCCAGCAGCACCTGCCGGTCGTGCGGCACGTTGCGCGGCGGAATCGAGAGGATGTAGAGGTCGTCCTCGTTGGCCAGCAGGCGCTGCACCACGCCGTCGCGGTTGAGCACCTGCAGCGCCACGTCCACGCCCGGGTGCTCGGCGCAGAAGCGCCCCAGCATGCGCGGGATGAAGTACTTGGCGGTGCTGGCCAGCGCGATGCGCAGGCGCCCCTGGCTCACGCCCTTGAGCGCGGCCACGCGCTGCTCCAGCGTCTCCCACTCGGCGGCAATGGCGCGCGCGGTCTGCGCCGCGGCCTCGCCCGCCTGCGTGAGGTGCAGGCGCTGGCCCACACGCTCGTACAGCGGCAGGCCGATCGCGTCCGACAGCTCCTTGAGCTGCATGGACGCCGTGGGCTGGGTCACGTGGCAGTGGCGCGCGGCGCCGGTGACGGAACCGGTCTCGGCCAGGGCCAGCATCAGCTGCAGTTGGCGGAAAGTTGCGTGCATAGAGGAATCCCGATGGGTTGGATCGATAGTATCGATTTTCCAAGATCGGCGCGGCGGCCTAGCATCGCGGCCCATGAACCATCTCCTCGATCCTGCGATCCTGTTCTTCGTGCTCGGCCTGGCGGCCGGGCTGCTGCGCTCCAACCTGGAGGTGCCTTCGCCGCTGTCGCGCTTCCTGTCGCTCTATCTGCTCATGGCGCTCGGCCTCAAGGGCGGCTTCGCGCTGGCCCAGTCGGGCTGGACGGCGCAGGTGTCCGCCGCGCTCGGCTGCGCGCTGGTGCTGGCCATCGCCGTGCCCGCCATCGCCTGGTGCGTGCTGCGCCGGCTGCTGCCGCCCTTCGACGCGGCGGCGGTGGCCGCGACCTACGGCAGCGTCAGCGCCGTGACCTTCGTGACGGCCAGCCACCTGCTGGAGCAGCAGGGCACGCCTGCCGGGGGCTACATGGCTGCGGCAATGGCGTTGATGGAGTCGCCCGCCATCGTGTTGGCGGTGGTGATGGCGCAGTGGCTGCGCCAGCCCGTGGCGGCGCCGGTAGCGGTGCGTGCGGACGGGCAGGCCGTGCTGGTGGGCGGCCCCCTGGGCGGCAGCGCCCCGGCGCCGCAGGGGCCGCGCCTGGCGCAGGTGCTGCGGGAAGCGCTCACCGACGGTGGCGCCGTGCTGCTGCTGGGCGCGCTGCTGGTGGGGCTGGTGACCGGCGCGCAGGGCGAGCAGGCCATGCACCCCTTCACCGTGGACCTGTTCAAGGGCCTGCTGGCGTTCTTCCTGCTCGACATGGGCTTGCTGACGGCACGCAGCCTGTCGGGCCTGGGCGGCCTCGGGCCCCAGCGCCTGCCGCTGGCCCTGTTCGCGGTGGTGGGGCCGGTGGTGCACGGGCTGCTGGCCCTGGGCCTGGCCAAGCTCGCGGGCCTGGCCGTGCCCGAGGCCACGCTGCTGGCCGTGCTGGGCGCCAGCGCTTCGTACATCGCCGTGCCCGCCGTGCTGCGCCACGCTATGCCCGAGGCCCGTCCGGCGCTCTACGTGGGCCTGTCGCTGGGCATTACCTTCCCCTTCAACCTGGTGCTCGGCATTCCGCTGTATGGCGCGGCTGCCCAGTGGTGGCTGGGTTGATGGCGCGCGCCCCTGCGGCAGCGCCGGTGGCAGGTGCCCGGCATCCGGTCAAGGACAGGTAAGGCGCGCCCACCCCGGCGCCCGCTGCCGGTGCCGCGGACCTCAGCGCTGCGGCGCTGCGGGCAGGGCCGGCGACTCCATGCCTTCGGCCTGGGCGAAGGTCAGCGAGGTGAGGTAGCTCGTTTCGCCGAACTTCTCGCCGTTGCGTTCGCCCGGCGTGGGGTCGGAGTGCTTCACCTCGGCCACGTACTGGCCCTTCCACGGCAGGGTGAACTGCACGGTGCCGTCGGCGCCGGTCATGGCCTCGCGGGCCCAGCCGGAGGGTGCGACCAGCGTGACCTGGGCCTTGGGCAGCGGCTGGCCGTTGAAGACCACCCGCAGTTCGCCGACGCGGCCCGTGGGCACCACGTCCAGCGGTGCGGTGGCGGCCACGGGCTGGCCCAGGCCGGCCACCCAGCGCGCGGCGGGGCGCCACAGCAGGGCGGGCTTGCCGCCCTTGCTGCGGTCGATCAGCGGGTACGGTGCCTCGGCGAACAGCGTGTCGGCGGTGGCGCCCGGCAGCGCGTAGGTGAACGCGGTGGCCGTGCGTTCGCCCGGAACGCGCTGGGCCTTGCCGCCCGCGCTCTGCAGCTCCAGCGCGGGCACGCCGGTGAACTTGTCGAGCAGGCCGGGCGAGGTCTCGCGCAGGTTGTCGGCGTACTCGCCGAAGTGCACGCGGGCCTGGTTGGCCGATTGCTCGATCCAGACCTGGTGGGCCTGGGCGGTGGTGCCCAGACAGGCCAGCAGCAGGGCGGCGGCCAGGGAGGTGGTGCGGAGTGGCATGGGTTGTTCCTTTGCGCAGGGTGGATGAAAAAAAGAAAGTTGCAGGTGTACTATTAACTTGATAGCTGCATGCGCTTGTGTGGAAAGCGCTATCGGCACTTTTGATGTAGATCCCGGCGGAGACTCCATCAGTAGCGCGCCTTCAGCGCCACCGTGACGCGGCGGGGCTCGCCATAGAAGTTCTGCCGGCCGGGGCTGGAGATCTTTTCGTAGTACTTCTTGTCCAGCAGGTTGTCGATGGACAGGCTCACCGACAGCTGGTCGTTGATCTGGTAGGCCGCATCGGCATTGAACAGTGCGTAGTTGCCGGTGGCGAGCCGCACATTGCCGCTCTGCGCGTACTGCGCGCTGCGGTAGGACGCGCCGGCGCCCAGGCTCAGGCCGCGCAGCAGGTCGCCGGCGAAGGCGTAGCGGGTGCCCAGGTTAACGCTGTGGCGCGGGGTAAAGGTGCTGAATGCCTGGCCCTGCTGCGTGATGGGGGCCCGGGTGTACTCGGTATCGGTGTAGGCATAGCCGGCCAGCACGTCCCAGCCGCGCGCGATCTGGCCGCTGATCTCCAGCTCCGCGCCTTGGGCGCGCACCTCGCCTCCGGCGATGGAGGCCGTGGGATTCGTCGGGTCAGTGATCGCACGGCCCACGTCGTCGATGCGAAAGAGCGCCGCGTGGGTCTGCAGGCGGCGGTTGAGGAACTCGCCCTTGACGCCCACCTCCACCTGCCGCCCCGTGCGGGGCTTGAGCAGCTGGCCCGCGGCATCGAGCGGCGTCTGCACGACGAAGGTCTCGGTATAGCTGGTGTAGGCCGTCATCTGCGGGTGGAAGTCCCACAGCACCGCGGCATTGGGAATGAACTGCCGCCCGGGCGCCGAGCGCGACGTGACGGCGCCGGTGGACGTGCTGCGGCTTTCCACGTCGGCCCAGCTCAGGCGCCCGCCCAGCAGCAGCTTGAGCGGGTCGGCCACCTGCAGCTGCGCCTGCCCGTACAGCGCGTTCTCGGTGCGGGTGGTGATGGCGCTGTAGCCCGGCAGCGTGATCGCGGGATAGGGCCGCTCATAGTCGGGGCGCAGCAGGTTGGCTCTGAAGCTCGGGCCGAAACCGAAGTTGTTCTCGTAGGCCTTGCTTTCGTTGCGCGACACGCCGACCAGGGCGCGGTGCGTGCGGCCGCCCAGGGCGAAGGGCGTGGTCACGAAGAGATCGTAGGCGCGCGAGCGCACCCGGGTGAGCCCGTCCACCGTCTGCATGGTGAAGTCGCCGTTGGGCGAGAGCACGCTGTTGGCCCGCGCGGACGCATAGAACGCATCGCGGTCCACGTCGCGGATGGACGCGCGGACCTCGCCCCCGCCCGCCAGCCGGTGTTCCAGCTCGGCGAACAGGTCGGTGGTCTCCAGGTTCTGCCGGTTGGCGCGCAGGCCGGCGAAGGCCGAGCGCGGCAGGTCGGCCAGCCGCCCATCGGCGAACGAGGGCAGGCCCTGGTCGATGACCGATTTCACCCGCTGCCGGGCCGCACCGACGGACAGCGTGGTGCCTGGCGCCAGGTCCCACTCCAGCGTGCCGTAGCCCACGCGCTTGTTGTTGAAGAGCGTGTCCACGAAGCTGTCGCGGTCCTCCGCCACCGCCACGACGCGGGCGCGCACCGTGCCCTCGGCGTTCAGCCCCCCGGTGACATCGACCATGCCGCGGCGCAGACCGTAGGACCCCGCGGCCACATCGGCCGCGAGCCCCAGGCCGGCGCGGGCGCGCTTGCGCACCAGATTGACGGCGCCGCCCGGCTCGCTGCTGCCCTGGATAAGTCCGGCGGGGCCGCGCAGCACTTCGATGCGGTCGTACAGGGCCGTGTCGAGCGTGGTGTAGTTCCCTTGCGGGATCGCCATGCCGTCCAGCTGGATGGCGCCCAGATCGAAGCCGCGCGCCTGGAAGGTGTTGTAGTTGCCCGCGCCGTCGAAGCGGGTGACGGTGACGCCGGTGACCTGCTTGACTGCATCCTCGACCTTGGTGATGTTCCGGTCCTCCAGCCGCTGGCGGGTGACCACGGACACCGACTGCGGTGTCTCACGCACGGACTGGCCCATCTTGCCCACGCCGACCTCCCGCGCCACGTACTGCCCGCTGCCTTCGGTGTTGCCGTCCGGCGCGTCGCTGACCTGCACTTCGGGCAGCGCGGCATCGGCCGTCTGTGCGTGGGAAGGTGCCAGAGGCAGCATCAGCAAGGCCGCGGTGGCGGCGATCGGGCTCAGCGAAGGCAGTCGCATGGCAGGGTCTCTCGGACAGGAAGAAAGCTGTGGAACGCTGGCTGCCTGTGCTGACCGGAGACCGAATCGGCATGGGTTGCTGGTAAGGGGTGACTCCTGCCGATGGGTGTCCACCGGCGCCGCAGGGTGCAGCGGCCGGGCTGAATCGCAGCCGCGGCCGGGGCTGGGCTTGCGAAGCACTGCCCGGCAGACAGTCCACGCTCCCGCACCACGGAAAAAGAGTCGCGGTCGATTCTAATTGTTTCTGAGAGGCATTCTCATCGCTGCGCGAGCGTAGCAGCGCTGTTGACCGCACTAGCCGGCACCGCGGCGCCTGCGTGGTCTTGGCGCAGGGGGCTGCGCCGGCCGTTCCGCGGTTCCTGCTGCAGCTTGTCCTGCGCGTGTGGCCGGGCTGGCGTCAGCTGCGTTCCACCGGACGCGAGGGATCGCTGCACCACTCGCTCCAGCTGCCGGCGAAGAGCGCGGTCGGGCCGAGGCCGGCGACCTCCATGGCGAGCAGGTTGGGGATCGCGCTCACGCCGCTGCCGCACTGGTGCACCACGGTGGCGGGCGCACGGCCGTCCAGCAGCGCCTCGAACTCGGCACGGAGTTCGTCGGCCGGCTTGAAGTGGCCGTCCGGACCGAGGTTGAGGCCGAAGGGCCGGTTCAACGCACCGGGGATATGGCCGGCCACCGGGTCCAGCGGCTCGACCTCGCCGCGGTAGCGGGGCGTGGCCCGCGCATCGACGATGGTCTGGCCGGGCTGGCCCAGCCGCGTTTGCACCTCCGCCGCCGTGACCAGCTGGCGCAGCGGTTCGCCCAGGGCAAAGTTGGACTGGAAGTGCGCGGGCTCCTCGCCGGTGGCCACCGGCTTGCCGGCGGCCGTCCAGGCCTGCAGGCCGCCATCCAGCACGCCCACGGCGTCGTGGCCGGCCCACTTGAGCATCCACCACAGCCGGCCGCAATAGTTGGCGCCGTTGCGGTCGTAGACCACGGCCTGCATGTCGTTGGCGAAGCCGATGCTCGACAGCCAGGTGGCCAGCCGCTCGCGGTTGGGCAGGGGGTGGCGGCCGCCGGAGGCGGGCATGTCGCCCTCGGTGGCGGTCAGCGTGCCGGCGGCGCCGGGCGCGCCGTGCTTGGCGCTCAGGTCGCGGTCGAGATCCGCATGCAGCGCGCCGGGGATGTGCGATTCGAGATAGCGCACGCCGCCCAGCGACGGCTGCGCCAGGTCGAACGTGCAGTCGAAGACCATCATCGGCCGGCCGCTGTCCATCAGCGCCTGCAGCTCGGCGACGGTGATCAGCGTGGTGAAGGAGGAAGAGGACGTCATGGGCGGGTCACACGGAAGTCGAAGTCGGCCCCCATTGTGTCAGCCGTGGCCGTGCAGCGCCGTGTCGGCGGGTGCCGCGTCAGCGATCCACGGCGCTGCGCCCGGAGGGCCCCAGAAACTGTTGGCCTCAATGCTCTTCCGCGGGCGTGCCCGGCGCGGCGCGGGCGCGCAGCACCGTGGCCACGATGCCGCTGCCCACGATGAGCACCATGCCGACCCAGCCGATCAGCGGAATCGCGTCGCCGAACAGCACCACGCTGTAGATGGCGGCGAAGACGATGCCCGAGTACTGCAGATTGGCCACCACCAGCGTGCCGCGCTGCGAGCCGGCGCGGGAGTAGGCGCGCGTCATGCACAGCTGGCCGCCGGCGGCCAGCAGGCCGATGGGCAGCAGCCACAGCGCGGGCCAGCCGGGCCAGTCCGACATGCCGGTGAACAGCATGGCAACGCCGCCCGCCACGGCCGAGCCGACGGCGAAGTAGAAGACGGTGCGCGTTTCGGGCTCGCCCAGGCGCGACAGGGCCACCACCTGCATGTAGGCGAACGCGGCCGTCAGGCCCGACAGCAGGCCCACCATGCCGGCAAAGCCCTGGTGGTCGCCGATGCTGGGACGCAGCATGAGGATCACGCCCACGAAGCCGGTAAGCACGGTGAGCACCAGCGGCGCCTGCAGCGGCGGCCGCGGCTGGGCGCCCGAAGGCCGCCACATCAGCAAGGCACCGCCGATGAGGAAGGCGGCGATCCACACGCTGCTCATGTAGTTGAGCGTCATCGCCGTGGCCAGCGGCAGATGGGCGATGGCGTAGAACCAGGAGCCGAGTGACACCACCCCGATGAGGCTGCGCCATGCATGCATGCCGGGGTAGCGCGTGGCCACCCGGACCTGCTGCGAGCGGGCCAGCGCCCAGAGGATGGCCATGCCGATCAGGCCGCGGTAGAACACCAGTTCGGCCGCGTTGAAGTGGCCGGAGGCGAACTTGACGCACACGCCCATGCTGGCGAACAGGAACGCGGCCAACACCATCCAGAGCGCTTGCATGGAAATCCTCGAAAGTACAAATGAAAATAGCTGCCGGCGCTTATGCAGCAAGCGCGGGCAGCTATTGTAATGGTAGCAAGAAGATGGTGCGCCGCCGTGTCACCTGTGCGGCACGTCGTCGCCCATCTGCGCGCGGTACCACTCGTGGAAGTGCTGCATGCCGTCTTCCATGGGGCTCTGGTAGGGGCCGACCTCGTTGTCGCCGCGTTCGTACAGCGCCTTGCGGCCGGCATCCATGCGCTCGCCGATCTCGTCGTCCTCGATGCAGGTCTCCATGTAGGCGGCCTGCTGGGCCTCGACGAATTCGCGCTCGAAGGCGGTGATTTCCTCGGGGTAGTAGAACTCCACCATGTTCAGCGTCTTGGTCGGGCTGAGGGGGTGCAGCGTCGAGACGGTGAGCACGTGCGGGTACCACTCCACCATGATGTGCGGGTAGTAGGTCAGCCAGATGGCGCCGCGCTCGGGCAGCTGGCCTTCGCGGTACTTCAGCAGCACGTCGTGCCAGGTCTTGTAGACACCCGAGCCGGGCTTGGCGAACGTGGAGGCCACGCCCACGGTCTGCACGGAGTAGTGCTTGCCGAACTCCCAGTTCAGGTCGTCGCAGGTGACGAAGTTGCCCAGGCCGGGGTGGAACGGGCCGACGTGGTAGTCCTCGAGGTAGACCTCGATGAAGGTCTTCCAGTTGTAGTTGCACTCGTGCAGCTCGACGCGGTCGAGCGTGAAGCCCTCGAACGACAGCTGCTCGCGCGGGCCCATGCCGGCGAGGTCGGCATGGATGTCGCGGCCGTTGTCCTCGAACAGCAGGCCGTTCCATTCGCGCAGGCCGTAGTTGTTCAGGTTCAGGCAGGGGTCGTGCGAGAAGTGGGGCGCGCCCAGCAGCTCGCCGCTGGGCGCGTAGGTCCAGCGGTGCAGCGGGCACACGATGTTGCCGCCCGCGTGGCCCTTGCCGTGGCCTTGCAGCGTGCCGCGGCCCTTGAGCATCACGGCCTGGCGGTGGCGGCAGATGTTGGAGATGAGTTCCACGCCGCCCTGCGCGTTGCGCACCAGCGCGCGGCCCTCGCCCTCCTGGGGCAGTGCGTAATAGTCGCCTTCGTTGGGCACGGAAAGGCTGTGCCCCACGTAGCGGGGCCCGCGCTGGAAGATGGTCTCCAGCTCGCGCTGGAACAGCGCCTGGTCAAAATAGCTCGAAACTGGTAGTTGGCTTGCGGCCTGCTGCAGTTGAAGACTTAAATCAGACATGGGTGACCTGACCTAAAGACTCCCCACAGGGAGGGCACTCGCGAAGAAGTGCACGGAAAAAAGAAAACCGGCTTGCGGGAAGCCGGCTCGACGTGAATGGGATTGTAGCTGGTGGGGTTATTTCCGCGCCTCCCGTATGTGTATTGGCTCGACGTGCTTGTCACGTTCACGCAGGCACCGGCAGGGTCAGGTAGGCGGCGGCTGACGGCCCGCGCAGGATGGAGCGCCTAAAATCGACCGTTTTGACTCGCGCCCTGTGCGCGCCCCACCCATGCCCAAGGCCCCCGCCGCACCCCCGAAGCTCCCCGATCCTGCTAGCTACGAAGCCGCGCTGGAGGAACTGGAGCAGCTCGTGGGCCGTATCGAGTCCGGCCAGTTGCCGCTCGACCAGATGCTGGCGGGCTACCAGCGTGGTGCGGCGCTGCTCAGCTTCTGCCGCGACCGCCTGGAGGCCGTGCAGGACCAGATCAAGGTGCTGGACGAAGGCAGCCTGCAGCCATGGACGCAGGAATGATGGACGGCGCCGGCATGCAGGCAGCGTCCCCCACGCCGGGCGGCACGACCGCTTTCGACCTCGCCACCTGGAGCCGGCAGCAGCTGGAGCGGGTGGAGGGGGCCCTGTCGCAGTGGGTGTGCAGCGAGGCCCCGGCCGGCCTGGGCGAGGCCATGCGCTACGCCGTGCTGGACGGCGGCAAACGCCTGCGCCCGTTGCTGGTGCTGGCCGCCGCCGACGCGGCCGGCGGCCTGCCGGAAGCGGCCCTGCGCGCGGCCTGCGCGGTGGAGCTGATCCACGCCTATTCCCTGGTGCACGACGACATGCCGTGCATGGACAACGATGTGCTGCGCCGCGGCAAGCCCACGGTGCACGTGCAATTCGGCGAGGCGCAGGCCCTGCTGGCCGGCGACGCGCTGCAGGCGCTGGCGTTCGGCCTGCTCACCCCGGAAGACGGCGTGCCGCCTGCCACCCAGGCCCTGCTGTGCCGTCTGCTGGCGCGTGCCGCGGGCGCCGACGGCATGGCCGGCGGCCAGGCCATCGACCTGGCCAGCGTGGGCTTGGCGCTGACCGAGGACGAACTGCGCCAGATGCACCGCCTGAAGACCGGCGCGCTGCTGCAGGCCAGCGTGGTGATGGGCGCCGCCTGCGGCACGGCCAGCGCGGCGGCGCTGGCGGCGCTGACGCAGTACGGCGCGGCGCTGGGCCTTGCCTTCCAGGTGGTGGACGATATCCTCGACGTGACGGCCGACTCCGCCACGCTGGGCAAGACCGCCGGCAAGGACGCCGCCAGCGACAAGCCCACGTATGTCTCGCTGCTCGGCCTGGACCGGGCGCGGGCCTATGCCGACGAACTGCTGGCCGATGCGCATGCGGCGCTGGCGGCCAGCCATCTGCCGGACACGCGCGCGCTGGCCGCGCTGGCAGACATGGTGGTGAACCGGTCGCACTGACATCCGCCCGCGCCGACCGAAGAGCCCGTCGCCGCTGGGTGCGCTGTGTGAATATTTGAATGAAATCGGGCTGTAGCGCTTATCCATCAAGCGCTGGCAGCTATCAAAAGAAGAGCTTATGTCCACGACTTCCTACCCTCTGCTCTCGCGCGTGAACGATCCGGCCGATCTGCGGGGGCTGTCGCGCGCGGAGCTCAAGGCGCTGGCATCGGAGCTGCGCGCCTTCGTGATCGACAGCGTGTCCAAGACCGGTGGCCACCTCAGCTCCAACCTGGGCACGGTGGAGCTGACCGTGGCGCTGCACACCGTGTTCGACACCCCGCGCGACCGCCTGGTATGGGACGTGGGCCACCAGACGTATCCGCACAAGATCCTGACGGGCCGCCGCGACCGCATGTCCACGCTGCGCCAGCAGAACGGCCTGTCGGGCTTTCCGCAGCGGGCCGAGAGCGAGTACGACACCTTCGGCACGGCGCACTCCAGCACCAGCATCTCGGCCGCGCTGGGCATGGCCCTGGCGGCCAAGCAGCGCGGCGAGGAGCGCCACGCGGTGGCCATCATCGGTGACGGCGCGATGACCGCCGGCATGGCTTTCGAAGCCCTGAACAACGCCGGCGTGGCCGACGCCAATCTGCTGGTGGTGCTCAACGACAACGACATGAGCATCAGCCCGCCGGTGGGCGCGCTCAACCGCTACCTGGCGCAGCTGATGAGCGGCCAGTTCTACGCCAAGGCGCGCGACGTGGGCAAGAGCGTGCTCAAGAACGCGCCGCCGCTGCTGGAGCTGGCGAAACGGCTGGAGCAGCAGGCCAAGGGGATGGTCGTGCCGGCCACGCTGTTCGAGAAGTTCGGCTTCAACTACATCGGCCCCATCGACGGCCACGACCTCGACTCGCTCATTCCCACGCTGGAGAACATCAAGGGCCTGAAGGGCCCGCAGTTCCTGCACGTGGTGACGAAGAAGGGGCAAGGCTACAAGCTGGCCGAGGCCGACCCCGTGGCCTACCACGGCCCGGGCAAGTTCGATCCCACCGTGGGCCTGGTCAAGCCTGCCACGCCGCCCAAGCAGACCTTCACCCAGGTCTTCGGCCAGTGGCTGTGCGACATGGCCGCCCAGGACGAGCGCCTGGTGGGCATCACGCCCGCCATGCGCGAGGGCTCCGGCATGGTGGAGTTCGAGCGGCGCTTTCCCCAGCGCTACTACGACGTCGGCATTGCCGAGCAGCACGCCGTCACTTTCGCCGGCGGCATGGCCTGCGAAGGCGTCAAGCCCGTGGTCGCCATCTATTCGACCTTCCTGCAGCGTGCCTACGACCAGCTCATCCACGACGTGGCCCTGCAGAACCTGCCGGTGGTGTTCGCGCTCGACCGCGCAGGCCTGGTGGGCGCCGACGGCGCCACGCATGCCGGCGCCTACGACATCCCGTTCGTGCGCTGCATTCCGAACATGAGCATGGCCTGCCCGGCCGACGAGCGCGAATGCCGCCAGTTGCTCACCACCGCCTACGAGCAGAACCACCCCGTGGCCGTGCGCTATCCGCGCGGCAGCGGAGCGGGCGTGGCCCCGCTGGCCACGCTGGAAGGCCTGCCCTTCGGCAAGGGCGAAGTGCGCCGCCAGGGGCGCGGCGTCGCCATCCTGGCGTTCGGCACGCTGCTGTATCCCGCGCTGCAGGCCGCCGAGGCGCTGGACGCCACGGTGGTCAACATGCGCTGGGCCAAGCCGCTGGATGTGGCGCTGCTGCTGCAGATCGCGGCCGAGCACGGCCAGCTCGTGACCGTGGAAGAGGGCGCCGTGATGGGCGGCGCCGGCAGCGCGGTGCTGGAAGCCCTGCAGGCTGCGGGCGTGCAGCGCCCGGTGCTGCAACTGGGCCTGCCCGACGTGTTCATCGAGCACGGCGACCCGGCCCGCCTGCTGGCCCAGCAGGGTCTGGATGCAGAAGGCATCGAGCGTGCCGTGCGGGCGCGCTTTGGTTCAGCCGTGCCTTCGGTGCCTGAAGCGGCGCGCCACGTGGGTTGACGCGCGGCCGGTCCGCGCTCAGAGCGGGCCGGGCAACTGGCGGCGGTAGCTCCGCCAAAGGCAAGGCCGGGGTGGTCCGACCATCACCGAGCCGTCTTTTTTCAATGATGCTCTGCCCTGTGCGTGCCGGTCATGCCGCGCACGGAGCTGGGTTGTCTCGTTTGCAAGAATGCGGCAACTTCCTACACGGAGCCGCCTTCCCGGCCGTCCTGCGCGGCACAGGGAGCGTGGGGTAATGCGTGCGCATATGCGGTCCTGCTGACACCTCTGTCCGCATGGCGCCGCCGATGACCCGGTCCTCGGCCGCCGGCCCGCGCCCCGCTACGAAAGACTCCCTATGACGCAACCCGTCCTGCCCTCCGACAGCGCTTCTCAGGCCGAAGCACCGCGCCGCCGGATGCAGATCAATCCCCCCGTCTTCTACCTGTCGGCCGCCCTGGTGCTCGCCTTCGCGCTGTACGGAGCCGTGTTTACCGAGCATGCCGGCCGGGTGTTCGATGCCGTGCAGGCCCGCATCGTCGAAGACTTCAGCTGGCTGTACGTTGCCAGCACCGCTGGCTTCCTGTTCTTCGCGATCTTTCTGATGGTCAGCCGCTACGGCGACATCAAGCTCGGGCCCGACGATTCCGAACCCGAGTACAGCTATGCCTCCTGGTTCGCGATGCTGTTCAGTGCAGGCATGGGCATCGGTATCCTCTTCTTCGGCGTGGCGGAGCCCATACAGCACTACGTGTCGCCCCCCACCGGCGAAGGCGGCACCGTCCTGGCCGCCCGCAGGGCCATGACGCTGACCTTCTTCCACTGGGGACTGCATGCCTGGGCGATCTACATCGTGGTCGGGCTGGCGCTGGCGTACTTTTCGTTCCGCCGCGGCCTGCCGCTCACGGTCCGCTCGGCACTCTATCCCCTCATCGGCCGGCGCATCAACGGGCCGATCGGCCACGCCGTGGACATCTTCGCAGTGCTGGGCACCATGTTCGGCATCGCGACATCGCTCGGCCTGGGTGTGCTGCAGGTCAATGCCGGGTTCGCCCACCTGTTTGGACTGCCGACTACGCTGTGGGTGCAGATCGCGCTCATCGCGGTCATCACGGCGATGGCGACGGCCTCCGTCGTTTCGGGGCTGGACAATGGCGTGCGCAGGCTGAGCGAGCTGAATATCGCCATGGCCGTCGTGCTGCTGGTCTTTGTCCTCCTGGCCGGCTCTACGGTGTTTCTGCTCAAGGCCTTCGTGCAGAACATCGGTGCTTACCTGTCTGATCTGATTCCCCGTACCTTCTCGCTCTATGCGTACGAACCCAATCCCTGGTTCGGCCAGTGGACCCTGTTCTACTGGGGCTGGTGGATTGCATGGTCGCCTTTTGTAGGCATGTTCATCGCACGTATCTCCCGGGGGCGAACCATCCGCCAATTCGTCACGGGCGTGCTGCTCGTGCCCGTCCTGTTCACCTTTTTGTGGATGACGGTCTTCGGCAATACCGCGCTGTCGATGGAGATGCAAGGCATTGCACCCATCGCCCGCGTGGTAGGCGAGGACGTCTCGCTGGCGCTCTTCGCCCTGCTGGAACACTTGCCGTGGTCCACGATATCGGCAGGCCTGGCCACGCTGATGGTGATCCTGTTCTTCGTGACCTCGGCCGACTCCGGGGCGCTGGTGATCGACATGATCACCTCCGGCGCAGAGACCCCGTCACCGGTCTGGCAGCGCATCTTCTGGGCGGTCTCCGCGGGCGTGGTCGCTGCTGTCCTGCTCGCCACGGGCGGCCTGCAGGCCCTGCAGACCGCGGCCATTGCGAGCGCGCTGCCGTTCGTGGTCGTCATTATTCTGATGTGCTACGGGGTGCTGCGCGCATTGCAGACCGAGAGCACCATGCCCGGCGGTCTGCCCATCGTGGCGACGGAGGACGACGACGCCGGCATGACGTGGGAGCAGCGGCTGGATTCGATCATCCGGTACCACCAGCGTGACGAGATCGATGCGTTCCTGAAAGATGTGGCCACTCCGGCTCTGGAAGCCGTGGCTGCGCAGGTGCGTGACGGCGGTCTGGAGGCGGCCCTGCAGCATGAAGAGGGACGCGTCGTGCTGACGGTGCAGCACGGCGACCGCGGCACGTTCGAGTTTTCCGTGCGCGCCCGGGCCTTCCGGGTGCCCAGCTTCGCATGGGCCGACAGGAGCGCCGCGCAAGGGCGCCAGCACTACCGGGCGATGGCCCGCACCACGGACGCAGAGTCGCCGCATGATGTGACCGGCTTCTCGCAGGAGCAGCTGATCCACGATTTCCTCGTGCGCTACGCGCGCTTTCGCAACGCACGCCGGCTGGCCTGACGGGGCGGGGCCACTCGCGGTCTTTGAGGGTCCTTGCGGCGGCGTAGCGCCGCACTCACTCGGCAAAGCATTCGGGCCATTGATCCACATGCCCCCGCGGCATTGGTCGCGATGCTGCTTTGCGGGGCGCTTGTTGCGGACCCGCGCGCCGCATACGCAGGGGAAAACCCCCACGGTCCATGTTGCAGTGCGTTTTTACAATCCCTCACTTCACGCAGCTTCTCGACCCGGGTGCTTGCCCGCGGACTGGTGGCCCCGTCCCACCCTTATCTCGGAGACACAGATGGATCGTCGTTCCCTCATCAAACAAGCCGGTATCGCAGGCGTCTTGGCTGCCGGCGTGGCGCCCGCGGTGCACGCGCAGGCCAACGTGCGCTGGCGCCTCGCTTCAAGTTTTCCTAAGTCGCTGGACACCATCTTCGGCAGTGCAGAAATGTTCGCCAAGACGGTGAAGGCGCTGTCGGGCGGCAAGTTCGAAGTGTCCGTGCACGCGGGCGGCGAGCTGCTGCCCCCGTTCGGTGTGGTCGATGCCATCCAGAACAGCACGATCGAGATGGCGCAGACCGCGCCTTATTACTTCACCGGCAAGGACTCGATCTTCGCCTTCGGATGCGCCGTACCGTTCGGCCTCACGGCCCGCCAGATGGACGCATGGATGGAGCACGGCAATGGCCGCAAGCTCATGGATGCTTTCTATGCCAACTACAACATCAAAAGCCGCAGCGCGGGCAACACCGGCACTCAGATGGGCGGTTGGTACCGCAAAGAGATCAAGACGGTTGCCGACCTCAAGGGCTTGAAGATGCGCATGGGCGGCGGCCTGTTCGGCGAAGCCATGCAGAAGCTGGGCGTGGTCGCACAGAACATGCCGGCGGGTGACGTGTACCAAGCCCTCGAAAAGGGCACGCTGGACGCGACCGAGTTCGTGGGTCCGTACGACGACGAGAAGCTGGGCTTCAACAAGGTGGCGCCTTACTACTACTACCCCGGCTGGTGGGAAGGCAGCGCCGAGCTGGAGTTCTTCATCAACGCCAAGGCCTACGCCGCGCTGTCGCCCGAGTTCCAAGCCATGGTCGATGCGGCCACGGCGGTTGCTGCCCGCGATATGACCGCCAAGTACGACGCATTCAACCCCGTAGCGCTCAAGCGTCTGGTAGCCGCCAAGACCCAGCTCAAGGCCTTCTCCAAGGAAATTATGGACGCCGGCTTCAAAGCGTCTATGGAAGTGTTCGCCGAACACGAGGCCAAGTCGCCGGAGTTCAAAAAGATCCACCAGGACATGCGCGCCTTCCAGCGCGACCAGCTGTTGTGGGCTCGCTATTCCGAACTGCGGTTTGACAACTACATGACCGGCGTGAAGCTCTGATGGGAAGGATGCGAGCGCGATGAAATTCCATCGCGCTCCATCCCCGGCCATCGGGCATCTTGTTGCGGCCGTATTCTTCTGCCAACGGCCCGCCTTTCAACCACGACGAGTCAGGCGCTGCTCGTTTTCTACCGACGCGTCACAAGCGCGATTTTCACCAGAGGAGAAGTTCATGGATCGTCGTTCCCTTATCCGGCATGCTGGCATCGCCGGCGTGCTCGCCGCAGGTGCCGCACCGGCAGTGCATGCCCAGGCCGCGCTTCGCTGGCGCATCGCCTCCAGCTTTCCCAAGTCGCTGGACACCATCTATGGTTCGGCCGAGGTGTTTGCAAAAGCCGTGAAGGAAATGTCTGGCGGCAAGTTCGACGTGACCGTGCATGCTGCCGGCGAACTGATGCCTGCATTCGGCGTCGTCGACGGTGTGCAAAACGGGACCGTGGAAATGGCGCATACCGCGCCCTACTATTTCTTCGGCAAAAACGAGGTGTTTGCGATCGGCGGGGCCATCCCGTTCGGCATGAACTCCCGTCAGCTCACTTCGTGGATGGTCGATGGCAACGGCGGCAAGCTGATGCGCGAGTTCTACGCGAAATACAACATCGTGAACTTCATCGGCGGCAACACCGGCGCCCAGATGGGCGGATGGTTCCGCAAGGAGATCAAGACGCCTGACGACATCAAGGGCCTGAAATTCCGTGTCGGCGGCTTTGCTGGCCGCGTGATCGAACGCATGGGTGGTGTTCCGCAGAACATTCCCGCCGGTGAAATCTACCAGTCGCTGGAGAAGGGCACCATCGACGCTGCCGAATGGATCGGGCCGTACGATGACCTGAAGCTGGGTCTGAACAAGGTAGCCCCCTTCTATTACTACCCCGGTTGGTGGGAGGGTAGCCTCAACCTCGAGTTCTATATCAACGACAAGGCGTTCAATACGCTGTCGGCTGAAAACAAGGCCATCGTGCGCGCCGCAGCGCATGAAGCCCACGTAACCACCCAGGCCCGTTACGACGCCCGCAACCCCGATGCGCTGAAGCAGCTGGTGGCGGCCAAAGCCAAGGTGCTGCCGTTCCCCAATACGGTCATGGACGCATCGTTCAAAACCACCATGGAGGTCTACGCAGGACTGTCCAACAGCAATCCCGACTGGAAGAAGGTGTACGCCGACTACCGGAACTTCCAGCGCGACCAGATTCTGTGGTTCCGCTTCGCAGAGTCCCGGTTCGACAACTTCATGTCGGCCCAGAAGTTGTAAGCCCATTACGACCGCTCTCGCAGCAACAGCCCGCCGAAACCCGGCGGGCTTTTTTGTTTTTGGGTCGTCGTTGTATCCGCCCGCGCGGGCAGACCCTTCAGGGTCCCTCAAAGCGCCGACAGGCAATTCTGGAAAAAGGCAGGCCCCTTCCCTTACCCATCGTTCGGATGGAATGCCTTTGCTGGCCGCAAACCTCGTGGTGCATGGGTAAAAAAAAACCCCCTGCGGCTGGTGCCGCAAGAGGCTTGCGTCGAATGAGCGCCTACGCGCTCTGGCGTCACTTCGTGTCGTTCTTGAGCGCGTCTTCCATCGCCTTCATCGGATCGTCTTCCGGCGTGGCACTGGCACCCGGCTGCGAGGCGTCAGGACTTGCGCCGCCCATGCTTGCCGCAGGATCCTGGTCGTAGCCGAACGAGGGGTCGGGCATGGCCTCTTCCATTTCACGGCGCACCTTGTCCAAGTCGTAAACCTGAGCCTCATCCAAACCGCTGGAGACGATTCCTGGGAAAGTGATGACGAGCGCCACCATCAGTATCTGTATGCAGAGGAATGGGATGGCTCCCCAGTAGATCTGAGGCGTGGTCACAGGCTGAACGACCTTCTTCGTGACCTTGTCTATGTAGGCTTTCACCGGCGCCACGCTGCGCAGGTAAAAGAGAGCGAAGCCAAACGGAGGATGCATGAACGAGGTCTGCATGTTGATAGCCAGCAGCACGCCGAACCAGATCAGGTCGATGCCCAGCTTATCCGCCACCGGAGCCAGCAATGGCACCACGATGAAGGACAACTCGAAGAAGTCCAGGAAGAACGCCAGGAAGAACACCATGATGTTCACGGCGATCAGGAAGCCCAACTGACCACCTGGCAGACTGGCTAGAAGGTGCTCGACCCACAAAGGGCCGTCCACGCCCTGGAACGTCAACCCGAAGATCGTTG
The DNA here is from genome assembly GCA_023460715.1 of Pseudomonadota bacterium. GTDB lineage: Bacteria > Pseudomonadota > Gammaproteobacteria > Burkholderiales > Burkholderiaceae_C > Paracidovorax. Next base: position 9,956 of record JAEWPH010000015.1, on the reverse strand, counting down.
CGCCGACCAGAATGAAGACGACGAAACACGAGAGCTTGGTGGTGGTGTAGAGCGCTTGCTCCAGCAGCTTGAAGCTGAGTCGACGGCGCACGAGCGCCATGATGAAGGCGCCCAGCGCCCCCATGGCACCGCCTTCGGTAGGCGTGGCCACGCCCAGGAAAATAGTGCCGAGCACCAAGAAAATCAGGAGCAAGGGCGGAATCAGGACAAAGGTGACCCGCTCAGCCATGCGCGAGAGCAGACCCAGCCGGGTGAGCTTGTTGAACATGGCGACCACGAAGGCCAGTGCGACGCCAAAGCACATCGACACCACGATGGTTTCGTCCAGAGCGACCCGTTCCACGGTTTCGCCTGTCCACCAACTATGGAGCTCGGCCATGTGCTTGCCGACGAAGATGGAGGCCGCCGTGCAAATGACGGTCAGAACCATGAGGGAGGGGACACCGCTCTTGCCATCGTCCTCCCGCATCGTGCGTGCTTCAGGGGGCAGTGCGGGAACCCACTGCGGCTTGAAGAACGCCACCATGATGATGTACAGCGCATAGAAGCCCGTGAGCATCAGCCCCGGGAGGAATGCGCCCTTGTACATATCGCCCACGCTGCGGCCGAGCTGGTCGGCGATGATGATGAGCACCAGAGACGGCGGAATGATCTGCGCCAGCGTGCCCGATGCTGCAATCACCCCTGACGCCAGCCGGCGGTCATAACCGTAGCGCAACATGATGGGCAAGGAGATGAGGCCCATCGAGATCACGGAGGCGGCCACCACGCCAGTTGTGGCGGCAAGCAGAGCACCCACGAAGATGACCGCCAGAGCCAGGCCGCCGCGCACCGGGCCGAACAGCTGACCGATGGTGTCCAGAAGGTCTTCCGCCATGCCACTGCGCTCTAGGATGAGCCCCATCAGCGTGAAGAAGGGAATGGCAAGCAGTGTGTCGTTCTGCATGATGCCGAAGATGCGCAGCGGCATGGCTTGCAGCAGTGCTTCGGGGAGTACACCGAGTTCGATGCCGATAAATGCAAAAAACAGTCCGCATGCGCCCAGGCTGAAGGCGACGGGAAAGCCGACCAGCAAGAAGCAGATCAGGCCCGCGAACATGATCGGAGCCAGGTTGTGTGCCAAGAATTCCATGGTGAGTCGTCTCCTCGCGCTTTAGGACGTCTTCGCGCCGCTGCGCTCTATTTCGGCTTGCACCCGGATGGCTTCAGCCAATTCTTCTTCCGCCGACTTGTCCGTCTTTTTGACCGTTGGGTCTTCGATCAGTCCTTTCAGAAAGGCGATGCGCTTGATCAGTTCCGACCAGCCTTGGAGGAGCAGCAGCGTAAATCCAAGCGGCATCATCAAATAGACGGGCCAACGGATGAGCCCGCCTGCATTGCTGGACATCTCGCCCGTGTTCAGCGCATTGATGAAAAACGGCGTGCCGAACCAAAGAATGGCCAGGCACACCGGGGTAAGGAACATGACAAATCCAAAAATGTCGATCCAGATCTGCTTGCGCTTGCTCAGTCTGCTGGACAGCACATCGACCTTGACGTGTTCCCCCTGAAGCAGGGTGTAGCCAGCAGCTAAGAGGAACGAGGCTGCAAAGAGATACCACTGGATTTCCAGAAAGGCATTGGAGCTCATGTTGAAGGCTTTTCGAACCACCGCGTTCGCCGCGCTGATCACCGTAGATCCCAAAATGAGCCAGATGACGTATTTACCTACGAAGGTGTTGAGCCAATCAACACCCCGCGAGAAGCGGAGTAAAGCCTGCATGATGTCTCCAAGATAAGGGCAGGATGTGAAAAAGCCGGCCTGGGCTGGGTAAGCGGAGCCGGACAAACTTTTACAAGGGCGTGATTCTACGGAGCACTCTACGGCGATCCTGACGGATGCGTGACGGTGTTATCCCTTGACTGTGATTAGGTTTGTTGCTATTAAAAATGGAGCAATAAGGGTTAACTCTTACGGCCGTGAGCGGCCTAACGGCTTGCGTCCAATGTCGCTAGAACGTTTGAGCGAGGCATCGCGAGGGGCTCTGTTTCCAGGGCAGACGCTTTGATATGCGCCCTGGCCTAAGTTTCGCAGTTGCGTAAGGCTGACGTCACGTGCGGCTGCGTGACGCGCACCGGCTGCCTGGCCCGATGCCGCCCCTATCAAGAGGTCCAGCGCCCGGCCGCAAAGGCGATGTCGGCGACGACATCTGTCTTGTCGTTGGCAGTGGCGGTGCCTTGCAACACAACGGCACATGGATGACCGTGCTGTGCCGGCAGCAAATCGATCCTGGCTGCAGCTTTCAAGGGCCCTGGTCCAATGAACTCGAGTGCGCACTGCAGCCGATGCAGGCCGTGGATGTCTGCGTCACGCAGTGCACCGGTCACCCCCGGAGACGCGGCATGATGGCGCCCATGCAGCAGCGTGTTTCCTTTTCAGATGCCTTGAGCCATGGGCAGGCCGATCGGCGCATCGACATCCTGCGCCGCATCGGCGTGGACGGTTCCATCTCCCAGGCTGCGCGGGCGGTGGGCGTCAGCTACAAGGCGGCGTGGCAGGCGCTGGACACACTGACCAATCTGGCGGGCGTGCCCCTGGTGGAACGGGCCGTGGGTGGCGTGGGCGGCGGTGGTACGCAGCTCACCGCGGCAGGGCGTCAGCTGCTGGATGCGGCCGATGCGATGGCGCAGGCACGCCGCTCCGTGTTCGACGGCCTTGAAGCCACCGGTGGACCGGGCGCCGCGGCGGCGCGCCTGACCGTGCGCACCAGCATGCGCAACCAGTGGCCGTGCGTGGTCGAGTCACTGGAGCGCCTGGGCCCCCTCGTGCGTGTGCATCTGCGCGGCGCTCTGCAGCAGGGCGCCGGGACGGGGCTGGCCGTGTGCGCGCGCATCACCCGCGAGAGTGCCGAGCTGCTGGCGCTGCGCCGCGGTGTGCCGGTGCTGGCGCTGTGCAAGGCCACTGCGGTGCGTGCCGCGGTCCTGCCGGCCGCTTCCGCTGTGGCTGCGCCGTCCCTGCCCAACCAATGGAGCGGCGCAATCACGCGCGTGGCGCGGGGGCCGCTGGAGCATGAGGTGTCGGCGCAATTGGATGCCGGCGTGCAGATCGTCGGCTTCGCGCCGGCCGCGCAGGCGTTGCGTGTCCGCGGCCGTGTGCTGCTGTCGGTGGATGAGTCCGCCGTGGTGCTGGCGGCCATCGATTGAGCGGTGCGCCGCGCCGATACGTGCGCGGCTCTACGCAGTCCCACGCGCAACTGCAGCGCTGCAGGTGCTGCGCTCTCACGCAAGGACGCACGCGCGGTGTGCATGGATGCACAGGGTTGCGGAGCATAGGCATTTATACATAGGCATTTGTCCCAGTTCCTCGCAGGCGTGGCAGCGACATACGATGCGCTGCAACATAACGCAGGCATGAGGCTTTGATCCACACATCGCTTTCACCTGCCCCACCACGGAGCGGCCAAGGCGCAATGAGCGATGTCATTCTCCAAACCCACAGCCTGACCAAGGTGTTCAAGGGTTTCACTGCGGTCAGCGACGTCAATCTGTCGGTGCGCCGCGGCTCCATCCACGCATTGATCGGGCCGAACGGCGCGGGCAAGACCACCTGCTTCAATCTGCTGACCAAGTTCCTGGAACCCACGTCCGGCGAGATCCGATTCAACGGCGAAGACATCACGCGGGAGCACCCCGCGCAGATCGCCCGGCGCGGCGTGATCCGCTCGTTCCAGATCTCCGCGGTGTTCCCGCATCTCACGCTGCTGGAGAACGTGCGCCTGGGCCTGCAGCGCAAGCTCGGCACCTCCTTCCATTTCTGGCGTAGCGAAAAGACGCTGCACCAGCTCGACGACCGCGCCATGCAGCTGCTGACCGAAGTGGGCCTGGAAGACCTGGCCGACGAGGTCACCGTGAACCTGCCCTACGGCCGCAAGCGCGCGCTGGAGATCGCCACCACGCTGGCGATGGAGCCCGAGCTGATGCTGCTGGACGAACCCACGCAGGGCATGGGCCATGAAGACGTGGACCGCGTCACCCAGCTCATCAAGAAGGTGTCTGCGGGCCGCACCATCCTCATGGTCGAACACAACATGAAGGTCATCGCCACCATCGCCGATTGCATCACCGTGCTGCAGCGCGGTGCCGTGCTGGCCGAGGGGCCGTACGAGGAAGTTTCGCGCAACCCGCAGGTCATGGAAGCCTATATGGGCACCACCGACGGCCAACTGCAAGGAGCGCATTGATGACCGCTCCCGCACTTGAAATCCGCGGCCTCGAAGCCTGGTATGGCGAGTCGCACGTGCTGCACGGCGTGGACATCGTCGTGCAGCCCGGCGAAGTCGTCACGCTGCTGGGCCGCAATGGCGCCGGCCGCACATCCACCATGCGTGCGGTGATGGGCCTGACGGGCTCACGCAAGGGCTCGGTCAAGATCAACGGCGTCGAGACCATCCAGATGCCGACACACCGCATCGCCCATCTGGGCGTGGGCTACTGCCCCGAAGAGCGTGGCATCTTCTCCAGCCTGTCGTGCGAAGAGAACCTGCTGCTGCCGCCGGTGCTCAAGACCGGCATGCAGGGCATGTCGGTGGACGAGATCTACGCCATGTTCCCCAACCTCGCGGAGCGGCGCCACAGCCAGGGCACGCGCCTGTCGGGGGGCGAGCAGCAGATGCTGGCCGTGGCGCGCATCCTGCGCACGGGCGCCAAGCTGCTGCTGCTCGATGAAATCTCGGAAGGCCTGGCCCCCGTCATCGTGCAGGCCCTGGCCCGCATGATCACCACGCTGCGCCAGAAGGGCTACACGGTCGTGATGGTCGAGCAGAACTTCCGCTTCGCTGCGCCGCTGGCCGACCGCTTCTACGTCATGGAGCATGGCCGCATCGCCCTGCAGTTCGGCGCCCCCGAGCTGGAGGCCCGCATGCCCGTGCTGAACGAACTGCTCGGTGTCTGACCGGCACAGCGCTGCCTTCCCCTCGCATCCCACCCATTCCACAGGAGACAACGACATGAAAGCGAAACTCACGCAACTGGCTCTGGTCATCGGCGCCCTGGGCCTGGCCGCTTCCGCCGCACAGGCGCAAGAGAAAGTGAAGATCGGTTTCATCACCGACATGTCCAGCCTGTACGCCGACGTGGAAGGCAAGAACGGCGCCGTGGCCATCCAGATGGCCATCGACGACTTCGGCGGCAAGGTGCTGGGCCAGCCGGTCGAGCTCGTCACGGCGGACCACCAGAACAAGGCGGACATCGCCGCGTCCAAGGCGCGCGAGTGGATCGACACGCAGGGGCTGACCATGCTGTTCGGCGGCACCAACTCCGGCACCGGCCTGGCGCTGGCGAAGGTGGCGCAGGAGAAGAAGCGCGTGTTCATCGTCAACGGTGCCGGCACCTCGGCCCTGACCAACGAGCAGTGCAGCCCCTACACCGTGCACTACGCCTACGACACCGTGGCGCTGGCCAAGGGCACCGGCAGCGCGGTGGTGAAGCAGGGCGGCAAGGACTGGTACTTCCTCACGGCCGACTACGCCTTTGGCGCGGCCCTGGAGGCCGACACCGCCAAGGTGGTCAAGGAAGCCGGCGGCAAGGTGGTGGGCAGCGTCAAGCACCCGCTGAATGCCTCCGACTTCTCGTCCTTCCTGCTGCAGGCGCAGAACTCCAAGGCGCAGATCCTCGGCCTGGCCAACGCAGGCGGCGACACCATCAACGCCATCAAGGCCGCGCGCGAGTTCGGCATCAACAAGAGCATGAAGATGGCCGGCCTGCTGGTGTTCATCACCGACATCCACAGCCTGGGCCTGAAGAACACAGAGGGCCTGCTGCTCACCACCAGCTGGGACTGGAACCTGAACGATAAGACGCGCGAGTTCGGCCGCAAGTTCTTCGCCAAGACCAAGCGCATGCCCACCGACATCCAGGCCGCGGACTACTCGGCCACTATGAACTACCTGAAGGCCGTGGAGGCCGCCAAGAGCACCGACGCCGACAAGGTGATGGAGAAGCTCAAGTCCACGCCCATCGACGACTTCTACGCCAAGGGCACCATCCGTCCCGATGGTCGCTTCGCGCACGACATGTACCTGGTGCAGGTCAAGGCGCCGTCCGAATCGAAGGAGCCCTGGGACTACTACAAGGTCGTGAGCAAGCTGCCCGCCGACCAGGTGTGGACGACCAAGGCCGAAAGCAAGTGCACGCTGTGGAAGTGATGCTGCCGCTGACGCGCACTGTGCCTGACCTGCGTTGAGTGGCCTGCCCGGCGCGCAGGCGCCAGGCCGGCCGGCTTTGACACCCGAAGAAGAAAACACACAGAACCAGGAGACAAAGACATGAAAGCGAAACTCACGAAAATGGCGATGGTGCTGGGCGCCATGGGCCTGGTCGCCTCGGCGGTGCAGGCACAGGACAAGGTGAAGATCGGCTTCATCACCGACATGTCCAGCCTGTATGCGGACGTGGAAGGCAAGAATGGGGCGGTCGCCATCCAGATGGCCATCGACGACTTCGGCGGCAAGGTGTTGGGCCTGCCCATCGAACTGCTGACGGCCGACCATCAGAACAAGGCCGACATCGCCGCCAGCAAGGCACGCGAGTGGATCGACACGCAGGGCCTGACCATGGTCTTCAGCGGCACCAACTCCGGCACGGCGCTGGCGCTGGCCAAGGTGGCGCAGGAAAAGAAGCGCGTGATGATCAACAACGGCGCGGCCTCGTCGGCGCTGACCAACGAGCAGTGCACGCCCTATACGGTGCATTACGCGTACGACACGGTCGCCCTGTCCAAGGGCACGGGCGCCACCATCGTGGACGGCGGCGGCAAGAGCTGGTTCTTCCTGACCGCGGACTACGCCTTCGGCCACGCGCTGGAGGCCGATGCCTCTACCGTCATCAAGGCCAAGGGCGGCACGGTGGTGGGCTCGGTGCGCCATCCGCTCAATGCGTCGGACTTCTCGTCCTTCCTGCTGCAGGCGCAGAACTCCAAGGCCCAGGTGCTGGGCCTGGCCAACGCCGGTGGCGACACCATCAACTCGATCAAGGCGGCCAAGGAATTCGGCATCGGCAAGAACATGAAGCTCGCCGGCCTGCTGATCTTCTACAGCGACATCCACAGCCTGGGCCTGCGCAACACCGAAGGCCTGCAGTTCACCACCAGCTGGTACTGGGACCTGAACGACGAGACGCGCAAGTTCGCCGACAAGTTCATGGAGAAGACCAAGCGCCGCCCTACCGAGATCCAGGCGGCCGACTACTCCGCCACCATGAACTACCTCAAGGCCGTCGAGGCTGCCAAGACCGTCGATGCCGACAAGGTCATGGAGGCCTGGCGCGGCATGAAGATGAACGACTTCTTCGGCTCGGGCTACCTGCGTGCCGACGGCCGCTACGTGCACGACATGTACCTCATGCAGGTGAAGGCGCCGTCCGAATCCAAGGGCACGTGGGACTACTACAAGCTCATCAAGAAGCTGCCGGGCGAAGAGGTCTTCGCCACCAAGGCCGAAAGCAAGTGCGCCCTGTGGAAATGATGGCCTGACGCCGAACCGATCCCCCTCACCACCTTCGCTGACCCATGGAAATCTTTGGTGTTTCACTGCCGGGCCTGTTGAGCCAGCTCCTTCTGGGGCTGGTCAACGGCTCGTTCTACGCGATCCTCAGCCTGGGGCTGGCCGTGATCTTCGGCCTGCTCAACGTGATCAACTTCGCCCACGGCGCGTTGTTCATGCTGGGGGCGCTGCTCACCTGGATGGCCATGACCTACCTGGGCGTCAACTACTGGGTGATGCTCATCGCGGCGCCGGTGGTGGTGGGGATCCTCGGCGTGCTCATCGAGCGCCTGCTGCTGCGCTGGATCTACAAGCTCGACCACCTCTACGGCCTGCTGCTCACGCTGGGGCTCACGCTGCTGATCGAGGGGGTGTTCCGCTCCATCTACGGCGTGTCGGGCCTGGGGTACGACACGCCTGAACTGCTCGAAGGCGCCACCAACCTGGGTTTCATGATCATGCCCAACTACCGCGCCTGGGTGGTGGTGGCCTCCATCGTGGTGTGCCTGGGCACGTGGTACGTGATCGAGAAGACCAAGCTGGGCGCCTACCTGCGCGCCGGCACCGAGAACCCGCGCCTCGTCGAGGCCTTTGGCGTCAACGTCCCCGTGATGATCACGCTCACCTACGCCTTCGGCGCCGCCCTGGCGGCCTTTGCGGGCGTGCTGGCCGCGCCGGTCTACCAGGTCACGCCGCTCATGGGGCAGAACCTCATCATCGTGGTGTTCGCCGTGGTGGTGAGCGGCGGCATGGGCTCCATCATGGGCTCCATCCTCACGGGGCTGGGCCTGGGCGTCATCGAAGGCTTCACCAAGGTGTTCTACCCCGAGGCTTCTTCCACCGTGGTGTTCGTCATCATGGTCATCGTTCTCCTCATCCGCCCCGCCGGCCTCTTCGGCAAAGAGAAATAAGGGGCCACAGCATGAAATCCAAGAATCTTGCTTTCATCGGCTACGGCCTGCTGCTCGCGGGGCTGGTCGTGGCGCCGCTCCTGGGTGCGTATCCCCTGTTCGTGATGAAGCTCATGTGCTTCGCCCTGTTCGCGTCGGCCTTCAACCTGCTGCTGGGCTACACCGGCATCCTGTCGTTCGGCCATGCAGCCTTCCTGGGCGGCGCGGCCTATGTGACCGGGCATGTGGTGAAGGTGTGGGGTGCCACGCCCGAACTGGGCCTGCTGGCCGGCCTGCTCTCCGGCGCGCTGCTGGGCCTGGTGATGGGCTTCTTCGCCATCCGCCGCCAGGGCATCTACTCCACCATGATCACGCTGGCGCTGGCCCAGATGCTGTTCTTCGCCTGCCTGCAGGCGCCCTTCACCGGCGGTGAGGACGGCCTGCAGGGCGTGCCGCGCGGCAAGCTCTTCGGCATGATCGACCTGGCCAACGACACCACCATGTACTACGTGGCGCTGGTCGTTGTGGTGGTGGCCTTCCTGGTCATCGTGCGCACCATCCACTCGCCGTTCGGCCAGGTGCTCAAGGGCATCAAGGAGAACGAGCCGCGCGCCATCTCGCTGGGCTACGACACCAACCGCTTCAAGCTGCTGGCCTTCGTGCTCTCGGCCGCCATCGCCGGGCTGGCCGGTGCGCTCAAGACGCTGGTGCTGGGCTTCGCCACGCTGTCCGACGTGCACTGGAGCGCCTCCGGCCACGTGGTGCTGATGACGCTGGTGGGCGGCCTGGGCACGCTCAGTGGCCCGCTGGTCGGCTCGGCCGTGGTTGTCTTGCTGGAGAACAAGATCGGCGAGTTCGGCAACCTGCTCGCTTCCATGTCGGGCGTGGAATGGTTCCGCACGCTCGGCGAGTCGGTGACCATCGTCACCGGCCTGATCTTCGTGGTCTGCGTGCTGGCCTTCCGCCGCGGGATCATGGGCGAGATCATCGCCTGGCTGCACCGCCGCCGGGGCGGCCGGCACTGATTGGCGCGCGGGGCTCCGCGCCCCCAGCTCTGGGCGGTGAAGGCGCCGTGGATCCAAGACTTCTTCCAAGCCACGCAGGACGCATGTTCTGCGTGGCTTTGCTTTGTGGGTGCTGAGCGGCAGGCGGCGCTTGGCCTGTCTTGCCGGCCGGAAAAGGCGTGCCGCGCTGGGCGGCTCAGCACGGAGTGCTGCTGCTGCGCAGAACACTGTCTCAGCAATCAAAGCAAAACCGGCCTCCGGCGCTTTACTGGTCTGCGCTGAAAGCTATCGAATAAATAGCACTCTGGGCGACCTACCACCGCGGCGTTCCGCCGCACCCGTTACCCGTTCTAGCATCAGCCCGCGCCTGGCGCAGCTCCTTTCGGGTCCCCGCCCGGCACCGTGCTCGGCACCCTTCGTGCCTTGTATCTTTGACGCTCGGACCAGTTCAGGTAGCCCGAAGCGCCTCTGGGAAGTTTGAAGCCCGTGACTGAGCACTGGGCGCCTGAGCTGGACCGTCCTTTCTTGCAGCCCGAACGGTTGTA
>JAEWPH010000014.1 GCA_023460715.1 Pseudomonadota bacterium | reverse complement strand
GGCCATGGCCGGGTGGCAGGCCGCTGCCCCGGCGGCGCATGCCGTGCCCGCGGACGCGCGTTCGCAGGCGGCCATGGCGGGCACCACAAGCACGCGCTGGCCGGGCGGCACGGTCACGCTCTTTCCGGCACAGGGTACGCAGCAGGCCGTGCTGTCGGTGGACAGCTCCACCGACACGGTGCTCTTCGCGCCGGCCATCCGCGAGTTTCAACGGCGCCATCCCGGCGTGGCGGTGCGCTACGCCGACCGGCAGAGCCTGGTCATGCACGCCAGCGCGCTGCGCCGCGCGCGGGGTGGCCCACTGTCTAGCGGCCCCGACGACGCCAACCCCGATCTGCTCATCAGCAGCAGCCTGGACCTGCAGACCCTGCTGGCCAACGACGGCCACGTGCTGCCGCACCGCTCCGCGCAGACCCTGTCGCTGCCCGAGGGCGCGCAGTGGCGCGACGAAGTCTTCAGCCTGGGCGCCGATCCGGTGGTGATGGTCTACCACCCCGGCCTGCTGCCGCCAGCGCGTGCGCCCCAGACGCGCGGCCAGCTGCTGGCGCTGCTGCGCGATCCAGGCCAGCCCCTGATGGGGCGCGTCGGCACCTACGACGCCACCCGCAGCGGCCTGGGCTATCTGCTGGCCACACAGGATGCGCGCTACGACAGCACGGCCGCCGTGCTGCTGGCCGCCATGGGCGCCAACCGCGTGCGGCTGGGCGACTACATCGAACCGCTGCTGGATGAACTGGAGGCGGGGCGGCTGGCGCTGGTCTACAACGTGCCGGCCTCGTACGTGCAGGCACGCATCGCGGCGGGCTCGCCGCTGCGCATGGTGGTGGCGCAGGACTACACGCTGCTGACCACGCGCGCGGCGGTGATTCCCGCTGCTGCCGCGCGGGCGGACCTGGCCCGCAGCTTCCTGGACGACCTGCTGTCGCCGGAAGGGCAGGCCGTGCTGGCACGCGACACGCGCCTGCTGCCCATCCGCCAGGCCGTGGCTGCCGGGCGCGATGGCCGTGCCATGGCCCATCTGGCGCACAGCGCGGCCGGGGAGGGCGCGCCGGCGTCCGCCTGGGGCGCGGACGGTACCGCAGGGGCCAGCGCCTGGCGCCTGCTGGCGCCCGGCCTGGGGTTGCTGGTGTATCTGGATCCGCTCAAGCGCCGGCGCTTTTTGCAGGCCTGGGCCAGCAGCATGGGCACTGTGCCGGGGGGCGGGCCAGGCGCGGAACGGTGAGATAATCGACGGTTTCCCGACGTCTTCCCATTCCATTGTTGCGATCGCTGCCGATGGTGGCGTCCGGGCCCGTTCCAGGGTCCCGGCGCGCCGCCCGCAGCCGCCAGAAAGTCCCGGATGAAAGTCTCTGAAATCCGCGCCCAGTTCCTTCAGTTCTTTGCCGAGCGCGGCCACACCATCGTCCCGTCGTCGCCGCTCGTGCCCGGCAACGATCCCACGCTGATGTTCACCAACTCGGGCATGGTCCAGTTCAAGGACGTGTTCCTGGGTACCGACAAGCGCTCGTACAACCGCGCCACGTCGGTGCAGGCCTGCCTGCGTGCCGGCGGCAAGCACAACGACCTGGAGAACGTGGGCTACACGGCCCGCCACCACACCTTCTTCGAGATGCTGGGCAACTGGTCCTTCGGCGACTACTTCAAGCGCGAGTCGCTGAATTGGGCCTGGGAGCTGTTGACCCAGGTGTACAAACTGCCCGCCGACAAGCTGTACGCCACGGTCTACCAGGAAGACGACGAGGCGTACGGCATCTGGGAAGAGATTTTCGTCAAGGCCGGCTGGACGCCCGAGCGCGTGAAGCAAGAGGGCCGCATCATCCGCATCGGCGACAACAAGGGCGGCCGCTACAAGTCCGACAACTTCTGGATGATGGCCGACACCGGGCCCTGCGGCCCCTGCTCGGAGATCTTCTACGACCACGGCGCGCACATTCCCGGCGGCCCTCCGGGCAGCCCCGACGAGGACGGCGACCGTTTCATCGAGATCTGGAACAACGTGTTCATGCAGTTCGACATGAAGGAAGACGGCAGCGTCACGCCGCTGCCCGCGCCCTGCGTGGACACCGGCATGGGCCTGGAGCGTCTGGCCGCCATCCTGCAGCACGTGCACAGCAACTACGAGATCGACATCTTCGATGCGCTGATCAAGGCCGCCGCGCGCGAGACCCGCACCACCGATCTGGCGAATCCCTCGCTCAAGGTGATCGCCGATCACATCCGCGCCACCTCGTTCCTCATCAGCGACGGCGTGATCCCCAGCAACGAAGGCCGGGGCTACGTGCAGCGCCGCATCGTGCGCCGCGCCATCCGCCACGGCTACAAGCTGGGCCAGAAGACGCCGTTCTTCCACAAGCTGGTCAAGGACCTGGCCGAGCAGATGGGCGATGCGTACCCCAAGCTGCGCGAGCAGCAGCAGCGCATCACCGAGGTGCTGAAGGCCGAGGAGGAGCGCTTCTTCGAGACGCTGGCCAACGGCATGGACATTCTGGACACGGCCCTGGCCGGCGGTGCCCAGGTGCTGCCCGGCGATGTCGCGTTCAAGCTGCACGACACCTACGGCTTCCCGCTCGACCTGTCGGCCGACGTGTGCCGCGAGCGTGGCGTGTCGGTGGACGAGGCCGGCTTCAAGGCCGCCATGGAGCGCCAGAAGGCGCAGGCCCGCGCGGCCGGCAAGTTCAAGATGGACCGCGCCCTGGACTACACCGGCGCGTCCAACCGTTTCAGCGGCTATGAGCAGCTGAAGGAGTCGGCCAAGATCGTCGCGCTGTACGTCAACGGCACCAGCGTCGATGCGCTCAAGGCGGGCGAAGACGGCGTGGTCGTTCTCGACACCACGCCTTTCTACGCCGAGAGCGGCGGCCAGGTGGGCGACGAGGGCGTCATCAGCACCGGCTCGGCGCACTTCGCCGTGAACGACACCATCAAGATCAAGGCCGACGTGTTCGGCCACCACGGCACGCTGGAGAGCGGTGCGCTGAAGGTGGGCGATGGGGTGGAAGCCGAGGTGAACACCCAGCTGCGCGCGGCCACCATGCGCAACCACTCGGTGACCCACCTGATGCACAAGGCCCTGCGCGAGGTGCTGGGCGAGCATGTGCAGCAAAAGGGCAGCCTGGTGAACGCCGAGCGCACGCGCTTCGACTTCGCCCACAACGCCCCCATCACCGACGCGCAGATCCGCGAGATCGAGCGCCGCGTGAATGCGGAGATCCTGGCGAACACCCCGACGGGTGCGCGCGTCATGGACATCGAATCCGCCCAGAAGACCGGCGCCATGATGCTTTTCGGCGAGAAGTACGGCGACAGCGTGCGTGTGCTGGACATCGGCAGCAGCCGTGAGCTCTGCGGCGGCACGCACGTCACCCGCACGGGGGATATCGGCCTCTTCAAGATCGTTGCCGAAGGCGGTGTGGCGGCCGGCGTGCGCCGTGTGGAAGCCATCACCGGCGAGGCCGCCGTGGCCTACGTGCAGCAGCTCGAAGACACCGTGAACCGCGCGGCAGGCGCCCTGCGCGCCCCGGCTGGCGAGCTGACCGGCCGCATCGGCCAGGCGCTCGACCAGATCAAGGCGCTGGAGAAGGAAATCGCGGCCTTGAAGGGCAAGCTGGCATCCAGCCAGGGCGACGAGCTGGCGGCCCAGGCCGTCGAGGCCCAGGGCGTGAAGGTGCTGGCGGCCCGCCTGGAGGGCGCCGATGCCAAGACGCTGCGCGACACCATGGACAAGCTCAAGGACAAGCTCAAGAGCGCGGCCATCGTGCTGGCGGCCGTCGATGGCGCCAAGGTGCAGATCGCGGCGGGTGTCACCCCCGACGTGATGGCCAAGGTCAAGGCCGGCGAGCTGGTGAACTTCGTGGCCCAGCAGGTGGGCGGCAAGGGCGGCGGCAAGCCCGACATGGCCATGGCCGGCGGCACCGATGCGGCCGCGCTGCCCGCGGCGCTGGCCTCCGTGCAGGCGTGGGTGGCTGAGCGCCTGTGATGTCGGGGGCTGCAGCTGCGGCCCGACGCGAGACGGCGGCAGCAAGCCCGCCATGAGAAAGGCCCGCAGTTGCGGGCCTTTTTTCTTGTCAGCGCGAGTGTCTGCCGGAGTCGCAGCCGCGGGCGGGAGCCTTAGAACAGTTCGACGTCGTCGTTGGCCACCTTGGCCTGCAGATGCCCCTGGGCAACGAGTTCGTCGTAGAAACACACCTGGTTGCGGCCGTGCTCCTTGGCGTAGTACAGCGCCTGGTCCGCACGGCCCAGGATCTCGACGGGCGCGCCCTGCTGGGTGCTGGCGAAGCCGACGCTGACGGTGACCTGGCCGACCTGGGGGAAGTGGTATTCCTGCACGGCCTGGCGGAAGCGGTTGAACACCTTGTACGCCGTCGACAGCGTGGTCGAGCGCAGCAGCACCACGAACTCTTCGCCGCCGAAGCGGAAGATGCGGTCGTGGCTGCGGAACGAGCTGCGCAGGATATTGGCCACCAGGATCAGCACTTCGTCGCCGTACAGATGGCCGAAGCGGTCGTTGACGAGCTTGAAGTGGTCGATGTCCACCACCGCCAGCCACTGGCGCACGGGCTCCTGGCCCGCCTCCGTGCCGTCGTCCGGCGAGACCAGCAGCTCGCTGGCCTCCGCATAGGCTCCATCGCCGGCTGCGGACTGGCGGGTGAACTGCTCGTCGAAGGTCTTGCGGTTGAACAGCCCGGTGAGCGCATCCCGTTCGCTGTAGTCGAGCAGGCTCTGGTAGTTCTGATAGACGTGGAACACGCCCTTGATCACATCCAGCTTGTGGGCCGAGAACGGGCGCGACTGCGTGATCTCCAGGCAGGTGTGCACTTCGTCGTGCATCCATACGGGTAACCACAGCGTGTAGGTACCTTTGCGGGACGAGTCCTTGGCGCTGGCCTCGCGCTGTGCGATGCACGCGTGCAGCGCCGGATAGTCGCTGACGGGCTGCCGGCGTGAGTCGCTCTGGGCGTCGGAGCCGGTGGACACAAGCTGGCCGTTATCGATCCAGGTCCGGGGGCGCACGTACTGCACCCCGTCCCTGTGGAAGACCTCCAGCGCCCGCACCTCCTTGATGGAAGCCAGTTTCTGCAGCGTGGAAAGTACCGAAACCTCCAGCCGGAGATGGTCCCGATGACCGGTCATCTCCACCAGATTGTCAAGAATGGGCTTCATCGGGTGCTGTGGTTCCGTCGTTGGGCGGTCGGTGGCGTCAGTCGCGCCGCTTGAATACCACGTCCCAGACGCCGTGGCCCAGGCGCAGGCCCCGGTTCTCGAACTTGGTCAGGGGACGGTAATCGGGCTGCGGTGCAAAGCCTTCGGCCGTGTTCTCGAGCGAAGGCTCGGCGGACAGCACTTCGAGCATCTGCTCCGCATAGGGCTGCCAGTCGGTGGCGCAGTGCAGGTAGCCGCCGGGCTTGAGGCGCGCGGCCAGCTTGGCGACCAGCTGCGGCTGGATCAGCCGGCGCTTGTTGTGCCGCTTCTTGTGCCAGGGATCGGGAAAGAAGATGTGCACGCCGTCCAGCGAGCCGGGCGGCAGCATGTGGTCGATGACCTCCACGGCGTCGTGCTGGAGGATGCGGATGTTCTCGATGCCGTGTTCGCCGATGCGCTTGAGCAGGGCGCCCACGCCGGGCTCGTGCACTTCGCAGCACAGGAAGTTGTCCTGCGGGCGCACCCGGGCAATGTGGGCCGTGGCCTCGCCCATGCCGAAGCCGATCTCCAGCACCAGCGGGGCCTGGCGTCCGAAGGCCGCAGTGGCGTCCAGCGGGGCCGGCGCATACGGCAGAAGAAAGCGAGGGCCCAGGTCTTCGAAAGCCTTGGCCTGGCCGGTCGTCGTGCGGCCAGCGCGCCGCACGTAGCTGCGGATGGTTTTGGGGAAGGCCACGTCTGCGGGCGCGGCACCGCCGCCTTCCTGAGGCGGCGGCGTGGAGGGGGCGGGGGAGGGGCCGTTGGCGGCCAGAGGGGAAGGCGTTTCTGTCACGCATGGATTGTAGATTCGTCGCCATGCCAGAACCCACTGCGCCAGCGCCTGCGCGACTGTGGTGTTGTCAGGATGCGCCACGTCGGGCAGGCCGAGCACGCGAGCCGCCGCACGCAGCACCTCCAGCGGCCGGGCCACATCCACGGGCGGTGCGCCGTGCTGCTTGGAGAGCTTCTCGCCATCATCGGCGCGCACCAAGGGCATGTGCATGTACGTGGGGTGGGGCACGCCCAGGGCCTGCTGCAGCAGCAACTGGCGGGGCGTGTTGTCGGCCAGGTCCTCGCCGCGCACGATGTGGGTGACGCCCTGGTCGGCATCGTCGACTACCACGGCCAGCTGGTAGGCCCACAAACCATCCGCGCGTCGCAGGACGAAGTCGCCTACCTGGCGGGCCACGTCCTGGTACTGCCGGCCCAGGCGCCTGTCCGTCCAGTGCACGCCATCGTTTGCTATCAATAATATAGCTGATTGCGCTTTTGTATAAAGGGCTGGAGGCTGTTTTGTCTGTTGTTGTGTCGCGTGGAGCCGCCACGACCGGGCCGGTCGGCCCTGCAGCCCGTGGCGGCAGGTGCCGGGGTAGGGCAGCTCCACATGGCGGTTGCGCTGGAATCCCAGGGCCGCCTGGGCCTCTTCGATGTCGCGGCGGGAGCAGCCGCAGGGATAGGCCCGGCCGGCGGCCACCAGCGCATCCAGGGCCTGCTGGTAGCGGGCCTGCCGTGCGGACTGCCACAAGGGTGGCTCGTCGGGCAGCAGGCTGCAGGCGGCCAGCTGCGAGAGGATGCGCTCGGCCGCGCCGGGAGTGCATCGGGGCGTGTCCACATCCTCGATGCGGACGAGCCAGCGCCCGCCCCGCCCATCGTGGGCGGCCCTCGCGTCGAGCCAGCTGGCCAGGGCGGCCACCAGCGAGCCGGCGTGCAACGGGCCCGTGGGCGAGGGCGCGAACCGCCCGGTATAGGCTGCAGTGCCCCCGGTCATCGGATCAGCGTGGCGGCCTGGCACCCGCCCGGCTGGGACCAGGGTGCGGCGGTGGCCCCGAGGGGCCGAAGCGCTGGCAGTGTCATGGTGGGAAGACGGGCGGTGGCAGGAGGCCCACGCCCACAGGCAGGAAGCGGACTGCGGCGAGTATGCCGCCGATCACGCCACGGCGAGGGCGAGTTCCAGGCCGGATAGAAAGGCGTCTTCGAGCCGGTGCCCCAGGCACCAGTCGCCGCAGGCGCCGATGCCGCGCGTCGCATCCCAGGCGTGGCTGCGGCCCAGCGGCTGCGTGGTCTGCGCGTAGCGCCAGCGGCGGGCGATGGCCTGCGTCGGCTCGGCACGGATGCCGGTGATTTCTGCGAACCCGTTGGTCAGCTTGGCCTGCACGCGGGTGGCGTCATCTTCCAGGTGTTCTTGCGACCAGGCCGGGCTGGCCTGCACCGTCCAGCGCTCGATGCGCGTGCGGCCGGGCTTGGAGGATTCGCGCGCCAGCCAGGCGATGCGGTGGTGCGTGCTGCGCGCGGCATTCCACTGCGGCCCCAGCGTGGTGAGGTCAGGGCGCACGGCCTGCGCAAAAGCGAGCATCAAGGTCCAGCAGGGAGCGATGGCCACCGGTGCCAGCTCCTGCACCAGGGGCGTGTCGACGCCGGAAAGCTCCAGCAGCGCCCGGGCCGGCACCGCGGGCTGCGACAGCAGCACCGCATCAAAGCCGGCGTGGACATGCACCGAGCCGTCGAGCGCCTCCGTGCGCACCTGCCAGCCGTCCGGGCGCAGGGCGTCGCGTTCGATGCGGGTGACTTGGGTGCCGGTCAGCAGGCGGCCTGCCTGTTGCAGCGGTGCGGCCCAGGTGGTGACCAGGGATTCCATGCCGGGCGCCGCCACCCAGTGGGGTTCTCCGGGCGGCGGAGCGGCTGCGGCCACGCGGCCGGCCGCGTCGAGCACGCGCACGGTGTTGGCGCTCCAGGGGCGGCACAGGCCGGGCACGGTGTCGAGCGCCTGCTGAAAGCGTGCATCGCGCACCGTGAAGTACTGCGCCCCGGCGTCGAAGCCGCCGAAGGGCGAGTCCAGCGTCGTCGTGCGCCCGCCGGCGCGGGAGGATTTCTCGAACACCAGCACATCATGCCCCGCCTGCACCAGCGTGCGGGCGCAGGCCACGCCGGCCAAGCCGGCGCCGATGATGGCGAACCGCCGGGGCGAGCCTCCCGTGCCGCTGGTGTCGGTTCGCAGGCGGTGGGAAGCGCGGGGCGAGGAAGAAGTCATGGCAGGCCTTTCTGACGAGGGGAATGCGGGACGTTGGATGTCGATTCCACTCTACACGGGCCATTGGTAACGGCGCCAGCGCAGTCGTCAGAAATGGTGATGGTTTTCCAGCAGTGCGCTGCGCGTGGTGGCGCTTTGCAGCTGCGTCAGCCACCACTGCAGGGCCCGCCCGGGCGACGAGAAGCCGGGCCCGCCCCAGGCGTAGTGCACGCGCACGCTGCGCCCCGGCCGCGCGACCTGGCGCGCCACGAGCCGGCCTGCGTCGATGTAGGGGCGGACCATGGATTCCGGGAGAAAGCCGCCCCCGAGCCCCCGCAACTGCGCGCGGACCTTGGCCTGCATGGTGTCCACGGTCAGTACGTCCTGTCCGCCCAGGATGCCCATGGTCACGCCGCCGCGCTGCGCGGAATCGGCCACGGCGATCACGCGATGCTCGCGCAGCATGGCATCGGTCAGCGGTTCGGGGGCGCTGGCCAGCGGATGGTGCGGCGCCACGACGAAATGGAACAGCACATCGCCTAGCGGCGCCTGCTGCAGCCCGGCGATGTTGCCCGCCGGCACGGCCACGCCGATCGCCAGGTCTGCGTGGCCGGAGGTAAGCGCTTCCAGCGTGCCGTTGAGGATGTCGTCGCGCAGCTTCAGGCGCGTGGGCGGCTGCAGCGCGTAGAAGGCCTCGACCAGTTCCAGCATGGTCGTGGGCGAGACCACTCCGTCCACGGCGATCGTCAACTGGGGCTCCCAGCCGGTTGCCACGCGGCGCACACGGTTGGCCACGGCGTCCACATCGGCCAGGAGGCGTGCGCCTTCGCGCAACAATTCCGTGCCCGCTTCCGTCGGTCGCGCCTGCCGCGCGCTGCGGTTGAAGAGCAGCACGTCGAGCGCGTCCTCGATCTGCCGCACGCGGTAGGTCAGGGCACTGGGTACCAGCCCCAACTGGCGCGCCGCTGCGGCGAAGCTGCCCGTATCGGCGATCACCTGCAGCATCGACAGGCTGTCCGGGGTCAGGGCATCTCGGGCGTTTTGCATGATGAGCGCATGTTAGTTCAATTCGTTTGAATGATCTCTTCAAGCGTGCTCTGCCTTGCGAGAGGGTTCGGCTTCTACAGTGAAGGCATTGAAAGGAGCGCTTCCATGCTCACCCTCCGCAAATCCCAGGACCGGGGCCACGCCGACCATGGCTGGCTCCACTCGTACCACAGCTTCTCGTTTGCTGGTTACCACGATCCCCTCCACATGGGCTGGGGCAACCTCCGCGTGATCAACGAGGACCGCATCGCCCCGGGCACGGGCTTCGGCACCCACGGCCACAAGGACATGGAAATCATCAGCTACGTGCTGTCGGGCGAGTTGGCCCACAAGGACAGCATGGGCAACGTGAAGGCCATTCCGCCCGGCGATGTGCAGCGCATGAGTGCGGGCACGGGTGTGATGCACAGCGAGTTCAACCATGCGCAGGGCCAGACGACGCACTTCTTCCAGATCTGGATCGAGCCGGACCGGCTGGGCGTGGCGCCCGGCTACGAGCAGAAGACCTTCCCGGACGCCGAGAAACGCGGCCACCTGCGCCTCGTCGCGTCGCCGGACGGGGCTCAGGGCTCGGTCCGCATCAACGCCGATGCCGCCATGTATGCCGGCCTCTTCGACGGCGGCGAGACCGCAGCGCTGCCGCTGGACCCGGCCCGCAAGGCCTATGTGCACCTGGTGCGCGGCGCACTGGATGTGAACGGCGCAGCGCTCAAGGCCGGCGATGCGGCCCTGCTGGAGGGCGATGCCCGGCTGGAACTGTCCGGCGGGCGGGACGCCGAGGTGATCGTGTTCGATCTTGCCGCCTGACCTCGGCAGACTTCATGCAATTTCGATAGCATCATGCGGCGCCGGCAAAGGGCTGGCCCGTGATTCTTCCCGTTAGTGTTGACTTTTAACCTTTACCCTTCAAAGAGAGCAATCACCATGGCAAAGATCGTCGTCGTTTACCACTCCGGCTACGGCCATACCCAGCGCGTTGCGCAGCATGTGGCAGAGGGCGCTGGCGCCGACCTGCTGGCGATCGACGCGGACGGCAACCTGCCCGACGGCGGCTGGGAACAGCTGGCCGACGCGGACGGCATCGTCTTCGGCACCCCCACGTATATGGGCGGCCCGAGCTGGCAGTTCAAGAAGTTCGCCGATGCCTCCTCCAAGGCCTGGTTCACCCGCGGCTGGCAGGACAAGGTGTTCGCCGGTTTCACCAACAGCGCCAGCTTCAGCGGCGACAAGTCCGTCACGCTCGGCTACCTGCAGACGCTGGCCTCGCAGCACGGCGGCATCTGGGTGAGCCTGGGTCTGCTGCCGGCCAACAGCAAGGCCGCCACGCGGCAGGACGTCAACAACCTGGGCGGCTCCGTCGGCCTGCTGGTGCAGTCGCCTTCCGACGCCAGCGTGACGGAGATCCCCCAGGGCGACCTCGACACCGCCAAGCTGTTCGGCAAGCGCGTGGCCGACATCGCCGCCAAGCTGCGCGGCTGACCGCCGCACTGCAGACCGGTTAGATTGCATCCTTTGCCTCCGGGAGAGCACCCATGACGGTTCAACTGCAACGCATCGCCGATTTGCCCATGGGGCAGGCGGTGACCATCCGCAGCCATGCGCTGATCGCCGACGGGAGTGTGGAGGAGGGCGGCAGCGACGCCGGCCCCAGCCCGCACGACCTGTATGACGCGGCGCTGGGTGCCTGCAAGGCGCTGACCGTGCTCTGGTACGCCCGTCGCAAGGGCTGGGCCGTGGAGGATGTGCAGACGGCCGTGGACCGTGATGCATCGGCGGAGCGGGCTGGCACCTACCGGCTTGCCACCCGGCTGCTGGTGCAGGGCGACCTGACCGACGCACAGCTCGCGGAGCTGGAAGCCGTGGCCGCCAAGTGCCCCTTGCACAAGCTGATGACGGCGGTGACCACCGAGATCACCACCCGCGTCGAGCGGGCACCGCAGGGCGCTGCGGTGGCAGGCGCAGCGGGAGTGCAGCCATGAACCCCGGCCTGCTGCGGCTCACCGGCCACCACAAGGACCTGGGCGGCGGCTTTACCGTGCGGCGCCTGCTGCCGGCACTGCAATGCCGTTCCGTCGGGCCCTTCATCTTCTTCGACCACTTCGGCCCGGTCACGGTCGAGCCGTCGGCCGAGTACGACGTGCGGCCCCATCCACACATCGGCCTGGCCACCGTGTCCTACCTGTTCGAAGGGGCGATCATGCACCGCGACAGCCTGGGCTCGGTGCAGCAGATCGAGCCGGGCGCCATCAACTGGATGACGGCCGGCCGCGGCATCGTGCATTCGGAGCGCCGTCCCGAGTCGCTGGCGGCAAGTACCTACGTGAACCATGGCATCCAGCTCTGGACCGCCCTGCCGCTGGCGCACGAAGAGACCGCGCCGACCTTTGTGCACACGCCCGCCAGGGACATCCCGGTGGTCGAGGCCCAGGGCAGCCGCGTGCGCGTTTTGATCGGCGAGGCATTCGGCCAGGTGTCTCCGGTCGCCACGTTGTCGCCCACGCTGTACCTCGACGTGCAGCTGGAGCGGGGCGCGCGATGGGAGCTGCCGCCGCTGGCGCAGGAGATGGCGGTCTACACCGTGTCCGGCGCGCTGGCGCTGGATGGCGAGCCTATCGCTGAACACACCCTGGCCACGCTGCGTCCGGGCGAGGCCACGGCATTGGAGGCCACGGGCGACTCCGGTGCGCGTTGCATGGTGATCGGCGGCGACGCGCTCGACGCGCCGCGGCAGATGTGGTGGAACTTCGTCTCCAGTCGCAAGGACCGCATCGTGCAGGCGGCCCAGGACTGGGAAGACCAGGCGATGGGCCAGGTGCCGGGCGAAACGGAATGGATTCCGCTGCCCGAACGCCGCTTCAAGCCCTGAGGTTGCTCAGGCACCAGCGGCGGATGGCGTGCGCCCACGGCCGATCGCCGGGGCTTGGCGCGTAGAGGGAGGCCAGGCCCAGCATCAATGCGGTGCGATCCGTCCCGCTTCGATGGTGATCCGGCGCTCGCACTGGTCGGCGATGGCGCGGTCATGGGTGACGAGCACGAGGGTCGTGCCAAGTTCGCGGTTCAGGTCGAACATCAGCCGCATGATCGTCTCGCCCGTGGCGAAGTCCAGGCTGCCGGTAGGTTCGTCGGCCAGCAGCACCGCTGGTTGCACCACGAAGGCCCGTGCCAGCGCCACCCGCTGCTGTTCCCCGCCGGAGAGCACCTTGGGGTAGTGGCCCAGCCGCTGGCCCAGGCCCACGCGGCCGAGCATTTCCGCAGCCAGCTGCCGTGCGTCCCGTCGGTTGGCGAGCTCCAGCGGCAGCATGACGTTTTCCAGTGCGGTCAGATTGGCCATCAGCTGAAAACTCTGGAAGACGAAGCCGACCTTCTGTGCACGCAGCGCAGCACGCTCATCCTCGCTGAGTGCAAACAGGTCCTGTCCGTCGAGATGCACCGTACCCCGGGTGGGCGTGTCCAGCCCCGCCACGATCGATAGTAAGGTGCTCTTGCCCGACCCGGACGCCCCGACGATGGCCACGGTTTCCCTTGGCGCCAGGCGGAAATCGATATCCCGCAGAATGTCGAGCGTACCCGTGGAGTCCGTCACGGACTTGTGCACATGTTCCACCGCGATGATGGCGGTGGCTGCGGAATCATGGGGCTGGAGCGGCACGGAGGAATGATCGGACATGAGGAGTTCAGCAGTGAATCGGACAGAGCGTCGGCGTGACTTTATCTTGGCAGCTTCAGTCGGCCTGCTCGCGGGGCTTTGCTCTTCGCCCGCCCTGGCCCAGAGCAAGGGCGCGCAGTCATCGCCGGTCATCCTGGTGTTGGGGGACTCACTGAGCGCCGAGTACGGGCTCGCCCGTGGCACTGGCTGGGTGGCACTGCTCGAAAAGCGGCTGCTTGAAGAAAAGATTGCGGGCCGGGTTGTGAATGCGAGCGTTAGCGGCGACACGACATCGGGTGGCCGCTCGCGCCTGCCTGCCCTGCTGTCGCAGCACCGGCCTACGCATGTAGTGATCGAACTGGGTGGCAACGACGCGCTGCGCGGGCTACCGCTGAAAAACACCGAGGACAACCTGGTGGCCATGACCCGGGCTGCTCAGCAGACGGGTGCCAACGTGCTGCTGGTGGGCATGCAGGTACCACCCAACTACGGTACCGACTACGCCCGGCGCTTCTCCGGGCTGTTTGCCTCGGTGGCCGCCTCCCAGAAGGTGCCTGTCGTCCCGTTCCTGCTCAAGGGGGTGGCGGACGGTCCGGACCCGACCCGCATGTTCCAGCCGGACCGCATTCACCCGCGGGCGGAAGCGCATCCGATCATGCTGGCCAACGTGTGGCCGGAACTGCGCAAGCTGCTGCCATGACGGGCCTGCGCTGAGCGGCTGCGGCTGGCGCACGCTGGGGGCCGGCCGAGCCGAGACGCTGCCTGAAGACGCCGCATCAGGCCTAGCTGTCGCTCCGGGGCGCGGTAGCGCCGTCATGTCCGCCATCGCTGGTAGGCGCATCGTCCGGAGATTCCTGTCCAGGGTTAGGTTCGTCGGTTTTGCGCTGTGACTTGGCCAGCAGCTTTTCCTCCTTCTTCTTCTTCTTTGCGAGTTCGCGCTGGCGTTTTTCGTAGCCGTAGTTGGGTGTTGCCAAGGTATGTCCTTCTCAGTGATGGATCAATGTAACAGCATGGGGCCGATTGGGTCGGTCGCGGGCCCTAATTACTAGCGTTCGCGGGCCGCGCGTGAGCGTTCAGGCCACCGCAAAGGCGCGGGCCATCGACTGCGCGAGGTCGTCGCGCAGGTCGTCCACGGCCTCCAGTCCGACGGAAAAGCGCACCACCGTACCCGGCTTCAGGTGATGGGACGGTCCGCTGCGCATCGACGGCAGGTCGTACGGCACCACCAGGCTCATGGGGCCGCCCCAGCTGTAGCCGATCTTGAACAGGCGCAGCCCGTCGCAGAAGGCGTCGATCTGCTGCTGTCCATGGCGCGGATCGATCACCACGCTGAACAGGCCTGCGGCAGCGCCAGTGCCGCCATTCGACTTTCCGCACAGCTGCTTCCAGTGCGCATGGCCGGGTGAGTCTTCGAGGGCGGGGTGCAGCACCTGGGCGATACCGGGCTGTCCCGTCATCCACCGCGCCAGGCTCCGCGTCGCCGCATCGTGGGCGTGGTAGCGCAGCGATACGCTCGGCAGGGAGCGCAGCACCGCTTCCACATCGTTGCCGCCCACACCCAGGCCGAGCCGCATGTGCGTCAGCTTGATGCGCAGGTGCAGCGGCTGGTCGCGGGTGGTAATGCTGCCCATGAGTACATCGCCCCCGCCGCTGGGGTACTTGGTGAGGGCGTGCACGGAGATGTCCACCCCCAGTTGCCCGTCGCCCAGCAGATCGAACGGGGCGAAGGCCAGGCCGGCGCCCCAGGTGTTGTCCAGTGCCGTGGTCACACCATGCCGCCGGCAGATGCGCACCTGCTCGATGAGGTCGGGAAATTCGAGCGTCACGGAGCCCGCTGCCTCCAGCCACACCAGTTTGGTGGCGGACGTGATCTTCGCCTCCAGGTCGGCAGGGTCGAGCGGGTCATAGACCACGTGACGGATCCCGTAATGGCGCAACTCGACTTCCGCCAGGGACTTGTTCGGCCCATAGGCATTGTCTGGAATCAGTACTTCGTCGCCGGTACGCAGCAGGGCCAGGGCTACATTCGCAATCGCCGCAAGGCCGCTCGGAACGAGCAGGCACTGCAGTCCACCTTCCAGCGTGGCCAGACGTTCCTCGAGCTGGTAGGTCGTCGGCGTGCCATGCAGACCGTAGGTGTAGCTGGACTTGTCTTTCCACTCGCGGGCGCGCATGGCAGCCACGTTGGGAAAGATCACGGTCGATGCCTTGTGGACGGGGGGCTGGGGAGCCGCGAAGCCGGCGGGAGGCTCGTACCCGTGGTGAATGAGATGGGTGGTGGTGCTGCTGAAAGAAGGATTCGGGGCTGTCATGCGCCGCATGTTAGCGCCGCACGGGGCGCCACCACGCGGCGCCCCGGGAGCCTCGCAGGATCAACCGGCGCTGACCGTCAGCTGGTTGACCACCGAATTCACGCCCTCGACCCCCTGGGCGATCTTGCCCGCCCGTTCGCGTGCCTCAGCCGACTTCACAGGCCCGTTCAGCGTCACGATGCCATTGCGGGTGTCGACGTCTATCTTCACCGCGCTCAGGTCAGGGTCCTGTGCCAGCCCTGCGTTGACCTTGGTGGTGATTCCTGCATCGTCCATGACAGCCAGGGCCTTGGCTGCCGCGTCCCGGGTGGCGGAGCCGGCTTGGTCGGCAGCCGTTTCCATTTTGCGCTGCGCATCGGCCGCCGTTTGCTCCGTCTTCTGGACCGCCGAGTCCAGCCGCTGTCCGGCGGTCTGCCCATTGTTCTTGTCGCATGCCACCAGCCCGCCGGCCAGTGCCAGCACGGCCATCATGCCGATCATTCGGGACGTAGGGCGTTGCTGCGTTTGAGGGCTACCTTCCATGGGGTTCTCCTTGCTGTGGGCGATGGTGCGGACTGTAGGGGGCTAGCGGGAGGGCGTGGGTCGGACGCGGCCGAAGCTGCCGTAGGACAACCCCAGCCGCTGATGGAGCGCCAGCGGTCTCAATGGAATGGATTGCCTGCGGCATCGTTCATGCGAACTGGGGAGACGCAGCGACAATCGCCGGATGAATATGCGCGCCCTGCATCGCTGGTTTCCGTTCCTCGCGTGGCCACGGCCAAACCGCACGTTGCTGGCAGGCGAATTCTGGGCAGGGATGACCGTAGGGCTGATGCTGGTGCCTCAGGGCGTGGCCTATGCCGCATTGGCCGGCATGCCCTTGATCACGGGTATCTACGCCTCGCTGGTTCCCGCTTTGGTTGCCGTACTGTGGAGTTCATCCACGCGGCTCGGTGTCGGCCCGACGGCGCTGACCAGCCTGTTGATCGGCGCGTCGCTCACGGGCATGGCTGAGCCCGGCAGTGCGCAGTGGGTGGCCTTGGCGGCATGGATGGCGCTGTTGTCCGGCCTGCTGCAACTTGCGTTAGGGGTGGTGCGGTTCGGCTGGCTGCTCAATCTGGTGACCTCACCTGTCCTCAACGGGTTCACCCAGGCGGCCGCATGGCTGATCCTGGCGTCCCAGTTACCCGCGCTGCTCGGGTTGCGTACCACATGGCATGCCTTGGCCGTCAGCCCCTCGGTGCACCACTTCGACCTCACGGCCCTGGCATTTGGCTTGGCAAGCCTGGGGCTGTTGGTGGCGGCCCGCCGCTGGCGGTCCACGTTTCCTGCCGCCATCGTGATCGTCGGGCTGGCGGCGCTGGCGAGTTGGGCGCTGGGCTATGCCGATGCGCATGGCGCAGTGGTGGGACACCTGCCGGCGGGCCTGCCCACGGCGTACTGGCCGGGTTGGCTGTCGTGGGACGAGTTCGGCGCGCTGCTCATGCCGGTGCTGGTCGTTACGCTGGTGAGTTTTCTGGAGACGGCCTCCAGTGCCAAGGTCGAGCATCAGCATGGCGGTACCCGCTGGAACGAAAACCAGGATCTCATCGCGCACGGCATGGCCAAGATCAGCTCGGGGCTGTGCGGCAGCTTCGCCACCAGCGCCTCGTTCTCGCGGTCGGCCATCAATCTGTATGCCGGTGCCCGCAGCGGATGGGCGACGCTGTTTGCGCTGGCCCTGGTGCTGGCGGTGCTGCTGTGGCTCACCCCGGCGCTCTACCACGTTCCCCAGTCGGTGCTGGCGGCCGTAGTGGTGACGGCGGTGACGGGGCTGATCAAGCCTGCGAGCATGCTCCGCCTGTGGCGCGTGTCGCGGGTCGAGGCCGCCATCGGTGGCATCACCTTCCTGCTTACGCTGGCGACAGCACCTCGCATGTACTGGGGTGTGCTGGTGGGGCTGGTGATGAACCTCAGCCACTTTCTCTACCAGCGACTGCACCCGAGGATCATCGAGGTCGGCATGCACCCTGACGGCAGCCTGCGGGATCGTCACCTGTGGCAATTGCCGCCACTTGCTCCGGGCTTGCTCGCACTGCGCCTGGACGCCGAATTGGACTTTGCCTCTTCTGCTGCGCTGGAACGATGGGTATCCGAGCGTCTGGCCGAGCGGCCGGACCTGCGGCATGTGTGCCTGTTCGCGCTGCCCATCAACCGCATTGATGTGACCGGTGTCGAGACCTTCATGCGGCTGCGGTCCCTGATACGTGCAGCGGGCGGTGTGCTGCATGTCAGCGGCATCAAGCTGCCGGTGGAGCAGGTCCTGCGCCGCTCCGGTGCATTGGTCCCCGACGCCGGGTTGGCGCTCTACCGCACCGACGCGGAAGCGCTGGTGGCGCTACACAGTTTGCATTCCAATGCATCGTCTTGAAGCCTAGGAATGCGGGCGGCGCTGATACACTCTACGGACACCTGTTTGTTGCATTTTGTGACTGAATCCGCGACCCCCCAATTCGTGAACATGCGCGATCTGCGCCTTTCGACAGCGCATGCCCTCGTTGCGCAGTCGCTGGGTTCGGAGGCATCGCTGTGCGAAGACATTCCAATGCGGTATCTGCAAAGCCTGATCGACGGCCTGTGTGAACTTTCACTCAAGGATCCGCTCACGGGGCTGGCCAATCGGCGCCATTTCCGTACCGTCCTGGAGCGCGAGATCGACCGCGTGTCCCGGGCCGGCGAAGCTGCGCTGCTGCTCATGCTGGATATCGATAATTTCAAGCGCGTCAACGACACCTATGGCCATCTGGCCGGAGACATCGTTCTGCAGTCCGTGGCTCGGACGCTCAACGCCTGCGTCCGCCCCATGGACACGCTCTCGCGCTACGGCGGCGAGGAGTTCGCCGTGGTGCTGCCTGCCTGCCAGGCCGGCTTTGGCCGCGTCGTGGCCGAACGCATCCGCAAGGCGGTGGAGAGCACACCGATCCGCATTTCTCCTTCGGTAGAGTTGCACGTCACCGTCAGCATCGGCGGCGCGTTCGCCCTGCAGTGGATCCGCAGCACGACCTTGCTTTGGACCGAGCGTGCCGACAGCCAGCTCTACAAGGCGAAGATGGCGGGGCGCAACCGCGTCAGCATTGAAGATCAGCCAGACAGTACCGTGACCGCAGAAGAAAAGAGCCTGCTGTTCGGGCCGCTATACACTCCGTCCGGTTGGGGCGATCTGCCCCCGACCATGGATTCCCCCTCCACAGGCAGCGCCTATTGAAAGCACAGAGATGACCGACGCGCTGTCCCCCCAACCCACCACCCCTGCCGGCCCGCACATGCCTGCGCCTCCTCCTGCCTCCGCGCCGGCCGGCGCCCGCATCATTGCCATCACCAGCGGCAAGGGCGGCGTGGGCAAAACCTTTGTTTCCGCCAACCTGGCCGCCGCCCTGACACGGCGGGGCCACCGCGTTCTCGTGCTGGACGCGGACCTGGGCCTGGCCAACCTGGACGTGGTGCTGAACCTGCACCCCAAGATCACCCTGCACGACGTGTTCACGGGCAAGGCCCATCTGGAAGATGCGGTGATCGAAGCCCCGGGCGGTTTTTCCGTCGTGCTCGCGGGTTCCGGCATGGTCGAGTATTCGCGCCTGACGCCTGAGGTGCGCAACGAATTCCTGCATGTCATCCAGACCCTGGCGCCGCGCTATGACGTGGTGCTGCTGGATACGGGTGCCGGTATTTCGGACGTCGTGCTGTTCTCCATTTCCCTGGCCTCTGAGGTGCTTGTCGTGGCGACGCCCGAGCCCACCTCGCTGACCGACGCCTACGCCGCCATCAAGGTGATGGCCACGCAGCAAAAGCGCCACCATGTGCGCATGGTGGTCAACCAGGCGGCGCGCCCGGGGGATGGACGGGCTATCACCAGCCAGTTGCAGCAGGTGCTCGACCGGTTCGTCAGCACGGAGTCCGGTCGCCCCATGCGGCTGATTCACATGGGCGATATTCCGGCCGACACATCGGTCCGCGATGCCGTCATGCGCCGGCAGTTATTGCTGATGCAGATGCCCGGCTGTCCAGCCGCGCTGGCCATCGCCCAGCTGGCCAACAAGATCGAATCCACTTTGTTGACCCCGGTGACCTGACGGCCTGCGGCCGGGCAAGGCGCAGCCCGGGGCGGCGGCGGCTTGTGCCGGGCCGTGGCCGTCTTGTCTGCCGGCTCCTTGCCGTGAACGACATTCTCAATATCTCCAGCTATCTCTTCGTTCCGCTGCCGGACGCTGCCGAAATGCGCGATGTGCTCCATGAGCGGGCGGTGGCCATGGAGCTCAAGGGCACCATCCTGCTCGCGGAAGAGGGCATCAACCTCTTTCTGGCCGGTCCGGAAGATGCTGTGCGCGGCTTTATCGCGCTGCTGAAGCAGGACTCCCGGTTCGCACTGCTGGAGCCGAAGGAAAGCTGGTCGGCCACGCAACCGTTCCGCAAGATGCTGGTGAAGGTCAAGCGCGAGATCATCCGCATGGACCACCCGACGATCCGTCCGGCCAATGGCCGGGCTCCGTCCGTGGATGCCCCCACCCTGCGGCGCTGGTTGGAGGCTGGGCGCGATGACGACGGCCGGCCGGTCGTCACGCTGGATACGCGCAATGCCTTCGAGGTGGACCACGGCAGCTTCGATCGGGCGATCGACTGGCGCATCGAGAAATTCACCGACTTTCCTCCGGCGCTGCGGACTCACAAGGCCGAATTGGCAGGCAAGACGGTGGTGAGCTTCTGCACCGGAGGCATCCGCTGCGAGAAGGCCGCCATCCTGATGCGCGAAGAGGGCGTGGAGCACGTCTATCAGCTTGAAGGCGGCATCCTCAAGTACTTCGAGCAGACCGATGGCGCGCATTACCACGGCGGGTGTTTCGTGTTCGACGAACGCCGGGTACTGGGGGCGGACCTCTCCGTGGACGGCCCTGGTGCTGCCCCTTTGAAGTAGGCGGACCGCTGCGCGTTTAGCAGTTCCACATGCTTAGGCGGTGCGATCGAGGAACCGGGCTGCCGGACCGTGAGGTGGCGGTTAGCTGTTCGTAGCCCATCCGGTCAAAGCCAAAAGCCTGATGGCCACGCCTGCGTGCGTGGCCATCGGGCCGCCCTACGGAAAAGCCGTTCTCAGGCTGCTTGCGTCATCGCGCCCTGGTTGGCCGAAATGGCCGTATGGGCCTGGATGTCACGCTCGGCGCTGCTCAGAGCCAGGGCCTTCGCGTCGGGCCCCATGGCAACGCCTTCAGCCCGTACGAAACGCACGTCGGTAATTCCAAAGAAGCCGAACACCGTTTGCAGGTAGCTCTCCTGGTGCTCCATGGCGCGGCCCATTTCGCTGGTGGAGTACACGCCGCCGCGTGTCGATGCCACGATCACGGTCTTGCCCTTGGCCAGGCCTTCCGGTCCGGTGGCGGTATAGCGGAAGGTGCGGCCCGGCTGGGCGATCCGGTCGATCCAGGCCTTGAGTTGCGATGGGATGCCAAAGTTGTACAGCGGCGCGCCGACCACGATCACATCCGCGGCAAGAAACTGGCTCACCAGCTGCTCGGATACGGCGTTCTCGCGCAACTGGGTTTCGCTCAGACCTTCGGTCTGGCCGGTGCGCGGTGCCATGGCATCCATGGTGAAGTGGCCTGGAGCCTGGGTGACCAGGTCCAGGTACTGGACTTGCGTGCCCGGGTGAGCGGCCAACCAGGCAGCTACGGTCTGAGCCGTGAGCTGGCGGGAAACGGATGCGGTGCCGGTGATGGCGGAATCGATGTGCAGCAGTTGCATGGAAGTTCTCCTGAAATGGGGCCACAGCATCGTGGCGTTGATTGAATTGTGCTGTATTGATGATCGGGTGATAAGACCGCTCGGATACGATAGATCGTTCCATTGATGTGATTAATAGGCGGGGGTGCCCATGCAAGACCTGAACGACATGCTCTACTTTGCCGAGGTGGTCGAACGCGGCGGATTCGCGGCAGCCGGCCGGGCGCTGGGCATTCCCAAGTCGCGTCTTTCGCGGCGCGTTTCGGACCTCGAAGCGCAGCTGGGGGTGCGCCTGCTTCAGCGCACGACGCGCAAGCTCTCGCTCACGGAGGTCGGCGAGTCATACCTGCGCCACTGCCAAGCCATGCGCGAGGCCGCGCAGGCTGCTGCCGACACCGTGGCGCAGGTACAGACGGAGCCCCGTGGCACCGTGCGCGTGACCTGTCCTGTCACGCTCGCGCAAACCGTCTTGGCAGAACTGATGCCGGTGTTCCTGGAGCGCCATCCGCAGGTGCGCGTGGAGATGCAGGTGACCAACCGGGTCGTGAACCTGGTGGAAGAGGGCATCGACGTGGCCCTGCGGGTGCGCGCCAACCTCGAAGACAGTGGCAGCATGGTCGTCAAGCGCCTGGACGACGCCAGACAGGTGCTGGTGGCCAGCCCCGACCTGTTGGCGCGGCGGGGCACGCCAGAGACGCTGGCCGAACTGTCGCGTCTGGACAGCATGGCCATGTCGGCCGCGGATGGCCGCAGCAGCCTGCGCCTGATCGGCCCCGACGGGCGCGAAGAAGTCGTGCAGTTGTCGCCGCGCTATGTGGCCGACGATCTGCTGACGCTCAAGCTCGCTGCCGTGGCCGGCACGGGGATGTGCTGGCTGCCGGACTACATGTGCCAGGCCGAACTGAACGAAGGCCGGCTGGTGCGCCTGCTTCCGCAATGGTCCACGCCGCGCGGGGTCGTGCACGCGGTGTTCCCTTCCCGGCGCGGACTGGCGCCTTCCGTCCGGCGATTCCTGGATTTCCTGGGGGAGAAGGTCCCAGGGCATAGTGATTTGGTGGCCCTGGGTGGGAGCCCACGCAATCCGGAGTGACGGGCCCTGTACACACTGGGTTTACCTGCCTGGCATACACTGTGGACCCATGCGACTGTGCAGTCTGATTTGTAGACGAAGCAGTCTGCGGTCGTCATCGCCTTGGTTCCCAGGCTGGTTTCTCGGCAGGATCGCGCCGGCAAACGCGTCCTGATTTCATCCCTTTCCCGACGCTATTCCATGAACGCCACTCCACTGGCTCCCGCTTCCTTCCAGGTTTCGCCCCAGGCCCTGCGGTGGCGGCGGGCATGGCTGGTGCTGATGCTGCTGGGGCTGGCGCTCAGCTACCCCGCGGCCCGGCTGCTGCCCGTGTCCTTCGGATGGGAGAACGGCTGGCTGGAGGATCTGCAGGTGGTGGTGCTGCTGTCAGGGGCCGTCATGGCTGGGGTTTTTGCGCGGCAGGTGGTTGGGAACGACGGGCCTGGGCGCGCCGTGAAGGGCTTGGCGCTGGTGCTGGTGCCGGTGTGGTGTCTGCTCGCGGCGCGTGAGATGAGTTGGGGTGCCGTGTTTTTGCCGCCGGTCGGGTTTTCGGAGGACGGTCCTGTGTATTCCTCCTCGGTGCTTTGGTACAAGCCCGCGGTGTATCCGCTGGCCGCGATGGTGCTCGCGGGGTGTGCCTGGATCTTCGTGCGGTGCAGGGCATACCGGGTCGTGCTGCAGCTGTTGCGTTCGCCGCAGTTCGCTTGGGCCGAGCTCGCTGTGTTGGTGCTTGCCGGGGTGTTGAGCACCTATGCGGAAGGGCATCTGGGCGTGGCGCTGCCGCATGCCTTACTGGACCAGGCGCTGGTCATGGAAGAATGGGCAGAGATGTTTGCGTACATCGCGCTGGTGGCCGCGCAACGCCAAGTGTTTGTGCTGCTGCAGAGTACGCCACGCGCTCCTCTTGCTCCCGTTAAATAGATCAATTCTTCATTAATTCAGAACCATATATTCGTTTGGGTTTTGAAGGGGTGGGAGAAGAATCGCTCGATGCCTGCATGCAAAGAAGCGATCACCATGGCTGTTGCAGCCCCCTGTAGTCCATCTGCGTGTCAGCAGAATCTGGAGCCTCCCTGTCACTCCTCTGTCGGCAGGCCTGATCTGCGCGGTTTCAGCTTCTGCGACGGTTCGAAGGGCTCGGCATGACGGAGCCGCAGACTTCCGTCGTCGTAGTGCCTGGCTGGCGCGACTCGGGTGCCGGCCACTGGCAAAGCCTGTGGGCAGAGCGCCTGCCCCACGCGATCCGCGTGCGCCAGGACGACTGGATGACCCCGACGCGCCGCGCTTGGGTGGAAACGCTCGAACAAACGGTCTTGGACGCTCCCCACCCGGTGGTGATCGTCGCACACAGCCTGGGCTGCATCGCGACCACGCACATGGGCGCAGAGGCCGCAGCGCGCGTACGCGGGGCTTTGCTGGTGGCGCCTGCAGACCCTGAGCGGAGGGCGGTCCTGAGCGACTTCGCGCCGGTTCCTTATGCGGTCTTGCCCTACCGCAGCATCCTGGTGGCGAGTAGCAACGACCCGTACTGCCCCGTACGCTTGGCGGGGGCCTATGCTCGCGCCTGGGGAAGCGAGTTCGTGCGCCTGCAGCAGGCGGGGCACATCAACGTCGAGTCGGGCCACGGCGAATGGCCCCTGGGCTGGGCCCTGCTGCAATCCTTGGTGGACCAGATCGACTGGTCCAGCCCGACGCAGGGGACGCTGCGCTCGGCGGCTTGAGTGGGATCGATGCTATATTTTAAATAGCATCATCCGCTTTGCAGGAAAGCGCTACAGCCCATTTTTATCTCTTACGGCGGCGCGGTTTGTCTGGTCTGGGCCAGGCAGCACGCACCGGGCCACAGCAGCGCTGGACGTCAAGCGCCGTTGCTTATTCTTGCAATCGATTAATTAACAAAAATATATTCTTTTGCGTTTTAAGCGGCTCTCTCCACAATCGCTTGCAACTTAGCTACGTGGAAGATGCACCCATGACCTCGAAGACGACTCCGCTCAAGACCCTTTTGGCCGCTGTGGTCCTGGCCGCCAGCGGTGCGGCTGCTGCCCAGAGCACTTTGCTCAACGTGTCGTACGACGTGGCCCGGGAGTTCTACAAGGACTACAACGCAGCGTTCGTCGCCCACTACAAAAAGACGACCGGCAAGGATGTAAAGGTGGACCAGGCCCATGGCGGGTCCAGCGCGCAGGCCCGGGCCGTGAACGACGGGCTCGATGCCGATGTGGTGACTTTCAATACGACGACCGATATCGACTTCCTGGCGCAGAACGGCGTGGTGGCCAAGGATTGGGCGAAGAAGTTTCCCAACGACGCCTCGCCTACCACCTCGACCATGCTGTTCCTGGTGCGCAACGGCAACCCCAAGAACATCAAGGACTGGGACGACCTGATCAAGCCCGGCGTGCAGGTGGTCGTGGTCAACCCCAAGACGGGCGGCAACGGCCGGTATGCCTACCTGGCGGCCTGGGGCTACGTGCGCGAGAACGGCGGCACCGATGCACAGGCAGCGGAGTTCGTCGGCAAGCTCTACAAGAATGTGCCCGTGCTGGGCAAGGGTGGCCGCGATGCCACCAGCATCTTCCTGCAGCGCAACACGGGCGATGTGCTGATCACCTTCGAATCGGAAGTGCTGTCCATCGACCGTGAGTTCGGCAAGGGCAAGGTCGATGCGGTGTACCCGTCGGTGAGCGTCGTCGCTGAAAACCCCGTCGCCATCGTCGAGCGCACGGTAGCCAAGAAGAATTCCGGCCCGCTGGCCAAGGCTTACCTCGACTACCTGTACTCCGACGAGGCGCAGGAGATCGCTGCCAAGCATGCGCTGCGTCCCCGGTCCGAGGCGGTGCTGAAGAAGCATGCCGACCTGTTCAAGCCGCTCAAGCAGTTCACGGTCGCCAAGTACTTCGGTTCGCTGGGTGAGGCGCAGAAGGTGCACTTCAACGACGGCGGCCAGTTCGACAAGCTCTACACGCCCGGCGGCCGCTGATCCATGTCGACGGTGTCTTCTGTCAGGCCGCAGCCGGGCGCTGCGGCCCCCGGTGCTGCGCGCACGCGCCGGGGTGGGGCCAAGCGGGTCCTGCCCGGCTTCGGGCTCACCCTCGGCTACACGATCTTCTACCTCAGCATCATCGTGCTGATTCCGCTGTCGGCCCTGGTCTTCAAGACCTTCACGCTGACCTGGGACCAGTTCTGGGTGGCCGTCAGCGCGCCGCGCGTGCTGGCGTCTTACCGGCTGACCTTCGGCGCCTCGCTGATCGCGGCGCTCGTCAACCTGGTGTTCGGGCTGCTGATCGCCTGGGTGCTGGTGCGCTACAGCTTCCCGGGCAAGAAGATCGTCGATGCGCTGGTGGATCTGCCGTTCGCCCTGCCGACGGCGGTGGCCGGCATCTCGCTCACCGCGCTGCTGGCCGGCAACGGCTGGCTGGGCCAGTACCTGGAACCCATGGGCATCCAACTGGCCTTCAAGCCGGCAGGTGTGGTGATCGCGCTGATCTTCATTGGCTTGCCCTTCGTGGTGCGCACGGTGCAGCCGGTGCTGGAAGATGCCGAGAAGGAACTTGAGGAAGCCGCCACCAGCCTGGGCGCCACGCGGCTGCAGACCTTCACCAAGGTGATCCTGCCGTCGATCACGCCCGCGCTGCTGACCGGCTTTGCCATGGCCTTCGCCCGTGCCATCGGCGAGTACGGCTCGGTGATCTTCATCGCCGGCAACATGCCCATGATCTCGGAAATCACGCCGCTCATCATCATCGGCAAGCTGGAGCAGTACGACTACGCGGGCGCCACGGCGGTCGCCGTGGTAATGCTGGCCATCTCCTTCGTGCTGCTGCTCATCATCAACGCGCTGCAAGCCTGGCAGCGCCGCCATGCGGGAGCCCCGGCATGAGTTCGACGCATTCCCGTACCGTCCGCCGCGCCCAGGCAGGCACGACCGAGGCGCCGTGGGTCAAGTGGACGCTGATCACGATCGCGCTGCTCTTCCTGCTGCTGTTCCTGGTGCTCCCGCTCGCGGCGGTGTTCACCGAGGCCCTGCGCAAGGGTGTCGATGCGTACCTGGCCGGCCTGCGCGAACCCGACGCCTGGTCGGCCATCAAGCTCACGCTGATCACCGCGGCCATCGCCGTGCCGCTGAACCTGGTGTTCGGTGTGGCGGCGGCCTGGGCCATCGCCAAGTACGAGTTCCGTGGCAAGGCCTTTCTGACCACGCTGGTGGATCTGCCGTTCTCGGTCTCGCCGGTCGTGGCGGGCCTGATGTACGTGCTGGTGTTCGG
Source organism: Pseudomonadota bacterium (assembly GCA_023460715.1). GTDB lineage: Bacteria > Pseudomonadota > Gammaproteobacteria > Burkholderiales > Burkholderiaceae_C > Paracidovorax. The sequence goes on along the minus strand of JAEWPH010000014.1, from coordinate 39,541 downwards.
CGCCAACGGGTGGTTCGGCCCCTGGCTGCAGGCCAACGACATCAAGATCATCTTCGCCGTGCCCGGCATCGTGCTGGCGACCGTGTTCGTGACCTTCCCGTTCATCGCCCGCGAGCTGATTCCGCTGATGCAGGCGCAGGGCAACGACGAGGAGCAGGCCGCCATCGTGCTGGGTGCTACGGGCTGGCAGACCTTCTGGCACGTGACGCTACCCAACATCAAGTGGGGCCTGCTCTACGGCGTGATCCTGTGCAACGCGCGCGCCATGGGCGAGTTCGGCGCGGTGTCGGTGGTGTCGGGCCACATCCGCGGCCAGACCAACACCATTCCGCTGCATGTGGAGATTCTCTACAACGAGTACCAGTCGGTGGCCGCGTTCGCCGCCGCCTCGTTGCTGGCGCTGCTGGCGCTGGTCACGCTGGTCATCAAGTCCTTCGCCGAGTGGCAGAGCGAACGCGAGCGCAAGGCCGCTGCCAATTTGCCCCCCGAGCGGCCCACGCCGGCCGCCGCACCGCAGTGAACTGCGTTGAAAAGAGCCTACAGCCATGAGCATTGAAATCCGCAACATCAGCAAACAGTTCGGCGACTTCCAGGCGCTGCGCGACGTGAGCCTGGACATCCAGTCCGGCGAACTCATCGCACTGCTCGGCCCCTCGGGCTGCGGCAAGACCACCCTGCTGCGCATCATCGCTGGCCTGGAGACGCCCGACGTGGGCAGCATCCATTTCAGCGGCGAAGACACCACCGATGTGCACGTTCGCGAGCGCAACGTGGGGTTCGTGTTCCAGCACTACGCCCTGTTCCGCCACATGACGGTGTTCGAGAACGTGGCCTTCGGCCTGCGCGTGAAGCCGCGCAGCGAACGCCCGAGCGAGGCCGCGATCAAGCAGAAGGTGACCGACCTGCTCAAGCTGGTGCAGCTCGACTGGCTGGCCGATCGCTACCCGTCGCAGCTGTCGGGCGGCCAGCGCCAGCGGATCGCCCTGGCGCGTGCGCTGGCGGTCGAACCCAAGGTGCTGCTGCTGGACGAGCCCTTCGGCGCGCTGGATGCCAAGGTGCGCAAGGAACTGCGCCGCTGGCTGCGCCGGCTGCATGACGAACTGCACGTCACCTCCATCTTCGTCACGCACGACCAGGAAGAGGCGCTGGAGGTGGCCGACCGCGTGGTCGTCATCAACCAGGGTCGGATCGAGCAGAGCGGCTCGCCGCAGGAAGTGTGGGACCAGCCGGCCAGCCCGTTCGTCTACGGTTTCCTGGGCGATGTGAACCTGTTCCGCGGCCGCGCGCACGAAGGCCTGGTGCATGTCGAGGGCGTGCAGATCGATTCGCCCGAGCATGCCGACGCGCAGGATGCCAAGGCGTTCGCCTATGTGCGCCCCCACGACCTGGACGTGCGCCGATACTCGCGGGGCGAGGGCGTGGACTCTGCCGGCCGGCCGCGCGGCATCGTGGCGCAGCTGTCGCGCGCGATCGTCGTGGGCCCCATCGCGCGGCTGGAACTTATTCCGGCCGACGACCACAAACCAGCGGACAATGCGTCCCCGGAATCCCTGATCGAAGCGCAGATCCCCGCGTCCGAGTTCAGGGAGCTGGGTTTCAAAGAGGGTGAGACGCTGGTGGTGACCCCACGCCGCGCCCGCGTGTTTCTCGATCAAGCCGCCGGGATTTAACTTCCCCCCCTGAGCCGCATCGCGTCTTCCCGCCAGGGGGACGACGGCCTTTGCTGCGGGGCGGCCCTTGCTGGCCGTCTGCTGGCTGGGGACGCGCCGGTTTGGTGGGGAGGGGCACATCTCGGACGGCGGTTATTGGATGAGGGAAAAAATGGTGTTGAACTGGTTGGATACCGCGCCGCGCCGCGTGCTGGGCCTGGTTTCGCTGGCGTGCGTAGCCATGCTGGCGTTTGGCATGTACCTGCAGCACGTGGTGGGTCTGGAGCCTTGCCCCATGTGCATCGTGCAGCGCTATGCTCTCATTGGTGTAGCAGTCTTCGCAGCACTGGCGGGCGCCAGAGGCACAAAAGGCTGGTGGATGTCGTGGGCGGTGCTGGCCTTGGTCGCCTCGGGCTTCGGTGCCTTCGTGGCGGCACGCCAGTCCTGGTTGCAGTGGTACCCGCCCGAGATCGCCACGTGTGGCCGTGACTTCTACGGAATGATCGAGCACTTCCCCATCGGCCGCGCCATTCCCATGATCTTCCGCGGCTCGGGCGACTGCGCGGCCATCGACTGGACCTTCCTGGGCGGCTCCATCGCCAACTGGTCGTTCCTGTGCTTCGTCGCGATGGCCGTCGTTCTGGTGGTGCTGCTCGTGCGTGCCGGGCGCGGCCATCGAAGCGACCGCCTGGCTGCGGCCTGAACATGAATCGGCGCCGCCCACGAGGCGGCCTGCCGATCTGCTTGCATGACAGGGCGCTCACGGCGCCCTGTGTCGTTTCATGCGGTGGACGCCCAGCGCGGCGGGGTGATGGAGGCACAGCGCGGCGGCCACGCATGCGGTCACGCCGCGTGCCATGGCTATCGGTCTCTGATGGACAAAAGGCGAAAAGCGGAGTCAGGCGGTGAGTGGGAACAGCACCACCGGACTGCCTTCGCGCCAGGCCGCGTACTTTTCCATGGTGCGCGTGAACAGGCTGCCTTGCTGCCAGTCGGCGAGCCAGCGCCGCAGTTGGGGCCAGGGGCCGGCCTCCCAGCGCTGCGGATCGATGCCCGCAAATTGCCGCACGAAGGGCGCGATCGCCATGTCGGCCAGCGCGGCGTGCGTGCCGTGCAGATGGGGCGTCTGCGACAGGCGCTCCTCCAGCGCCAGCAGCCAGGACTGCGCCTCTACCCAGGCCCGGTCCGGATCGGCATCGGGATAGCGGTTCGGGTACTTGCAGCGGTCCAGCACGGGTTTGAAGCGCGTCTGGGCGTCGGCGATGAGGGCGACCATGTCGTCACGGGTGCCGTGGGTCGGCTGCAGCCAGCGCTGCGGGTCGTTCTGTTCCAGGGCCCACAGCATGATGTCCAGGCTTTCCTGCAGCACGGCGCCGTCCGGCAGCACCATGACGGGCACCGTGCCCTTGGGCGACGCCTGGAGCAGGGCGGCCGGCTTGTCGCGCAGCACGACCTCGCGCAGCTCGCAGGTGGTGCCGCTCACGGCCAATGCCAGCCGGGCGCGCATGGCGTAAGGGCAGCGGCGGAAGGAGTACAGCACGGGCCGATCGCCAGCGGGCGCAGCTTGCGGGCCCTGCAGTGCCGCAGGCGCTGCGACCGCGGCCGGGCGGGGTGGAGCGCTGTCCAGCCGTGCGCCGATGTGCTCCTGGCCCCGCTGCGCGGCCAGCTTCATCTGGCGCTCTCGCTCCGCCAGCGCCTGCAGTTCCGCTTCGTTGCGGGTGCCATGGCAGTAGGGGCAGCTCACGCCTTGCACATACTGCGGCGTGTCGCGGTCCTCGGCGGACAGCGGCATGCGGCAGGAGCGGCACAGGCTGTGCGACCCGGGTTCCAAGCCGTGGCCCACAGCGACGCGTTCGTCGAACACGAAGCACTCGCCCTGCCAGCGGCTGTCCTCACGCGGCACGGTCTCCAGGTACTGGAGGATGCCGCCCTCCAGGTGGTAGACCTCGTCGAAGCCGCGCGACTTGAGCAGCGCGGTGGACTTCTCGCAGCGGATGCCGCCGGTGCAGAACATGGCCACGCGCGGATTGCCCGCCAGCACGCCGCCCGGCGCGCTCTGCTGCTCCACCCATGCGGGAAATTCCGTGAAGCTGCGCGTGCCGGGGTCCACCGCCCGCTCGAAGCTGCCGATGCCCACCTCGTAGTGGTTGCGGGTGTCGATCACGACCACGTCGGGGTCGTCGATGAAGGCGTTCCAGTCCTGCGGCTTCACGTACGTTCCGGCCTGCGCGGCGGGGTTCAGCCCGGGCACCCCCAGGCTGACGATCTCGCGCTTGAGCCGCACCCGCATGCGGTAGAACGGCAGCCGGTCGCCCCAGGCTTCCTTGTGCTTCAGCTGCGCCAGCCGCGCGTCGCTGCGCAGCCAGGCCAGCACCGCCTGCACGTCCTTGGGCCGGCCGGCGATGGTGCCGTTGATGCCTTCGGGGGCCAGCAGCAACGTGCCCCGCACGCCATGTGCATCGCACAAGGCCTGCAGCGGCGGCTGCAGCGCGGCGTAGTCGGGCCAATCGACGAACTGGTAGAGGGCGGCAGTCAGGTAGGGGGCGGACATGGGGCGCCGATGATACCGGCCGGCACCCAGGTGCCGTTGCAGCGTAGCGCCTGAGAATTTGAATGAAATATACCTCTGGCGCCCGTGGATAAAGCGCATTTAGCTATGAGTTTGGTAGCAATCGCTTCAGGCTTCCCGCGCGCAGGCCGCCAACATCCAGGAGCGGAACGCCTCCATGGCCGCGCCCGGCGGCCGCGATTTGAGCCGGGTAAGCCAGTATGCGCCGAGCGCGATCTCGGTACCGAAAGGCTGTGCCAGCCGGCCCTGCTGCAGTTCCCGGGTGAACAGGCGCTGCGGCAGCAGTGCCACGCCGGCGCCCTGGGCCGCGGCTTCCGCCAGCGCCAGCGACGAGTCGAACACCGTGCCGCGCACCAGCGGGCAGGGCACGCTGGCTGCGGCGAACCAGGTGGCCCATTCGTCGGCCCGGTACGAGCGCAGCAGCGATTCGCGGGCCAGATCGGCCGGGGCGCGCAAGCGCGCGGCGATGGCGGGGGCGCACATGGCGGAGAGCGGCGCGTCGAGCAGGCGGTCGGCTTCGGTGCCGTGCCAGGCGCCGTCGCCAAAGCGGATGGCGTAGTCCAGCCCTTCCGCGGCGAGATCGACGCGGTTGTTGTGCGTGAGCAGGCGCAGATCCACGAAAGGGTGGGCCTGCTGGAAGTCGCGCAGACGCGGCAGCAGCCAGCCCACGGCGAAGGTGCCCACCGCGCCCACGGTCAGCACCTCGCGCGGGCGGCGGTCGCTCACGCGCTCCAGCGCCTGCGCGATGCGTGCGAAGGACTCGGCCAGCACCGGCAGCAGGGCCTGGCCCTCGTCGGTCAGCGCCAGCCCGCGCGGCAGGCGGCGGAACAGCGGCGTGCCCAGCCGGTCCTCCAGATTGCGGATGTGCTGGCTCACGGCCGTCTGGGTCACGTTCAGCTCCTGCGCCGCGCGGGTCAGGTTGAGGTGGCGCGCGGAGACCTCGAAGGCGCGCAAGGCATTCAGGGGCAGGTGCATGGCAGCGTGAGTGATCAGTTTTTCTTGGGGTTCGCCGCGATTATTGTCGCTGGTGCAAAGGCCGGCCGCCCTCTATCGTTCGGTCCATCACTTTCACCCCGAGGACCGACATGATGAAAAGACGCGAGTTTTCCTTTGAGCTGATGGCCGGGCTGGGCCTGATGACCGCCATACCCCGAGTTTGGGCCGCCACCCCGGCCGCGGCGGCTGTGCACGGCGACAGCACCTGGCGCACCGCACTGAAGGCTGTCGAATCCACCTTGCAGGGCGGCCGTCTCGGCGTGGCGGTGCTGGATACGGGCACCGGCCGAGCGGCTGGCTGGCGGCAGGATGAGCGCTTTCCCATGGCCAGCACCTTCAAGCTGGTGCTGGCCGGCTGGATGCTGGAGCGTGTGGACCGCGGCCAGGAGTCGCTGGCGAACCGCGTGCGCTATGAGGCCAGCGCGCTCGTGCCTTACTCGCCCATGACGGAAAAGCACACCGGCGCCGGCGGCATCACCGTGGGCGAACTGTGCGAGGCCACCGTCACCCTGAGCGACAACACGGCCGCCAACCTGCTGCTGGCGCGCCACGGCGGCCCGAAGGGGTTCACCGCGTTCGTGCGGGCCCTGGGCGACACGCACACCCGGCTGGACCGCACGGAGCCGACGCTGAACGAAGCCCTGCCGGGCGACCCGCGCGACACCACCACGCCGCAGGCCATGCTGCAGACGATGCGCAGGCTGGTGCTGGGCGATGCGCTGTCTCCGGCGTCGCGCGGCATCCTGACGCAGTGGCTGGTGGACAACAAGACCGGCGACAAGCGCCTGCGCGCGGGCGTGCCCGGCTGGAAGGTGGGGGACAAGACGGGCACGGGGGCCAACGGCTCATCCAACGACATCGGCGTGCTGTGGCCGCCGGGCGGCGGCGCGCCCGTGCTGGTGGCCTGCTACATGACGGGCGTGCCGGCGGCGCCGGAGGTGCGCGACGCCGCCATCGCCCAGGTGGCGCGCCACGTGGTGCAGGCGGTGGGGGCGTGAGCGGAGGCCGGTGCCGGGCGCTGCTGCGATCTGGGGTCAGCCTCGGCCTGTTGCTAGGCGTGTTTGCGGCCCACGCGCAGCGTCTGGCTTGCACACTCATCGTGGATGCGCACAGCGGCCGGACGGTGGTGGAGCAGGGGGCTGCGACACCCGCGTGACCCCAGCATCGACCTTCAAGATCCCGCTCAGTCTGATCGGCTTTGACGCTGGTGTGCTGCAGAACGCCCATGCGCCAACTTTCCAGTTTCGGCCGGGTGATCCAGATTGGGGCGGCCCGGCTTGGTTGCTGCCTGCAGACCCTGCGCGCTGGATGCAGTGGTCGGTGGTCTGGTTTTCGCAGCGCGTGACGCATACGGTGGGGGCCACTGCGCTGCAGCGTTATGTGCAGGCTTTCGGTTATGGGAATGCAGACCTGTCAGGCGATGCGAGTCGCAACAACGGTCTGGACCGGGCCTGGATCAGTTCATCGCTGCAGGTCTCTGCCCGTGAGCAGGTCGCTTTTCTGCGTCGCCTGGCGCAGGGGGAATTGCCCGTCAGCGCGCAGGCCGTGCGGATGACGGCGCAAATCACGGCGATAGGGCGGTGGCCAGGGGGCTGGCAGGTGCACGGAAAGACCGGTACGGCCTTTCCGCGCAGGGCCGATGGCGTGTCCGACACGGCGCGCGGCTACGGCTGGTTTGTGGGCTGGGCGGTGCGCGGCGGGCGTGTGCTGGCTTTTGCGCGCTTGGCGCAAGACACCCAGGTGCACGACACACCCCATGGTCTGCGCGTGCGCGATGCGCTGAAGCAGGACTGGGCCTCTCTGGTCGCCACTCCCGCGCCTTGAGTGCGAGCCCGGTGTTCCTACAGCTTCTTGACCAGCACCTGGCTCTTGCGGTCCCAGTTGTATTTCTTCTTGCGGGCCTCGGGCAGCCAGTCCGGGTCCACCGGCTGGAAGCCCCGCTTGATGAACCAGTGCATGGTGCGCGTGGTGAGGACGAAGATGCTCTTCAGGCCCATGATGCGTGCGCGCTGCTCGATGCGCTTGAGCAGCTTCTCGCCGTCGCCCGTGCCCTGGCTTTGCGGGGACACGGTCACGGCGGCCATCTCGGCCGTGGCGGCTTCCGGGTAGGGGTAGAGCGCGGCGCAGCCGAAGATCACGCCGTCGTGTTCGATGATGGTGTAGTTGGCCACGTCGCGTTCGATCTCGGTGCGGTCGCGCTTGACCAGCGTGCCGTCCTTCTCGAACGGCTCGATCAGCTGCAGGATGCCGCCCACGTCGTCGGGCGTCGCCTCGCGCAGCTCTTCGAGCTTTTCGTCCACGACCATGGTGCCGATGCCGTCGTGCACGTAGATCTCCAGCAGCAGCGCGCCATCGACCGCGAACGGAATGATGTGGCTGCGCTCCACGCCGGCCTCGCACGCTTTCACGCAGTGCTGCAGGTAGAACGCGGTGTCGGTCGGCTTTTGGGCCGGGGGCAGGGTGGCCAGCATCTGGCGGGCCAGGGCCAGTGGCAGCTCGGTGTCGATGGGGTTGTCGTCGCTCTCGGGTGCTTCGGGCTGCGTGCGGATGCCCGGCACCTCGGAGACGAACACCAGCTTGTCCGCCTTGAGCGAGATCGCCACCGACGTCGCCACTTCTTCCATGCTGAGGTTGAAGGCCTCGCCGGTGGGCGAGAAGCCGAACGGCGACAGCAGCACCAGTGCATCCATCTCCAGCGAGCGGCGGATGCCCGCCGTGTCCACCTTGCGCACCAGGCCGGAGTGCTGGAAATCCACGCCGTCGACGATGCCCACGGGCCGCGCCGTCAGGAAGTTGCCCGAGATCACCCGCACAGTGGAGCCCGCCATGGGCGTGTTGGGCAGGCCCTGGCTGAAGGCCGCCTCGATCTCATAGCGCAATTGTCCTGCGGCCTCCTGCGCGCAATCCAGCGCCACCGAGTCGGTCACGCGGATGCCGTGCGAGTACTTGGCCTCATGCCCCTTGGCGCGCAGCTGTTCGTTGACCTGCGGCCGGAAGCCGTGCACCAGGACGATCTTCACGCCCATCGCCTGGATCATGGCCAGATCCTGCGCGATGTTCTGCAGCTTGCCCGCCGCGATCGCCTCGCCCGTGAGGCCGATCACGAAGGTCTGGTGGCGGAACTTGTGGATGTAAGGCGCGACGGACCGGAACCAGGGGACGAAGGTGAAGTTGAAGACAGCGGACATGGAGAACGGTCGAGCGGGCAGGGCGGGCCGCAGTGCAGTGCGGGGCAAGCGCCGAATGATAGTGGCTGCGGGTGACAGCGGCCATGGCCCCGGCTGCGGCAGAGGGGCCCGTGAAGCCGGGGGCGGCGGAGGGCCGCGCCCGTGCCCGCCGGCCGGGCTGCCTCACGACTCGGCGGTGAAACCGATTTGCTTGACGATCGGCGCCCACCGCTCGGACTCCTGGTGCGTCATCGCGCCCAGCTCTGCGGGCGTCGATCCGCCCGCAATGACGCCAAAGGTGGCGAGGCTGTCGATGACCACCTTGTCCTGCAAGGCCTTGTTGATGGCCGCGCTGGCGGCGGACACCACGGCCGCCGGGGTGCGCGCCGGTGCGTAGAAGCCGTACCACTCGTCGAAGCGGATGTAGTCAAAGCCCTGTTCCGAGAACGTGGCGACGTCGGGGGTGAACGGCGTGCGCTGCGGTCCCGACGTGGCAAGGATGCGCAGCTTGCCGCTCTTGGCGTTGGGAATGAAGTCGCCCACGGGGGTGACCATGGCAGGGATCTGGCCTCCCACCGTATCGGTCACTCCCGGGATCGAACCCCGGTAGGGAACGTGCCGCAGATCGATCCCGCTGTGCTTGGACAGCAGGGCGCCGATGAAGTGCGGAATCGAGCCCGCGGCTGGCGAGCCGTAGCTGGCGTCCTTCGGGTGCGCCTTCGCCCAGGCCAGGAAGTCGGCCACATTCTTCACGCTGGCCGGCACCATGGGCCCGACGGCCAGTGCGTGCGACAGCGTCCCACCCAGCGCCACGGGCGTCAGGTCTTCGAACGGCTTGTACGACAGCTTGGGGTAGATACCGGGATACACCGTCAGGACCGAGTGCGGCGTCAGCAGCAGGGTCGCTCCGTCGGGCGCTGCGGCTTTCACGGTCTCCACCGCAATCCGCCCCCCGGCGCCGCTCTTGTTGTCCACCAGCCCGGCACTGCGCACGTAGCCCGCAGGCGCCAGCCGCTCGGCGACGCGGCGCGACAGCACATCGGCCGTGCCACCCGGCGGGAAACCGACCACGACCCGGGCGGTGTCCATCGACTGCGCCTGCGCGGTCCAGGGAGCGAAGCCCCCGAGTGCGGCGGCCGAGCCGAGCGCCTGGATGAAAAGACGGCGTTGCGCCATGGAAGCACCTCGCAGGTCCGACAGGGGATGTGCGTCAGAAGGCATGGCGCAACCCCACATTGAGACCGGTCTGCGATGCGCCGGCGGCAGGGTTGCTGCCGGCGGCGCCCCCACTCACCGACACGGCGGCCCGCCGGTCGTTGCGGATGTGGCCCACCTGCGCATAGGCTGCGGTGCGGCGGGACAGGCTGTAGACGAGCCGTGCCACCAGCATCTGCGAATCCGCATCGTCCACGGCCTGGTAGTTCAGCCGCAGGTACTGGCCGTCCAAGGTCAGATTGCCCGTCAGCGGGTAGGACGCGCCCACGTACCAGAGGTGGCTGCGCGGCTTGGCCGCATCGCCGTCGTTGTCGCGGCGGATGACGCCGCCGCCGAACTTGGCGCCGGCCCACTTCACGTAGCCGTTCACGCCCAGTCGTTCATCGCTGCGGTCGCTGCGGTTCAGGTTGCCGAAGACGATGTCGGCGGCGGAGGCCGTGTTGCGCCCGTTCTGGCGGTCGTAGGCCAAGGCCACGCCCCATTGGGCGCTGTCGTACTTGGCCATGGCGGACCACTGCCGGCAGGCGCGGCTGTCGCCCGCGCTTTCTCCGGCGCAGTTGGTGCCCACGGGGCTTGGGCCCGCGTTCACCGTGTCGCGGCCGAAGCTGTATTGCGCGCCCAGCGTCAGGCCGCTGAAGGTGCCTCGGTAGGCGATGGCGTTGTCGGCGCGCGCATTGGGGATGTAGCTGTCGAGCGAGCCCAGTGCGTACACGGCCGGGCCGATCACGTCCGCGTCCTGCATCGACAGGAAGATCATCGAGTACTGCCGGCCCGCGGAGACGGTCCCCCAGGGCCCTGCGAGCCCGACGAACGACTGCCGGCCGAAGCCACGGCCCCCTTGGGCCAGCGTGCCCTGGTCAGGGGCGAAACCCATTTCCAGCGTGAACACGGCGCGCAGGCCGCCGCCCAGGTCCTCACTGCCACGGAACCCCAGGCGGGAGGGCAGGGAGCCGGTGTTGCTGGGCATGCGGGTCAGCCCGCTGCCGCTGGCGCCCACGTTGTTCACACGCTCCACGCCGATGTCCACCAGCCCATACACATTCACGCCCGATGGCGGCGCGGGAGGCGGGGCGGTTTGAGCATGGGCGGCTAACGTGGCGGTGGTGCCTACCAGGGCCGCACACCAGCGGCGCCTCAGCTGTCTCTTCGGGGTCATGGGAGTCTCCTTCCGATCTGGGGGCAAACAGTCGTCCATGCCGTGCGCGACGGCGCCGGCGCTGCAGGTCACGGCTTGGGGCGGCCGGAGGGCCGGCCCTTCCGTAGGTGGGGCGCAAACCGTGGGCTGTGCCCGGTTTGAGGTGGTGGTCGGTGTGTTCACCCGCGCCTGATGGGGCCTTGTGGGGCCCTTGCGCGGGCTGGATGGGCGCCGCGGCTCAGGTGTCGCCGGCGTGGCTCGCCCGGGGTCCGATCAGGCGTCACGCATCCGCATGGCGCCGTCTGAGCGCCGACATCGGCCTGCGTGCGGTGTCCCCGCCGAAGGGGGCGGTGCCGTCAGGCGCGTAGGGCGCCGTCTTCGTGATGCCTGCGGAGTCGCTGAAGCTGTCATCCTGGCTCCTTTGTGCCACGCTGCGCTGGGCTTGCGCGCCCGCTGTATCATGACAATTGATTTCGTCGGCGCATCGTTAATGTGGCTAACGGATAGAGTCTATTTTTATTTTTGAAGGAGTGTGTTGGTAGAAGCTCTAGGTCTGCAGAGCCGCAAACGGGTGCATGCGCTTGCGGCCCTAAAGTCCGATGGCCGGCGTGACAACTGCGGCCGCGCGCACGCTGGGGTAGGCGGACTTGGATAATGCCGTCCTTCATGACCGAATCCGTGCCATCCTCTTCCGCGCCTGCCGCCGCACCGCAGCGCGCCACCACCGCCCCCTTGCGTATCGAGTTCCCCGAGTCGCTGCCCGTGTCGGGCAAGCGTGACGAAATCATGGCTGCGATGCAGCAGCACCAGGTGATCATCGTCTGCGGCGAAACGGGCTCCGGCAAGACCACGCAGCTGCCCAAGATCGCGCTGGCGCTGGGGCGGGGCAAATGCAACGCCAAACCGGGCACCAAGGGCCAGCTCATCGGCCATACGCAGCCGCGGCGGATCGCCGCCAGCAGCGTGGCCAAGCGCATCGCCGAAGAACTGAAAACGCCGCTGGGCGACGTGGTCGGCTTCAAGGTGCGCTTCCAGGACCGCCTGTCGCGCGATGCTTCGGTCAAGCTGATGACGGACGGCATCCTGCTGGCCGAGACGCAGACCGACCCGCTGCTGAAGGCCTACGACACCATCATCATCGACGAGGCGCACGAGCGCAGCCTGAACATCGACTTTCTGCTGGGCTACCTGCGCCAGATCCTGCCGCGCCGGCCGGATCTGAAGGTGGTCGTCACCTCGGCCACCATCGATGCAGACCGATTCGCCAAGCACTTCGAGTCCGCCAAGGGGCCCGCGCCGATCATCTATGTGTCCGGCCGGACCTTCCCGGTCGAGCAGCGCTACCGCCCGTTCGAGGATTCGCGCGACTACGGGATGAACGAGGCCATTGCCGACGGGGTGGACGAACTCTGGGCGGGCAACGCCAGCGGAGACATCCTGGTCTTCCTGCCCGGCGAGCGCGAGATCCGCGAGGCGGCCGACCACCTGCGCAAGCACCTGGCGCACCAGCCCGTGATGCGCAATGCCGAGGTGCTGCCGCTGTTCGCGCGCCTGTCGCAGGCCGAGCAGGACCGCATCTTCGCCGGCCACACGGGCCGGCGCATCGTGCTGGCCACGAACGTGGCCGAGACGTCGCTCACGGTGCCGGGCGTGCGATACGTCATCGATGCCGGCACCGCGCGCGTCAAGCGCTACAGCTTCAGAAGCAAGGTGGAGCAGCTCCTGGTCGAGCCCGTGAGCCAGGCCGCGGCCAACCAGCGCGCCGGCCGCTGCGGCCGCGTGGCGAACGGCATCTGCATCCGCCTGTACGACGAGGCGGGCTTCAACAGCCGGCCGCGCTTCACCGACCCGGAAATCCTGCGCTCGTCGCTGGCCGGCGTCATCCTGCGCATGAAGTCGCTGCACCTGGGCGACGTGTCGCAGTTCCCCTTCATCGAGGCGCCGTCGGGCCGCGCGATTGCCGACGGCTACCAATTGCTGGGCGAGTTAGGCGCGGTGGACGACGCCAACGAGCTCACGCCCATGGGCGTGGAGCTGTCGCGCCTGCCGCTGGACCCGCGCGTGGGCCGCATGATTCTGGAAGCGCGCGACCGCCAGGCGCTGGACGAGGTGCTGGTGATCGCCAGCGCCTTGAGCGTGCAGGACGTGCGCGACCGGCCCCTGGAGGCGCAGCAGCAGGCGGACCAGGCGCATGCCAAGTTCGACGACGAGAAGAGCGAATTCAGCGGCTACCTGAAGCTGTGGAAGTGGATCAACGAGGCGCGCGGCGGGGTGCCCACGCTGCCTTCGGCCCGCGCGCAGAAAGACGCCGCCATCAAGGCCGCGAAGCAGGGTACGCGCGCGCAGGCCAGCCTGCCCGTGGCGCAGCGGTTGACGGCCGCGCATGAACCGGCGGACACGGCCGCAGTCACAGCGGCTCAGCAACCCACGCACAAGCTCAGCAACCGGCAGTACGAGTCGCTGCTGCGGCAGAACTTCATCAGCATCCGTCGGCTGCGCGAATGGCGCGACATCCACACGCAATTGCTGACCGTGGTGACGGAACACCGCTGGAAGCTCAACACGAATCCCGCGAGCTACGAGCAGATCCACCTGTCCATGCTGGCCGGCCTGCTGGGCAACATCGGCGTGAAGAGCGACGAGGAAGACTGGTACCTGGGCGCGCGCGGCATCAAGTTCTACAAGCACCCGGGCGCGCACCTGAACAAAAAGCCCGGGCGCTGGATCGTGGCGGCCGAGCTGGTAGAGACCACGCGCCTGTTCGGCCGCGGCATCGCCGCCATCGAGCCGCAGTGGATCGAGCAGATCGGCGGCCACCTGCTGAAGAAGCAGATGCTGGACCCGCACTGGGAGAAGAAGGCCGCGCAGGTCTCGGCGCTGGAGCGTGCCACGCTGTACGGCATCGTCATCTACAACAACCGGCGGGTGAATTTCGGCAAGATCGACCCGTACGCCGCGCGTGACATCTTCATCCGCGAAGCGCTGGTGAACGGGCAGTGGGAGACCCGGCTGCCTTTTCTGGCCGCCAACCATAAGCTCATCGCCAAGGTGGAAGAGCTGGAGCACAAGTCGCGCCGCCAGGACGTGCTGGTGGACGACGAACTCATCTACGCCTTCTACGACCAGCAGCTGCCGGCGGATGTGTGCACGGGCGCGGGCTTCGAGGCCTGGTACCGCGATGCGGCGCGCGGTAACCCCGACCTGCTCAAGCTCACGCGCGAAGAGCTCATGCGCCACGAGGCGGCCGGCATCACCGGCAACGCCTTCCCCAAGACCGTGCGCCTGGGTGGCGTGGACTGTGCCGCCAGCTATCTGCACGAGCCCGGCGATGCGCGCGACGGCATCACCGTGACCGTGCCGCTGTTCGTGCTCAACCAGGTCAGCGAAGAGCGCTGTGAATGGCTGGTGCCCGGCATGCTGCAAGCCAAGGTCCAGGCGCTGCTGAAGAGCCTGCCGCAGCGCCCGCGCAGCCGCTTCGTGCCGCTGCCCGAGAGCGCGGCGCGCATCGCGGAGCTGTTCAACGCGCCCGAGCGCTTCGGCCACGGCAGCCTGGTGGACGCGCTGCTCAAGCAGGTGCGCGATGAAACCTCGCTCGACGTGAAGCGGGCGGACTTCAAGCTCGACATGCTGAGCCCGCACCTGTTCATGAACTTCCGCGTGGTGGACGAGCACGGTCGCCAGCTGGGCCATGGCCGCAACCTGGGGGCCCTGAAGGCCGAGTGGGGCGCCAAGGCGCGCGGCGCGTTCCAGGCGCTTGCTTCATTAAAGATAGCTGGAGGCGCTGGTGTACAGGGCAATTCAGATACGAAAGACCGTGAATCTGAGGGTGGAAAAGCGCATGAAGCTACTAAAAGCATAGCGTCAGGCAAGCCCGCCGGCGCTTCGCCTGCGGGGGCCGCCCGCACGGCGGCGCCCGCGGAAAAGGTCGCGCAAAGGGCCGACGCGCGCTACACCGCGTGGACCTTCGGCGAACTGCCCGAGCTGATGGAGATCCGCAAGGCCGGCCAGACGTTGATCGGCTTTCCGGCGCTCATCGACGGCGGCGACGCCGTGACCATCGAGGTGTTCGACGAGCCCGAGGTGGCCGCGGCCAAGCACCGTGCCGGGCTGCGGCGTCTCTTCGCGCTGCAGATCAAGGATGCGCTCAAGTACCTGGAAAAGAACATCCCAGATCTGCAGAAGATGGCCGTGGCCTACATGCCGCTGGGCACGCAGGAAGAACTGCGCGCCCAGATCATCGACGTGGCGCTGGACCGCGCCTTCCTGCAAGACCCCTTGCCCACCAACGAGGCCGACTTCAAGCGCCGGGTGGACGAGGGCCGGGGCCGGCTGACGCTGATCGCCAACGAGGTCGCCCGCCTGGCGGGCACCATCCTGGTGGAGTACGCCGCCGCCGTGCGCAAGATCAAGGACACCAAGAATGCGCCCGACGCCACGCAGGACGCGCAGCAGCAACTGCAGCGGCTGATGCCCAAGACATTCATCGCCGCGGCGCCCTGGGCCCAGCTGGCGCACTTTCCGCGCTACCTCAAGGCCATCACCCTGCGCCTGGACAAATACCGCGCAGACCCGGCCCGCGATGCGGCCAAGCTGGCCGAACTGCGCCCGCAGGAGCAGCGCTACTGGCGCCTGGTGGCAGAGCGCAAAGGCGCGGTCGATGTGCGCATGCAAGAGCTGCGCTGGCTGCTGGAGGAACTGCGCGTGAGCTTCTTCGCCCAGGAGCTGCGGACGCCGCAGCCCGTGAGCGTGAAGCGGCTGGACAAGCTGTGGGCGCAGCTCAACAGCTGAGCGGCGGCGCAACCGGGGCGGACGGGCTCGCTTGAAAGGGGCGCCTCTGCCGGCGCGCACCCGGCGCCGTCACTCCTGCGGCGTGCGCCCGGCGATGGCCGCCAGACACCGTGCCGCGCTGCGGGCGGTGGCCGTGGTCCGTCTCAGTGCGCGACCGACCCGAGCTTGTCACCGCGGGCGAGGACATCGGCGAACCCATGGTTGACATCGCGGTGGCCCGCCTCGTCCAGGCGCACCGCCAGAACGACGTCACGCAGGCGGGCCTGGGCGGGCAGATGCCAGTAGTCGATGGCGAGTTGCGGCGCCGCGATGTTCTCCACCCGCCCTGCGTCGATTTCAGCCAGGTAGCGCGTGTAGCTGACGACCGCTTCTTCTTCGAAATAGCCCACCAGACGGTGCGCCGTGCGGGAGGAGAACAGGTAGAGCGCGAAGAAGAAGACGAAGAAGAGGGCCTGCACCGTCAGAATCACGAACCGCTCGAACCAGTTGGGCTTGGCGATCTCCAGGAACACCATCAGGTGCATGCGCTCGTTCTCCGCCTCGTCGAGCAAGGTGCGGATCCATCCGTGGTCGTCGATCATCCAGCGCAGGCAGCGCAGATGGACCAGCATGCCTCCCACCATGCCGGGCACCGCCGCAACGGTCTCGAGCACGATGGCGCGGTTGCCGTAGCGCTTGGCGAAGAAGGTGTCCGCCAAAAAGCGAAGGGCCAAGGTGGTGCCCCGGGCGATCCGGTCCGAGAGGCCAGAGACAGGGTGGTGGATTTCAAGAGGGCGGGGAGAGGTGGAGTCGGTCATACCGGTCTTTCGTGGTCTGGGCTTTGACGCTGCTTCAAAGATGTCTATCGCGCCGCTTAAACATGCATCGATTATGAATATTTATTGCGACCGCTCAATGGGGCAAAGTGACTCAGGCGGTGGAGGCTGACCACGGCACAACGACGGAGCAGCAAAGCAAAGCAGCAAAGCGATGAGACCGCGCAGCGAAGTCACAGGCGAAGGCCGATGCGGCTCTCCGTTGGGGCTAGCACAGAGCCAGAGCCAGCGCCAGAAGCGGACCGTGGCTGGGAGCGAGGCTGGTATGCGGGCGGTGGCTTCACCGTGAAGCCGTTCTGGAAGAGCCCCGTCACGCTGGACCGGATGCAGGCCTGATCGGCTGTTGGCGTCCGTGCGCTCGGCATCGCGTCGGGGCGATGGGGGGCCGGCATGCTGCTTGCGGGGCCGCTTCACTGCGGACTGCAGGGCTGCAGAGCGGCCCGGTGGCCCGACTTCCGCTTCGACCGACCAGCAACCAGCCAGCCAGCGACGCGCAGCGGGCAGTGCGGGTGGAGGCGGTGGCTTACCGCTGGGCCGCTTCGCGCGCGACGAGCCGGTCCAGTTCAGCGCAGACGTCGGCCATGCGGCCTGAGATCATGAGCCGGCTGGGATCGCCGGCGTTCGTGTGCCGTACCACGCGCACCGTACGGCGTGGGGACGCGGCGGGCCGCAGCGTGGCAATGGGCGCCGGCGTACCGAAGCGTTCGGCATTGGCGGCAGCGCGGGAGCGTCCGTCGGTAGCGACGCATGAGCCGGGCAACGCCATCCACAGACCTGGCCGGTGAACCCCCGGACCGTGCTGCGCCGTGGCAGGCCGCAGTGCGCTGGCAGCCGGGGGAGAGGTGCGCTTCGCCTGGCTGCCGGCATTCGGCAGATTGCGGCTGAACCAGCGGCCCAGGGCGCGCACAGGTTGAGAGAGGGAAGAGATGGTGAGCAAGGCCATTGCCATGTGAAAACTCCAGCGGTTGCTGATGCCTGGGCATGCGGACGAGCGAGTTCCACCGCCCCGGGTTCGTACCGCCCAGGGAGATTTCTCTCGATGGCCCACTTGCTTCAGCCAGGAGGATTGAACACAGGCAGGATTTGCGAACAGCGCGATGCCGCAGGGTTGACCGGTGGGAACTGAGTACGGTTACCG
This sequence comes from Pseudomonadota bacterium, assembly GCA_023460715.1. Classification (GTDB taxonomy): domain Bacteria; phylum Pseudomonadota; class Gammaproteobacteria; order Burkholderiales; family Burkholderiaceae_C; genus Paracidovorax. The sequence goes on along the minus strand of JAEWPH010000014.1, from coordinate 22,069 downwards.
CACTCGGCCTCCACCCGACCAGACGCCCGCCACCTACGGCGCGCTGCGGGGACGCCTACATGAGCATGGTGTTGCGGATCAGGCCGACCGCCAGGCCTTCGATCTCGAACGGTTCGCCCGGGTGGACGGTGATCACGGGGTAGTCGGGGTTCTCGGGCAGCAGCTCGATGGCGCTGGCCGTGCGGCGCAGGCGCTTGACCGTCACGTCGTCGCCCAGGCGGGCCACGATGATCTGGCCGTTGCGCGCGTCGCGTGTGGACTGCACGGCCAGCAGATCGCCGTCCATGATGCCGGCGTCGCGCATGGACATGCCGCGCACCTTGAGCAGGTAGTCGGGCTTGTGCTGGAACAGGCTGCCCTCGATGGTGTAGCTCTGGTCCACATGTTCCTGGGCGAGAATCGGAGACCCTGCCGCCACGCGGCCGACCAAGGGCAGCACGAGCTGCGACAGGCCGGGAATGGGCAGATGGAACTGGGTGCCGCGGGCTGCGTTGATGGAGCGAACCGTATCGCTGCGCAACCGGATGCCCCGGGAGGTGCCGCTGACCAGCTCGATGACGCCCTTGCGGGCAAGGGCCTGCAGATGCTCTTCGGCCGCGTTGGCCGACTTGAAGCCCAGCTCTGCGGCGATCTCGGCCCGGGTGGGCGGCGCGCCGGTGCGGGCGATGGCGGTCTGGATCAGGTCCAGAATCTGCTGCTGGCGGGCCGTGAGCTTGGGACTGTCGAGCATGGGGTGTTCCAGTGCGTTCAAAGAGTGGGCTGGCTGGACTGTTTTTTAATCCAGTACCTGTATTTTTTACCAGTTTTTTAAGGGATGCAAGTGGGCGCAGGAAAAATTGTGGTGCTGGGCACCGGCGGGACCATCGCCGGCACGGCGGCGAATGCGGGCGACAACATCGGCTACACCGCGGCGCAGGTCGGTGTGCAGCAGTTGCTGGATGCCGTCCCCGTCCTGGCGGCGCTGGCGGGTGGCGCGCTGGTGTCCGAACAGGTGGCGCAGGTGGACAGCAAGGACATGCCGTTCGACGTGCTGCTGACGCTGGCCGCCCGTTGCGCGCACCATCTGGCGGATCCGACCGTGGCGGGTCTGGTCATCACGCACGGCACCGACACGATCGAAGAGACCGCCTGGTTCCTGCATGCGCTGCTGGATGCGCGCAAGCCCGTGGTGCTGACCTGCGCCATGCGGCCGGCGACGGCCCTCGTGCCGGACGGCCCGCAGAACCTGCTGGATGCGGTGGCCGTGGCCGCCATGCCCGGCGCCCGTGGCGTGGTGGTGGTGGCGGCCGGCGCCGTGCACGGCGCGCTTTCGGTGCGCAAGGTGCATCCCTATCGCATCGATGCGTTCGACTCGGGAGAGCAGGGGCCGCTCGGCTGGGTGGAGGAGGGGCGGGTGCGCATGGCGCACGCCTGGCCGGTGAACGCCGCCCTGGGCCCGGGCGTCACGGGTGGCTCCTCTGAAGGGACCGCGGCGCCTTCCGCTTTGCCTGTCTGGCCGCGCGTCGAGATCGTCATGAACCATTCCGGCGCCGATGGCCGTGTGGTGGATCTGCTGGTGGCCGACGGCGTGGCGGGTCTGGTGGTGGCGGCCACGGGCAACGGCACACTGCACCACGCGCTGGAGGCTGCCTTGCTGCGCGCGCAGGCCGCGGGCGTGGCCGTGCGGGTGACGACGCGCTGCACCTTGGGCCGCGTGCTTGCCAGGCCGACGGATGCCCTGCCTGTCGATGCGCAGGGACTGAGCCCGGTGAAGGCACGCATCGCGCTGTGGCTGGAGCTGTACCGGACGCGTCGCACAGCGCAGGGGCCCGCGGCCGGCTGAAAACAACAACGCCCCGCAGGGCGGGGCGTCGAAGAGAGGTGTGGTCGGCGCCGGCTGGCGGCGCCGCACCCGGTCAGCCTGCCAGGGCCTGCAGGGCGCGTTGCGTGATGTCTTCCACGCTGCCGGTGCCGCTGATCTTGCGGTACTTGGGCGCGTTCGCCGGGTCCTGGGCGGCCCAGCCGGAGTAGTAGTCCACCAGCGGTCGGGTCTGCGCGCTGTAGACGTCCAGGCGCTTCTTGACGGTGTCTTCCTTATCGTCTTCGCGCTGGATCAGCTCCTCGCCCGTCACGTCATCCTTGCCTTCGACCTTGGGCGGGTTGAACTTCACGTGGTAGGTGCGGCCGCTGGCGGGGTGCGAGCGGCGGCCACTCATGCGTTCGATGATGGCATCGAAGGGCACATCGATCTCGAGCACGTAGTCGAGCTTGACGCCGGCCGTCTTCAGCGCGTCGGCCTGGGGGATGGTGCGGGGAAACCCGTCGAACAGGAAGCCGTTGGCGCAGTCGGGCTGGGCGATGCGCTCCTTGACCAGGTTGATGATGAGATCGTCGCTGACCAGCTGGCCGGCATCCATGACCGCCTTGGCCTGGACGCCCAGGGGCGTGCCGGCCTTGACGGCGGCGCGCAGCATGTCGCCGGTCGAGATTTGCGGAATGCCGTATTTCTGGCAGATGAAGGTCGCCTGCGTGCCCTTTCCGGCACCGGGGGCGCCCAGCAGAATCAATCTCATGGAAGTCCTCTTAATGTTGAATTCGGCGGCACGATGGCTGGGCGCATGCAGGCCCGGGCGTGTGCTCTTGGTCGCGGGCGAGGATAGCATGCGATCCCCGCGCGGACCTGACGCCCGTCACACGGGTGACGCGTGGCGGTGGTACGGCGCCCGGCACCGCATCGCGCGGCGGTGGACGGCGGTGACCATCGCATCGGGCACACGGGTGGGGCATCGTCCCGGAGCGGCAAAGGCCTCCTGGTGCGCGGTGGTGCAGCGCCTGTGCATCAGCGCATCATGGCGCGCACGCGTTCCAGGTCGGCGGGGGTGTCGACTCCAGGCCCGGGTGCCGCGTCGGTCACGTGCACGGCGATGCGGTGGCCGTGCCACAGCGCTCTCAGCTGTTCCAGCGCCTCAATCGTCTCCGTGGGAGCGGGAGCCAGCAGCGGAAACTCGCGCAGGAAGCCGGCGCGGTAGCTGTACAGGCCGATATGGCGCAGCGGCGCGAAGCCCTGCAGGGCTGGCGCTGCGGCCTGGGCCTGCCACCACGCGCTGCCGGGTGCGTGGTCGCGCGCGAAGGGAATCGGCGCGCGGCTGAAGTAATGCGCCAGCCCGCGTGCATCCAGCACCACCTTCACCACGTTGGGGTTGGCCACATCTTCCGGTGCGTGGATGGCGTGGGCCGCCGTGCCCATGCTGGCGTCGCTGCGCAGGGGCAGCAGGGCTGCGACCGCATCGATCAGGGCGGGGTCGATCAGGGGCTCGTCGCCCTGCACGTTCACCACGATGTCGTCGCCTTCCAGGCCCAGCAGCTCGCAGGCCTCAGCCAGGCGGTCGCTGCCGCTGGGGTGGTCGCTGCGGGTCAGCAGCGCCTCCACGCCATGGGTGCGGCACGCCTCGACGATGCGTTCATCGTCCGCCGCCACCACGGCCCGGGCGGCGCCGCTGCGGGCAGCGCGGCGCGCGACCTGCACCACCATGGGCAGGCCTGCGATGTCCGCCAGCGGCTTGTTCGGCAGGCGGCTGGAGGCCAGGCGCGCGGGGATGATGACGGTGAACGGAGGCAGTGCGGTGCTCATGGCCAGTGAAGAGAGGGTGAAGGGCGCAGCCCTGCGGGCGGAAAGCGCAGGAAGCGGTCCGCAGGCGGCGGATCGTTCGGCTGGCGTTGGGGGGCGTCAAGCTTCGAGTTCGGCGTCGGTCAGCGTGCGTGCCTCGTTTTCCAGCAGCACGGGAATGCCGTCGCGGACGGGGTAGGCCAGCCGGGCGCTGCGCGAGACCAGCTCCTGACGCTCGCGGTCGAAGGAAAGAGGGCCCTTGGTGACGGGGCAGACCAGCAGTTCAAGCAGTTTGGGGTCCATGCGGTGGGTCCGGTGGTGCGCGGAAGGCAGCGTGTGTGCTCCCGGGCGGGGGTTGTCAGGGGTTGGGATGATAGCCAGTGGGCGGGGGGGCGAGCGCGGGCCGAGACCCTGTTCACGCCGCGGCGGGGCGCGGTGCGCCGGCGGTTGCCAGTCGGCGGTCCAGCGCGGGCCAGAAGGCCGGGTCCAGCTCCAGTTGCAGCGGCACGGCCAGCGCGTCCGGATGGCGTGGCCAGAGCTTGACCGCGTCCTTTTCGGTGAAAATCAGCCCATGGCGCCCGTCCTGATTGCGTATCCAGCTATCAAAATCGTAGTGATCCGGCAGTGCTTCCGTCTGCGCCAGGGGCACGCCCTGTGCCCGCAGCATGGCAAAGAAGTCCTGTGGGCGGGCAATGGCCGCCACGGCGTGCCAGCCCGGCGCCTGCTGCAAGGCCTGCAGCGGCACCTGCGTGCCATCGGCTCGCAGGGCCCACGGTGCAAGCACGCGGCGCAGCGCGAAGCCGGGCGCGGCGCCGCCAGGCGGACGGGTGCCGGCGTGAAGCACCAGGTCCACCTTGCGCGGCCAGGGCTCGCGCAGCGGGCCCGCGGGCAGCAGCCAGCCGTTGCCGATGCCATCGTCGTTGAAGACGCAGATCTCCACGTCGCGCGCGAGCGCCCCATGTTGCAGGCCGTCGTCGCACACGATCACGTCGGTGCCGGGGTGCCGCGCGAGCAGGGCGCGGCCCGCATCGGCGCGGCGTGCGGCGACGAACACCGGCACGCCCGTGCTGCGGGCCAGCAGCGCAGGCTCGTCGCCTACCTCGGCGGCGGTACTGTCCACCAGCACTTCGCGGCAGTCGGTGGTGCGGCGGCCATAGCCGCGCGAGACGATGCCGGGCTGCCAGCCGCGGCTTTGCAGGTGCCGCACGACCGCCTGGGTCACGGGTGTCTTGCCTGCGCCGCCGGCGATCACGTTGCCGACGACGATCACAGGCACGGGCAGGCGCTCGCTGCGCAGAATTCGGGCTCGGTAGAGCCACCGCCGCGTGCCGGCCAGCAGGCCGTAGAGCAGGGAGAGGGGCCACAGCGCCACGGCCAGCGGGCCGCGGTGCTTCCAGGCGCGCTGCAGCGCTGCCTCTGCCATGCGCTAGCGGCGCGCGCCGGCCGAGGATTGCGTGGCGAAGGTGATCTGCGACAGTCCGACCCGGCGGGCCGCTTCCATCACCGTCACCACCGCCTGGTGCGGCGACGCCGCATCGGCGCTGATGATTACCACGCTGTCGCGCCCGGCGGTCGCCGCAGCCGAGAGAGCGCGCGCCAGCACGTCGGTGCTCTTGCCGTCGAGCGCGGTCTTGTTGACGGCGTAGCGGCCGTCGGCGGCCACGGAGACGATCACTTCCTTGGGGTGGTCGCGCTGCTGTTCGGCGTCGGCCACCGGCAGCGTGAGCTGCAGTTCGGTGAACTTGCTGTAGGTGGTCGACAGCATCAAGAAGATGAGGATGACCAGCAGCACGTCGATGAACGGGATCAGGTTGATCTCCGGTTCCTCTTTGGGACGGGGACGGAAGTTCATGGCCGCGCGCTCTTCCTCTTCTTCACTAGGTGGTGGTTACTTGCGCAGCCGGCTGATGTGGCGCAGGAACTGCTCGGAAGCCAGTTCCAGCGTCAGCAGGTAGGCATCGACGCGGCTGCGGAAATAGCGCCAGAAGATGAGCGCCGGGATCGCCACGATCAGCCCGAAGGCCGTGTTGTACAAGGCGATCGAGATGCCATGCGCCAGCTGGGCCGGGTTGCCCCCGCCCATGGCCTGGCCGGCGCCGCCGGCACCCGCCTGCGAGCCGAAGATCTCGATCATGCCGATCACCGTGCCCAGCAGGCCCAGCAGCGGCGCGGCCGAGGCGATGGTCGCCAGCGCGCTCAGGTACTTCTCCAGGCGGTGGGCGACGGCGCGGCCGGCACCTTCCATGGCGGCCCGAAGATCGGCCTCGGAGCTTTGAGGATGGCTGTTGAGCGTGCGCAGGCCGGTGGCCAGCACCTCACCCAGTGCGGAGTTCTGCGCAAGCTGGTTGACCACGTCCGGCGAAGGCACGGCGCGAGAGGAGACGGAGATGGCTTCGTCCAGCAGCTTGGGCGGCGCCACGCGCGCGGTGCGCAGGGCCGTGAAGCGCTCGAAGACCAGGGCCAGCGCCAGGATGGAGCAGGCAATCAGGGGCCAGATGGGCCAGCCCGCGGCTTGTATGATCGACAGCAATTCTCACTCCGCACGGAAAAGGCAACGGGCGATTATGGCCTAGCCGGCACCGGCCACCGCCGCAAGCGCGGATGTCTTGCCACCTTGCTGCAGACGGGCGCTTCGCGTCGGATTCTTCCCACAGTTCCTGTGGATAACTTTGTGGGCAACCGATGGGGCAAGTGCTCCAAAGCGGCGCCGGATCACGCGTTTGACAGATTGATGAAAAATCGCGCACCGGAAATTTGTTTGAAATCAATGACTTGCACGTGCCTCTGTGGCTTTGCGGGGCATGCCGCGGGGCCGGCCCGCAATGCTCCCGCTCGCTCCGCGCTGTGGACTACCGCGGTGCCGGCCTGGCCCGGGAAGGCGCAGGTGGCCTGTGTTTGACCGCCCGAACCCAGGCGTGGCGCCGCGAATCTGGGAAGTCGGGGCGCTGTGCCGCGCCATTGCTGACGCGCTGGAGGCCCGCTTCAACCCCGTCGCGGTGCGCGGCGAGATCACCGGCTTCTCGCGCGCGTCCAGCGGGCATTGCTACTTCACGCTCAAGGACGGGCAGGGGCAGGTCCGCTGCGCCATGTTCCGCCGGGCCGCCACGTTGCTAGACTTTCAGCCGCGCGACGGCGAACTGGTCGAGCTGCGCGGGCGTATCGGCGTGTACGAGGCGCGGGGCGATCTCCAACTGATCGTCGAGAGCATGCAGCGGGCCGGGCAGGGCGCGCTGTTCGAGCAGTTCCTGCGGCTGAAAGCGCAGCTGGAAGGCGAAGGCCTGTTCGATGCCGACCGCAAGCGGCCTCTGCCGCTGATGCCGCGCGGCATCGGCCTGGTCACGTCGCCCGGCGCGGCCGCGCTGCACGATGTGGTCACGGCCCTGCGCCGGCGCGTGCCGCACATTCCCGTGGTGCTGGTGCCCGCGCTGGTGCAGGGCGCGCAGGCGCCGGCGTCGCTCTGCGCGGCGCTATCGAAAATGTATCGCCTCGCGCAGCAGGGACAAGGGCTGGAGGGCGATTCGGCACATGCGCCGGTGCCGGATGCTCCGCCTATCGACGCCATCCTGCTGGTGCGCGGCGGCGGCTCCATCGAAGACCTGTGGGCCTTCAATGACGAGCAGCTGGCCCGCATGATCGTGCAGAGCCCGGTCCCGCTGGTCAGCGGCGTGGGGCACGAGACCGACTTCACCATTGCCGATTTCTGCGCCGACCTGCGCGCGCCCACGCCCACCGCGGCGGCTGAGCTGGTATCGCAGCCGCGCTCGGTCTGGCTGGGGGCGCTGGAGCTGCTGCGCGACCGGCTGGACGACGGCGTGCAGCGCCAGCTCGACCAGCGCCACCAGCGGCTGGACCATGTCGCCCAGCGGCTGGGCCGGCCCTCGGGCCTGGTGGGACGCCAACAGCTGCAGCTGGCGCGCCTGGCGCAGCGGCTACGCCATGCGGTGCTATTGAAAACGCAGCGGCTTGCGCAAGCGCAGAGCGCGCTGGAGGCACATTTGCCTCAAAGCGTGGCGCGCAACCTGCAGCAGCGGGCGGACCGCGTCGAGCGGGCGGCGCTGCGCTTGGAGCTGCTGGATCCACGGCTGGTGCTGCAGCGTGGCTACGCCCTGCTCACCGACGTGGCCGGCCAGCCGGTGGTGCGGCCCGCCCAGGTGCAGCCGGGCGATGCCGTCGTGGCGACCATGGCAGAAGGGGCCATCGACCTGACTGTGTCGCAGCGCCGGCTCCTGTAGTGACGGCGCCGCGGGGCTCGGCCGCTTGGCCCCCCTGCGGCAGGGGAGTCGCCCATCGCTTACAGCGGCGGCTGCTATAACTTTCTACAATGCCCTTTCGCCCGCGACGGCTGTGCCGCGCGGGTGCGCAACCGTTTTCAGAATTTCAACCCACGAAGGACTTCACCATGGAACATACCCTGCCACCGCTGCCCTATGCGATCGACGCACTGGCCCCGCACTACAGCCAGGAAACCCTGGAGTACCACCACGGCAAGCACCACAACGCCTACGTGGTGAACCTGAATAACCTGCAAAAGGGCACCGAATTCGAGAGCATGACGCTCGAAGAAATCATCAAGAAGTCCAGCGGCGGCATCTACAACAACGCGGCCCAGATCTGGAACCACACCTTCTTCTGGAACTGCATGGCGCCCAACGGCGGCGGCGAGCCGACCGGCGCGCTGGCCGATGCCATCAACGCCAAGTGGGGCAGCTACGCCGCGTTCAAGGAAGCCTTCGTCAAGAGCGCCGTGGGCAACTTCGGCTCCGGATGGACCTGGCTGGTGAAGAAGGCCGATGGCTCGGTCGACATCGTCAACACCGGCGCCGCCGGCACGCCCCTGACCACCGCTGACAAGGCCCTGCTGACGGTGGACGTCTGGGAGCATGCCTACTACATCGACTACCGCAACCTGCGTCCCAAGTTCGTGGAAACCTTCCTGGACAAGCTGGTGAACTGGAAGTTCGCCGAATCCAACTTCGCCTGAGCGAAGGCGGCGAGCGGCGGGCGCCAAGCGCCCACGCAAAGCACAACGGCCCCGCGGGGCCGTTTTTTCTTTGGACATTGAGGGCGAGCGCGCTGGTTGCCGCGCAGCACCGCCGTCAGCGGCTGAAAGGCGCGCCGGCCAGGCGGAAGCCGGCCTTCAATCCCCGTTTGGCGAACCAGCCCTGGTTCATCTCCAGCACGTAACGCACCGGCTGGGCGGAGCAGTGGGAGTCGAGCGACTGCGGCTTCATGTCCACCAAGTTCACGATGGTTCCGTCGTCCGCCACGAAGGCGGCCGTGAGCGGCAGCAGTGTGTTCTTCATCCAGAAGCACTGCGTGGCCGGCTGCTCGAACACGAACAGCATGCCTTCCTGCTGCGGCATCTCCTTGCGGTGCATGAGGCCGATCTGCCGCTCCTGCGGTGCCACGGCCACTTGGGCGTCGATGCGGTGCATGCCCGCGACGATCTCCACGCGCTGCAACTGCAGCTGCGGTCCCTCCTGGGCCCATCCCGGGCCGGTAGTGGCGAGCCCCAATGCCAGCCCCGCGCAGGCGCGCAGCAGGTGGCGAAGGGGAGCAAATGCAAACGGGCGCAAAGCAGTCATCGGATCGGTTTCGTGGTCGGCTGGTCGTCGGTAGGGGCACCGGCGCGGGAAAAACAGGGCGCAGGCGTGAAAAAGCCCGCACAGGCGGGCTATTTCATCACGGACGGCGCAGGCCGTCATCGCAGGGCGATCAGGCCGTGGCCTTGGACTTCTTGGTCTTCTTGCTGGCGACCTTCTTGCTGTGGCTCTTGGTGGCCTTGGCGTGCTTGTTCTTGGCGCTCTTGGCCTTGGCCGTGGGGGCGGGCGCGGCGTCGGGTGCGGCGACAGCGGCGGCAGGGGCTGCGGTCACGGCAGGGGTGGCAGGAGTAGCGGGTGCTGCCGGAGCCTGTGCAAACGCACCTGCAGCGAACAGACCGGAGACCAGGACAGCGAGGAGTTTTTTCATATATGCCATTTCCTTGATGGTTCGGGTGGGCGCCCGCGAGGAGCCGCGAAGCCCGCTTTCAACGGCAGTTGCGCGCGCGGCGTTGACAGGAAAGGTGCTATTTTTTTGTCGCTAGAATCGACCGGCTGTAGACAGCCTGCCTGCGTGTCGAGGGGCTCCTCAGCCATTCATCGGAGAAAGCCGTTTCCATGACCAGTTACGCGCACATCGAAGTGCCGGCCGAAGGCCAGAAGATCACAGTCAATGCCGATCTGACGTTGAATGTGCCCGACCAGCCGATCATTCCTTTCATCGAAGGCGACGGCACCGGGGTGGATATCACCCCGGTCATGTTGAAGGTGGTGGACGCCGCCGTGGCCAAGGCCTACGGCGGGCGCCGCAAGATCCAGTGGATGGAGATCTATGCGGGCGAGAAGGCCACGCGCGTCTACGGCCCCGATGTGTGGCTGCCCGACGAGACCCTGCAGGCCGTGCGCGAGCATGTGGTGTCCATCAAGGGCCCGCTCACCACGCCGGTGGGTGGCGGCATCCGCTCGCTGAATGTCACGCTGCGCCAGGAGCTCGACCTGTACGTGTGCCTGCGGCCCATCCAGTATTTCGACGGCGTGCCTTCTCCGCTCAAGGAGCCGCACAAGACCAACATGGTGATCTTCCGCGAGAACTCGGAAGACATCTATGCCGGCATCGAGTTCGAGGCGGGGTCGGAGAAGGCGCGCCGCCTGATCCAGTTCCTGCAGAACGATCTGGGCACCAAGAAGATACGTTTCCCCGAGTCGTCCGGCATCGGCATCAAGCCGGTGTCGCGCGAAGGCACGGAGCGGCTGGTGCGCAAGGCGATCCAGTACGCGATCGACCATGACAAGCCCAGCGTGACGGTGGTGCACAAGGGCAACATCATGAAGTTCACGGAAGGCAGCTTCCGTGACTGGGCGTATGCCCTGGCCGCCAAGGAGTTCGGCGCCGAACTCATCGACGGCGGCCCCTGGATGCGCCTGAAAAATCCGCGCACGGGCAAGGACATCACCCTCAAGGACAGCATCGCCGACGCCTTCCTGCAGCAGATCCTGCTGCGCCCGGCGGAATACAGCGTGATCGCCACGCTGAACCTCAACGGTGACTACCTGTCCGACGCGCTGGCTGCGCAGGTCGGCGGCATCGGCATTGCGCCCGGCGCCAACATGTCCGACTCCGTGGCCATCTTCGAGGCCACGCACGGCACCGGGCCGAAATACGCCGGCAAGGACTACGTCAATCCGGGCTCGGAGATCCTGTCGGCCGAGATGATGCTGCGCCATATCGGCTGGCCTGAAGCGGCCGATCTCATCATCCAGTCGATGAAGGCGTCGATCCTGAGCAAGAAGGTGACCTATGACTTCGCGCGGATGATGGAGGGCGCCACGCAGGTGAGCTGCTCCGGCTTCGGCAAAGTCATGATCGAGAACATGTGATTTCCGGTGCGCCCGCGGCCGCCGGCCCCGCGCACCTTCGTTTCCCTAGCATCCCAAGGCCTCGCGCCATTACAGGAGATTCAATGAGTACCCAGCAGCCCACCATCATCTACACCCTGACCGACGAGGCCCCGCTGCTGGCGACGTCTTCCTTCCTGCCCATCATCCGCAAGTTCGTCGAACCTGCGGGCGTCAAGGTGGACACGAGCGACATCTCTGTGGCCAACCGCATCCTGGGCCAGTTTCCCGACTACCTGACCGAAGAGCAACGCGTGCCCGACACGCTGAGCGAACTGGGTAAGCTCACGCTGAAGCCCGAAGCCAACATCATCAAGCTGCCCAACATCAGCGCGTCGGTCGCGCAGCTGAAGGCGGCCATCAAGGAACTGCAGGAAAAGGGCTACAAGATTCCTGACTTCCCCGAGAACCCGCAGACGGACGAGGAAAAGGAAATCCGTGCGCGCTACAACAAGTGCACGGGCTCGGCGGTGAACCCTGTCCTGCGCGAAGGCAACTCCGACCGCCGCGCCCCCAAGGCTGTGAAGGAATACGCCCGCAAGAACCCGCACAGCATGGCTGAGTGGAGCCAGGCATCGCGTTCGCACGTCTCGCACATGCACCATGGCGACTTCTACCATGGCGAAAAGTCGATCACGCTCGACAAGGCGCGCGACGTCAAGATGGAACTGATCGGCAAGTCCGGCAAGACGACGGTGCTAAAGCCCAAGGTGGCCCTGCAGGCCGGCGAGATCATCGACAGCATGTTCATGAGCAAGAAGGCCTTGCTCGCGTTCTACGAGAAGGAAATCGACGACGCGCACAAGACGGGCGTGATGTTCTCGCTGCACGTCAAGGCCACGATGATGAAGGTCTCGCACCCCATCGTGTTCGGCCACTGCGTGCGCATCTTCTACAAGGAAGCGTTCGAGAAACACGGCAAGCTGTTCGACGAGCTGGGCGTGAACGTCAACAACGGCATGGTCGATCTGTACAACAAGATCGAAGCGCTGCCCAGCGCCAAGCAGGACGAGATCAAGCGCGACCTGCATGCCTGCCACGAACACCGTCCCGAACTGGCCATGGTCGATTCGGCCAAGGGCATCACCAACTTCCATTCGCCCAACGACGTGATCGTGGACGCGTCCATGCCGGCGATGATCCGCAACGGCGGCAAGATGTGGGGCGCCGATGGCCGCCTGAAGGACACCAAGGCCGTGATGCCCGAGTCCACCTTCGCCCGCATCTACCAGGAGATCATCAACTTCTGCAAGTGGCACGGCGCCTTCGACCCGAAGACCATGGGCACCGTGCCCAACGTGGGCCTGATGGCGCAGCAGGCCGAGGAATACGGCTCGCACGACAAGACCTTCGAGGTGCCGGAAGACGGCGTGGCCAACATCGTCGACCTCGCCACGGGCGAAGTGCTGTTGAGCCAGAACGTGGAGCAGGGCGACATCTGGCGCATGTGCCAGGTCAAGGACGCCCCGATCCGCGACTGGGTGAAGCTGGCCGTGACCCGCGCCCGCAACTCCGGCATGCCCGCGGTGTTCTGGCTGGACCCGTACCGTCCGCACGAAAACGAGGTCATCAAGAAGGTCAAGACCTACCTGAAGGACCACGACACGACCGGCCTGGACATCCAGATCATGAGCCAAGTGCGCGCGATGCGCTACACGCTGGAACGCGTGATCCGCGGCCTGGACACCATCTCGGTCACGGGCAACATCCTGCGCGACTACCTGACCGATCTGTTCCCCATCATGGAACTGGGCACCAGTGCCAAGATGCTGTCCATCGTGCCCCTGATGGCCGGCGGCGGCATGTACGAAACGGGTGCGGGCGGTTCGGCTCCGAAGCACGTGCAGCAGCTGGTGGAAGAGAACCACCTGCGCTGGGATTCGCTGGGCGAGTTTCTGGCCCTGGCCGTGAGCCTGGAAGACTTGGGGCTGAAGGAAAACAATGCCCAGGCCAAGATCCTGGCCAAGACGCTGGACGCCGCAACCGGCAAGCTGCTGGACAACAACAAGAACCCGTCGCCCAAGACCGGTCAGTTGGACAACCGCGGCAGCCAGTTCTACCTGGCCATGTACTGGGCCCAGGAACTGGCCGCGCAGACGGAAGACGCCGCGCTGCAGCAGCGTTTCGCTCCGCTGGCCAAGGCCCTGACGGAGAACGAGCAGGCGATCGTGAAGGAACTCGCTGATGTGCAGGGCAAGCCCGCGGACATCGGTGGCTACTACAAGACCGACGATGCCAAGCTGGCCGCCGTGATGCGCCCCAGCAAGACGCTCAACAGCATCCTGGCTGCCTGAGCGGGCGGCTGGTTGGCCGTGCGGCACCTTGCGGTGCCCATGGTGTCTGCCAGCATGTCGGCCTTTGCAGGCCGCGCGGAGCACGCTCCACCTGATGAGAAAGCCCCCGGACGCGCTGGCATCCGGGGGTTTTTTTAATTCCAGCGCTGGTTGGCGGACCCCGAGCAGGGCCACATCACCACGGATTGGCCGGAGCGTGCGCGCCCGCCCTGGATGTCCAGGCACATGCCGGTGTACTGGCTCCGGATCGAGCCGCGGTCCCACGCCCATTTCTGGTTGGGTTGGTCGCGGCACTCCCAGGCGATCACGCGGGCCCCTTCGCGCTGGCTTCCGCCTTCCACATCCAGGCACAGATGTCCGGCGCGCAGTTCGCCATAAGGTGTCCACGTGAAGCGCTGGTTGTCGCCGCCCGCGCAGCGGTACGCGATGAGGGGGTTGCCGGCGCGCAGGCCGCCGGCCACGTCCAGGCACAGCCCGTTCTGCCCACGCAGGAGTTGGCCGCCGCCGGGCGGTGCGACAACGGCGGGCGCGCCATAGGGATAGGGTTCGCCGTACCGGTCCGGCGCCTCGCCGAACCCTCCATAGCGGCCCGGACGGTCCTGGGTATAGATGCGGAAACGCGCGCCGCAGCCCCCGCTCACCCAGAGCGTGCGCGAGCGGAGGTCGTAGCCCCAGGTCCGGTTGAGGCGGCAGCCATCGGACAACGGCTGCTCAAGTTCGACATGGTTCGTGCCTTCCGGGAGCGGATAGGACTGGTAGCCGCCTTGGGCTTGCAGTTCGACGCCGAATTCCCGTGCATGGACCGGCGTCGTCTGCAGCAGCGCCAGCGTGCCGGCGAGCAGGCTGAGAGTGGCGGCGTTGGTAGGGCGCATGCGCATGGATTCTCCGTAGGGCAATTGCAAATCCACGCGATTGTGGCCCCGGCCTTCGCGCCTGCGGCTGGGATGCGACGCGCGCTCCCACTTATTGCCAATGCTTGCACTTGCACGGAATCGCCTTGCGACACCGCTGCCGTGCCGCTCAGCCCTGCTGTTGGCCGGCAGCGGCTGCGGAGCCCCTGGAGCCCGGCACCGGAACGCGTACCGTACCGGTGGCATAGAAACACCGGAGGTTGTCCAGCACCGTATCGGCCATGGCGCGGCGGGTCTCGTGGGTGGCGCTGGCCACATGCGGCGTCAGCACCACGTTGTCGAGTGCGAGCAGCGCGGCCGGCACCTGAGGCTCGTGCTCGAACACATCCAGGCCTGCGCCGGCGATGCGGCGTTCGGACAACGCGTCTACCAGCGCCGTCTCGTCCACCACCGTGCCACGGGCCACATTGACGAGAAAGCCCTGGGGGCCGAGGGCATCCAGCACCGCCCGGTTGACCAGATGGCGCGTGCCGGCGCCGCCCGCCACCGTCAGCACCAGGTAGTCTGCCCAGCGGGCGAGCTCCACCACCGATTCGGCGTAGCGGTACGGACTGCCGGGGACGGGGCTCCGGTTGAAGTAGGACACCTCCATGCGGAAGCCCTGGGCCCGCTCCGCCACGGCCTGCCCGATGCGGCCCAGGCCCACGATGCCCAGGCGCTTGCCCGACACACGCGTCTGGACCGGGAAGCGCCCCGCCGACCAGCCGCCGCCGCGCACGAAGCGGTCGCTGGCCGATACGCCGCGCGACACATCGAGCATCAGGGCGAAGGCCAGGTCGGCCACGCAGTCGTTGAGCACGTCGGGCGTGTAGCCCACCTGGATGCCCCGCGACTGCAGATAGGGAATGTCCAGCGCGTCGAAACCCACGCCGAAGCTGCTGATGACGCGCAGATGGGGCAAAGCGGCCAGCACGTCGTTGCGTGCGCCGACCGGTGCCGAGGTGACGAGACCCGAGAACGAGGCGCCATGCTCCGCGAGGAACGCCGCGGGATCGGCCTGGTCCGCCAGGCACGAGACGTCGTATTGCTGTGCCAGGTCGGCTTCGAGGGCGGGCAGCGGCAGGCGCGCGATCTGCAGCAGGCGGGGGCGGGAGGGTGAGCTCATGGCGTGCGGTACGGTGGAAAGTGAAAACAGCGGAGAAGGAAGAAAAAAGGGCTGCGCGATGGCAGCCCTGGATCCGCGGCAGCAGACGAGACGCCGCCGGGGAAGCGTGCCCTCAGGCAGCGGGCGGGCGCACCGCCTGGCGGGCCAGCAGCTTCCAGTCGGCACCTTGCTTCTGCCAGACGCCCAGGATCTTGATCTGCACCTTGCCCGGCTTGCCCGAGTCGTTGGTGTCGGCGGTCAGCGTGTGGCGCACGATGGCGGTATCACCCACCACCTTGACGGTCTGGTCCGTGATGACGATGGTCACGAAGTCGGACTTGCCGGCGACCAGATCACCGATGAAGCTGCTTTTGGTGTCGACACGGCCGCCCGAATGTCCATAGCTGAGGTCATCGGCCACCAGCTGGCCCAGCGCCGCCGGGGTGGGGTCGATCATGGCGATGCGCAGGCGTTCCGAAGCGATGGCCACGGCCTGTTCCGCCGAGGCGCCGGAACCGGCCGTGGACGTGGCGCAGCCGCTCAGGACGAGCAGTGCCACAGCGGCAGCCGCCGCGCAAACCTTTCGCTGGATCATCATTATCTTTGTCTCCTCTGTTGTCTGTGAATTGGTGGATGAAGAAAGAACGCGTGCCCGGACGAACCACGCCAGCCGCCCGTGCACGTCCGAGGCGGCTGGCGATGACTGCCGGCCGCACGCCGTGAACGACAAAGGCCGCCGGGGCGACCTTTGTCCGTTCAGCGTGCGGCCTTTGTGGCGGTTTACTGGGGGCCGAGCTTGTCGATCAGCGCCTTCAGCTCTTCCACTTCGGAAGGCTTCAGGTCGGACAGGGGGGCGCGCACGGGGCCGGCATCGTGGCCGACGATCTTGGCGCCGGCCTTGATGATGCTGACGCCGTAGCCTTCGACGCGGTTGCGGATCTTCAGGTAGGGCATGAAGAATTCCTTCAGCAGCTTGTGCTGCGTCGCCATGTCGTCCGTGGCCACGGCCTTGTAGAAGTCCATCGCCGTCTTGGGGATGAAGTTGAACACGGCCGAGGAGTACACGGGGGTGCCCAGCGCCTTGTATGCAGCGGCGTAGACCTCTGCCGTGGGCAGGCCGCCCAGGTAGGAGAAGCGGTCGCCCATCTTCATGAAGATGGAGGACATCGTCTCGATGTTGCCCACGCCGTCCTTGAAGCCGATCAGGTTGGGGCAGCGCTCGGCCAGGATGGCCAGCGACTCGGGCGTGAGCTTGGTGCGGTCGCGGTTGTAGACGATGACGCCGAACTTCACGCTGTTGCACACCTGTGCCACGTGTTCGATCAGGCCTTCCTGGCCGGCTTCGGTCAGGTAGTGCGGCAGCAGCAGGATGCCTTGGGCGCCCAGGCGCTCGGCTTCCTGGGCATGGGCGATGGCGGTGCGCGTGGGGCCGCCGGCGCCGGCAATGATCGGCACCTTGCCGCGGCAGGTGTCTACGGCCGTCTTGATGACCTGGCTGTACTCATCGCCATACAGGGAGAAGTACTCGCCCGTGCCGCCGGCCGCGAACAGCGCGCTGGCGCCGTAGGGCGCCAGCCATTCCAGGCGGGCGGCATACGACTTGGCGTTGAAGTTGCCTTGCGCGTCGAAGTCGGTGACGGGGAAGGACAGCAGGCCGGAGCCCATGATGGTCTTGAGTTCTTGAGGTTGCATAGCGCGGTCCGTAGAGAGAGGAGGGAAAAACGAAAGGGGGCTTTGTTGTTATGGAAGAGCGGGAAATCAGTCCAGGCGGATCTGGGCGGCGTTGACCACCTGGGCCCAGCGTGCGCGTTCCTTGGCGAAGAACTGATCCTGCTCCTGCGGCGTCATGGTGACCACTTCTGCGCCCTGGCCGGCCAGGCGCGAGCGGATGTCGGCCGAGCGGATCACGGAGATCAGCGCCCTGTTGACCTGCTGGACGATCGCATCCGGGGTGCCCTTGGGCGCCAGGATGCCTTGCCAGGTGCCGGAGTCGAAGCCGGTGATGCCTTGCTCGGCAATCGTGGGCACGTCACCGATCAGCGGCATGCGCGTGGGCTTGGAGACGCCCAGCACCTTCAGCTTGCCGCTCTGCACATGGGGCCAGGTGGCCAGCATGCCATTCATGAGGATCTGCGTCTGGCCGGCGACCGTGTCCTGGATGGCGGTCACGCCACCCTTGTAGGGCACGTACTGCCATTTGGCGCCGCTGGCACGCTCCAGCGCCACGCCTGCCAAGTGAGGGGCGCTGCCGGTGGCCGTCACGGCGAAGTTCAGATCGGACGTCTTGGACAGGGCGATCAGTTCCTTCAGGTTGTTGGCCTTGACCGAGGGGTGCACTACCAGCAGGTGGGGAGAATAGGCCAGCATGGTCACGCCGCGCAGGTCCTTGGAGGGGTCGAACTGCAGCTTGGTGTAGACGGACGGGCTGATGGCCAGCGCACCCACGTCGCACAACAGCAGGGTGTAGCCGTCCGGCGAGGCCTTGGCGACGAAGTCCGCGCCCAGGTTGCCGTTGGCACCGGGCTTGTTCTCCACGATGACGGGCTGCTTCAGCGCCTCGGACAGCGGCTGGCTGATCGAGCGGGCGATGATGTCCGAGCTGCCGCCCGGTGGGTAGGGCACGATCAGCTTGATGGGCTTGGCAGGCCAGGCGGTCTGGGCCATGGCGTTGCAGCACAACAGGGCGGCACCGGCGAGCAGTGCGAGGCGGCGGGTGGTGGTCATCCAATGTCTCCTTGGGAGGTTATGTTGTAAGTCATCATACAACTGAAAATCCTGGAGATGCAATAGGGTTGGCCCGGGGTTGTGGTGTGATGACTGCGGTTTAAGGCGTCGGTAGCGGCGACGAGTGGCATAGGGGCATGGTCACCCGGCCTTTCGAACCTCGACGACTGGCCGATTTCACTGACCAGCGGGCCGCACGCCTACCCACCGCGCGGCATATTCGCGTCTGCCAAGGCCCGCACGCCGGCGCCCGAGCGGGGTATGCTGCTAATGGTGCGCGCCGAGGCGCGTGGATCAACTGACCTTGGCTGCCTCTTGCGCGGCTCGCAGGCGCTCGCGGCTGTTGGTGAGGTGGATGCGCATTGCAGCCCGCGCCGACTCGGGGTCCTGGCGGGCGATGGCCATGTAGATCTCTTCGTGTTCGCGGTTCACCCGGTGCAGGTAGGCATTGCCGGGGTCGGTCTTGCTGAGGGCCGCGATGCGGGTGCGCGGAATGAGCGTGGTGCCCAGGTGGTTCATGATGTCCGCGAAATACGGATTGCCCGTCGCCTTGGCGATGTGCAGATGGAAGCGGAAGTCATGCGCCACGGTGTCGCCGTGCTCCGCCACGTTGCGGGCGAAGGCATCCAGGGCTTCGCGCATGGCATGCAACTGCTCGTCCGTGCGGCGCTGGGCGGCGAGGCCGGCGGATTCGGTTTCCAGGCTGATGCGCAGTTCCAGCACCGCCAGAACGTCCACTGAGGCGGCCAGCTCGGACGGGTCCAGCCGGAACACGCCCGAAGTGCGTGGCGGCAGCACGAAGGTGCCGATGCCGTGGCGCGTTTCCACCAGGCCGGCGGCCTGCATCTTGGACAGGGCCTCGCGGACGACCGTGCGGCTGACGTCGTGTGCGCGCATCAGTTCCGACTCGGTGGGCAACTTGTCCCCCGGAGTCAGCAGGCGGTCGCGGATCTGCGCGCTGACGTTTTCCACCAGCACGTTGGCCAAGCCTCGCACGCGACGTACGGGCGGGGCGACCGGCACGGCCGTGCCGACCGTCATTTCGGCCCCGTGGGGGTATGCGGGTAATCCCTTTGGCAGCGTGCTCATGAGTCTGATGATAATCCCCTGCGTGTTGTACGACAACTTATAACAATTGTGCCTAGCGAATCCTCCATGCGCCCAGAAAACCGTCTCCATTGCCTTCTGCTGACCGGCGCCGCCGGCGGGCTCGGCGTCGTCCTGCGGGAGCGGCTGCGCCCCCTGGCCGACGTGTTGCGCCTCTCCGATGTCGCCTCCATGGCGCCTGCCTCCGGCGCGGGCGAGGAAGTGGTGCCCTGCGATCTGGCCGACAAGGCCGCCGTCGACGCCCTGGTGCAGGGTTGCGACGCCATCGTGCACCTGGGCGGCGTGTCGGTCGAACGGCCGTTCGAGCAGATCCTGGAAGCCAACATCAAAGGCATCTTCCACATCTATGAGGGCGCCCGCCGCCATGGCGTCAAGCGGGTGGTGTTCGCCAGCTCCAACCACGTCATCGGCTTCTACAAGCAGGACGAGCGCATCGACGCCAACGCGCGCCGCCGGCCCGACGGGTACTACGGCCTGTCCAAGTCGTTCGGCGAGGACATGGCGAGCTTCTACTTCGACCGCTACGGCATCGAGACCGTCAGCCTGCGCATCGGCTCATCGTTCCCCGAGCCGAAGGACCGCCGCATGATGAGCACCTGGCTCAGCTACGACGACCTGACGCAGCTGGTCGAGAAGGCCTTGTTCACGCCCGATGTCGGCCACACGGTGGTCTACGGTGCTTCGGCCAACCGCGACCTGTGGTGGGACAACCATGCCGCGGCCCATCTCGGCTACGCGCCCAAGGACAGCTCGGAGCCGTTCCGCGCCAAGGTCGAGGCCCAGCCGGCGCCCGCGGCGACCGATCCGGCCGCCGTGTACCAGGGCGGCGCGTTCACCGCCCAAGGACCTTTCGAGGGCTGAGCACCATGGGCAGCCTTGCCGAATTGGTTGTGGACGCCCGCTGCGCCACCGGCGAAAGCCCGGTCTGGCGAGCCGCCGAACAAGCCCTGTACTGGGCCGACATTCCCCAGGGCCTGCTGCACCGCTGGTCCGCGGGCGAAGCCGATGCCGCCGGGCAGCACCGCCAGTGGCGGGCGCCGGAGATGCTGGCCTGCATGGCCGCCTGCGAAGGTGCGCCCGGGCAATGGATTGCGGGCCTGGAGAGCGGCCTGTTCCTGCTGTCGCTGCCCGCGGCTGACGGGGCAGGGCCGGTGGACGCCCTCTCCGCGCGCCCGCTGGCGGCGGTGGCGCACGCCGCTGCCGGCATGCGCTTCAACGACGGGCGCTGCGACCGGCAGGGCCGCTTCGTCGCCGGCACCATGCTGCTGGACATGGGCGCTGCCGCCCGCGTGGGCAAGGTCTACCGCTACGGTGCTGCCGAAGCGGCGGCCGGCGCCGTGCCGGTGGATCTGCTGCTGGGCGAGCTGATCGTGCCCAACGGCATCGCGTTCAGCCCCGACGGCCGCACGATGTACCTGTCGGACTCGCATCCGCAGGTGCAGACCATCTGGGCGTTCGACTACGACACCGACACGGGCACGCCCCACAGCCGCCGGGTGTTCGCCGACATGAAGCCGCTGCCGGGCCGCCCGGATGGCGCGGCCATCGACGTGGACGGCGGCTACTGGATCTGCGGCAACGATGCCGGCCTGGTGCACCGTTTCACGCCCGACGGCCGGCTGGACCGCTCGCTGGAAGTGCCGGTGAAGAAGCCGGCGATGTGCGCCTTCGGCGGGCCGCGGCTCGACACCCTCTATGTCACGTCCATCCGGCCTGCCGGCGTGGATCTGGCCGACCAACCCCTGGCCGGCGGCGTGTTCGCGCTGCGCCCGGGCACCCAGGGCTTGGCAGAGCCGGAGTTCAAGCAGCACGCCTAGCGTGTCTGCGGCGGGGCGCAGCATCACGAGTCCACTTGCCCCGCCGCCATCCACCATTCCAACAGAGAAGAGAAAGAGGTAGACACATGCAACTCAAGACCCTCGTGGCCGCCGTTGTGGCCAGCATCGCCGCGCTCGGGGCGCACGCCACCGAGTTCCGCTCCGCGGACATCCATCCCGACGACTACCCCACCGTCACCGCGGTGAAGTTCATGGGCGAGCGGCTCAAGCAGCTGTCCGGCGGCAAGCACACCGTGCGCGTGTACCCCAACGGCGCGCTGGGCGGCGAGAAGGAAACCATCGAGCAGACCAAGATCGGCGCGCTGCAGATGGTGCGCATCAACGTGGGCGCGATGAACAACATCTGCCCCGAGACGCTGGTGCCCACCATGCCGTTCCTGTTCAAGTCGGTCGAGCACATGCACAAGTCGCTCGACGGCCCGGTGGGGCAGGAGATCCTGAAGGCCTGCGAGAAGCAGGGGTTCGTGGGCCTGGCCTTCTACGACAGCGGCGCGCGTTCGATGTTCACCGCCAAGAAGCCGGTGAAGAGCCTGGCCGACATGAAGGGCCTGAAGGTGCGCGTGCAGCAGTCCGACCTGTGGGTGAGCATGCTGGAAGCCATGGGCGCCAACGCCACGCCCATGCCCATGGGCGAGGTGTACACGGGCCTGAAGACCGGCCTGATCGACGCGGCAGAGAACAACTACCCCACGTACGAAAGCGCCCGCGCCTTCGAGGTGGCCAAGTACTTCTCGAAGACCGAACATTCGATGGCGCCCGAGATGCTGCTGTTCTCCAAGCGCGCGTGGGACCGCCTCTCGCCCGAGGAGCAGGGCTGGGTCCGCCAGGCCGCCAAGGAGTCGGTGCCCTACATGCGCAAGCAGTGGGCCGAGCGCGAAGCCAAGGCCCTGGCCACGGTGAAGGCCGGCGGCGCCGAGATCATCGAGGTCGACAAGGCGCCGTTCCAGGCCGCCATGAAGCCCGTGTACGACAAGTTCATCACCGACGCGCGCCTGAAGGACATGGTCAAGCGCGTGCAGGACACGCAGTAACGGCCCCGGCCGGCTGGCGTGCCCACGGCCTCGCCCCGCGTTCCTGCCGGACGTGGGG
>JAEWPH010000013.1 GCA_023460715.1 Pseudomonadota bacterium | reverse complement strand
CCCGCCCGCCGCCGTGCCGCTGGACCCGGCCACCATTCCCCAGGGACTGCGCCGCGCGCAGGACCGGGGCGTGCTGTGGCGGGTGGAGCAGGGCGGCCGCACCAGCTGGCTGTACGGCACCGTGCATGCCGCCTACCGCGACTGGATGCTGCCCGGCCCGCAGGTGCTGGCGGCCGTGCGTGCCAGCGACCGCGTCGCCCTGGAGCTGGATCTGCTGGACCCGGCCGTCGGCCAGGCCCTGGTCGCGGCCATGCGCCAGCCGCCGAACGCTCCGCCCCTGCCGCCGGCACTGGAACGCCGCCTGGATGCGCAACGTACGGCCGCCTGCGCCGAGGCGGGCTTGGCCGAGCTGCGGCCGGAGCTGCAGGTGGTCTCGCTCGCCGTGATGGCGGCGCAGTGGGACGGCATCGACGCCGCCTACGGTACCGACTTCGTGCTCGCCGGCCTGGCGCGGGGGCTGCGCAAGCCCGTGGTGTCGCTGGAAACGCCCGAGCAGCAGATGCAGGCGCTGACCTCGGACGATCCGGTCCGCACGGTGGCGGCCGTGGAGGCCGGCCTGCAGGCGCTGGAAGGCGGCAGCGTGCGCGGCACGCTGCGCACGCTCGTCCAGGCGTGGTCCGACGGGCGCACGCAGCTGCTGGAGAACTACGGCAGCTGGTGCCAGTGCATGGACACGGCTGAGGAGCGTGCAGACTTCGATCGCCTGGTGACCGGCCGCAACCCGGGCCTGGCCGATGGCATCGCCGCCCAGCACCGCGCCGGACAGCGCGTGTTCGCCGCCGCGGGCGCGCTGCACATGGTCGGCCCGCAGGGTCTGCCCACGCTGCTGGCGGCCCGGGGCTTCCGCGTGGAGCGGGTGCCTTTCGCAGCGACGGCACCGGCACCGGCACCGGCACCCGATTCACCATCTAAAGGGCCGCCAAGCCAATAGCAGAAAGCGCCAGCAGCTGCCAAAGAAGTAGCGCGGCGCGGCGGCCCGGACCGCCTTCCATCCCCATGACACAGGAGACAAACACCATGCAACGCAGACACCTGCTCCAGAACGCCCTGGCCCTGGCCGGCGTAGCGGCCGCGCCGGGCGCGTTCGCCCAGGCCGACTATCCGAACCAGCCCATCCGCTGGGTCGTGCCGTACCCGGCCGGCGGCGGCACCGACGTGCTGGCCCGCACCATGGCCGAGGCCATGCGCGGCCCGCTGGGCCAGCAGATCGTGGTGGACAACCGCCCCGGCGCGTCCACCAACATCGGCGCACAGATGGTGGCCACGGCCAAGCCGGACGGCTACACGCTGATGTCGGCCGACAACGCCTTGCTGGCCTACAACGAGCACCTGTTCAGCAAGCTGCCCTTCAGCCCCGAGAAGGACTTCACGTACATCGGCGGGCTGTCGCGCTTTCCGCTGGCGCTGGTGGTGCACCCGGGCTTCGCGGCGAAGACGCTCAAGGACTTCATCGCCTATGCCAAGGCGAACCCGGGCAAGCTCAATTACGCCTCGCCCGGCAACGGCTCGCCGCACCACCTGGCGATGGAGATGTTCAAGAACCGCACGCAGACCTTCCTGACGCACATTCCCTACCGCGGCGCGGCCCCCGCGCTGCAGGACGTGATGGGCGGCCAGGTGCCGTGCATGTTCCTGGATCTGGCGGCCGGCCTGCCCGTGATCCAGGCCGGCAAGGTGCGGACGCTGGCCATCGGCTCGGCACGCCGCGTGGCGGCCCTGCCCGACGTGCCCACGCTGGCCGAAGCCGGCGTGCCGAACACCGAGGTCTATGCCTTCCAGGGCGTGCTGGCCCCGGCGGGTCTGCCCGCCGCGCTCACCACCCGGCTGAACGCAGAGATCAACCAGGCCCTGGCCACGCCGGCCGTGGCCAAGCGCATGCAGGACTTCGGCATGGAGGCGCTGCCCGGCACGCCCGAGCAGTTCCGCGCCATGGCACGGGCCGAGTCCCGCCGCTGGGGCGAGACCATCAAGGCCGCCGGCGTGAAGCTGGACTGATCGGGCCGCGCAGCGGCGTGGCGGCTGCGCTGGCGCCAGCCCTGCGCAGAGGGCGCCGCAGCCCGTTGCACGCGGTCGCCCGGCTGCCTTCCGTTGCCTGAAGGCCGGCCGGAAAGGGGCGGATGGCACCTGCCAGCCCGGAGGCTGAGCCCTCTTGACCCCCGTCAAACCACCCGCCGGTGCCGGCCGCCCTCCCGGCGCCCGCCCGTCCGCACGATGGTTCCTGCTATGGGCTTTGAGAGTTGATAGTCAAATCGGGCTCTGGCGCAATACTGGCGTGCGCTTCTAGCTATTTTTTTGATAGTATCCCGGCCGCGCTGCAGCGCTCGGCCCTCTGCGCGGGGCCGGCCGGGCGCACCCCTTCCACCGGAGCCGCCCGCCATGCTCAATTTCGACTTCCACAACCCCACCCGCATCCTCTTCGGCCAAGGCCGCATCGCCGACATCGGCCAGCATGTGCCCGCCCAGGCGCGGGTGCTGATCCTGGTGGGCGGCGCCAGCGCCGAGCGCTCGGGCACGCTGGGGCGCGCGCGGCAGGCGCTGGACGGGCGGGTGCACGACACCTTCAGCGGCATCGAGCCCAACCCCAGCTTCGAGACCTGCCTGCAGGCCGTGCAGCGCGTGCGCGAGGGCGGCTTCGACTTTCTGCTGGCCGTGGGCGGCGGCTCGGTGATCGACGCGGCCAAGTTCATCGCCGCGGCGGTTTGCTTCGACGGCGACCCATGGGAGATTTTGCAAAAGCGCGGCCGTAACATCCACGCAGCGCTGCCCTTCGGCACCGTGCTCACGCTGCCGGCCACGGGCTCGGAGATGAACAACGGCTCCGTCATCACCCACCGCGAGCGCGGCTCCAAGCTGGCCTTCAGCAGCCCGCACACCTACCCGCGCTTCTCGGTGCTGGACCCGGCCAAGACATACACCCTGCCGATCAAGCAGCTGGCCAACGGCGTGGTGGATGCCTATGTGCACACCATGGAGCAGTACCTCACCTACCCGGCCAACGCGCCGGTGCAGGACCGCTTTGCCGAAGGCCTGCTGCGCACGCTGATCGAGGTGGGCCCGCGCATCGTGGCCGCGCCCGAACCCGTCTACGACGACCGCGCCTCGCTCATGTGGGCGGCCACCATGGCGCTCAACGGCCTGATCGGCGTGGGCGTGCCGCAGGACTGGGCGACGCACATGATCGGCCACGAGCTGACGGCGCTGCATCACATCGACCACGCGCGCACGCTGGCGCTGGTGCTGCCCGCCATGCTGAACGAGCGGCGCGACGCCAAGCGCGCCAAGCTGCTGCAGTACGCCGAGCGCGTGTGGGACCTGCGCGAAGGCAGCGAGGACGAGCGCATCGACGCCGCCATCGAACGCACGCGCGCCTTCTTCGAGAGCCTGGGCATTCCCACCCGCCTGTCGGCCTACCGGCTGGGCGGCGAGACGGTGGATGCCGTCATCGCGCAGCTGCAGGCGCACGGCATGACGCAGCTGGGCGAGCACCGCGACGTGACGCCCGAGGTGAGCCGCCGCGTGCTGGAAGCGGCCCTGTAGGCCGCAACCGCATTCCACCGTGCAGCCCAGCGGCGCAGCCGCGAACGCTGCTACCGTGCGGGCCTGTTTGTTGTTTGCTGTCCCCTCCCTGTACAAGAAAGCGACCCCGACATGGCCCACATCCTCATGGTTCTGACCTCTCACGACCAGCTCGGCGACACCGGCAAGAAAACCGGTTTCTGGCTGGAAGAATTCGCTGCGCCGTACTACGCCTTCAAGGACGCCGGTGCGCAGATCACGCTGGCCTCGCCGAAGGGCGGCCAGCCCCCGCTGGACCCCAAGAGCGACGAGCCCGACGCCCAGACCGAAGCCACCCGCCGCTTCAAGGCCGATGCCGAGGCGCAGAAGCACCTGGCCACCACCGTGCCGCTGTCCAGCGTGAAAGCCGCAGACTTCGACGCCGTCTTCTATCCCGGCGGCCACGGCCCCCTGTGGGACCTGGCGGAAGACGCGCAGTCCATCGCGCTGATCGAGCAAACCTTCGCCGCCCAGAAGCCGCTGGCCCTGGTCTGCCACGCGCCCGGCGTGCTGCGCCACACCAAGGCGCACGGCGGCGAACCGCTGGTCAAAGGCCGCAAGGTGACGGGCTTCACCAACACCGAGGAAGAGGGCGTGCAGCTCACCCAGATCGTGCCGTTCCTGGTCGAGGACATGCTCAAGGCCAACGGCGGCGAATACGCCAAGGGCGCCGACTGGGCCCCCTTCGTGGTGACCGACGGCCTGCTGGTGACGGGGCAGAACCCCGCATCGTCCGAGCCGGCCGCCAAGGCGCTGCTGCAGTTGCTGAAGTGATGCGGCTGGTCAGGAGGAAAATCGGCCTCTGGCGCTTTATGGGTAAGCGCTGTTTGCTATTGAATGAATAGCGTTTGGCGCTTTTGGCGTCCACCGCCTCCGCCCGATGGAATAGGGTGACGCCATCGCGCTAGATGCGACGGGCCCAGCCTTTCAGGGCGGCCCCCATGGCTTGTGGCGGGCCCAGGCCGTCGCGGCGCCTTCAAAACGGCAGGATGCCCGGCAGCAGCGGCCGGTCCAGGCGCTGGCGCCACCACTTCAGCGCCTCGCCCATGTGCTCTGGCCGCCAGGCCAGGAAGAAAGGCTCGTCCGGACGCGGGGCCTCCACCTCCAATTCCACCAGGATGCCGGTTTCCAGTTCGGTGCGCACGCAGGCGCGGGGCAGGAAGCCGTGTCCCAGGCCGGCGGCCTGCGCGGCGATCTTGGCGTGCATGTGCGGCACGATGATGCGGCGCTGCCCCGAAAGCAGGCCGATGGTCCGGTCGTTCGATGACCGTGCGCCGTCGCCCACCACCACGGCCGTGTGCTCCAGCAGGTCGCCGCGCGTGAGCGGACGCTTGAGCTGGGCCAGCGGGTGCGTGGCCGTCACGCAGAACACGAACTGCAGCGTGCCCACCGGCACGGCCTTGTAGCCGCCGCCGGCCGGGCCTTCCCCGGCCGCCACCACGATGTCGGCGCGGCCCTCGCGCAGGGCCTCCCAGGTGCCGGTCATCACGTCGCAGCCGATGCGCAGGCGCGTGCCGCAGTTCAGGTCTTCGAACGCGCAGATGTCCTGGTTGAAGGCGTGCGTGGGAATCAGCGAATCGTGGACCAGCCGCACCTCGGACTCGAAGCCCGTGGCGATCTGCCGCATGCGCGATTCCAGCTGCTTGGCGCCCACCAGCAGCCAGCGGCCCTCCTTGATCATTTCCTGCCCGGCGGGGGTGAGCGTCACGCGCGGCCCGTTGCGGGTGAACAGGGCAAAGCCCAGCTGTTCCTCCAGCTTGGCGATGGCGTACGAGATGGTGGACGGCACCTTGTGCAGCCGTTCGGAAGCCCCGGCGAACGAGCCGTGCCGGGCGATGGCGTCCACCAGTTCGATGGCTTCCAGGGAGAGTTTCAGCATGGCAAAACCGCCTTGATTTGGATCATCGAAATTATCGATGATTGCGGCCCAAACGTTTCAACCTGATCGGCGTCAAGGCGCCAGATACTTCATTCACCGCAGCACTGAAGCCGAGAGAAATCCAGGCAACAGGCCCCCAAGGCCCAGTGTGAATCCCATCGATTGAAGAAAGGACTGAAACCATGCTCGACATCCGCAAAGCCCACCACCGCGGCAACGCCAACCACGGCTGGCTGCACTCCCGCCACACGTTCTCGTTCGGCCACTACCGCGATGCCAACCAGCAAGGCTTCTCCGACCTGCTGGTCATCAACGACGACCGCGTGACGCCTTCGAAGGGCTTCGGCACCCATGCCCACCGCGACATGGAAATCTTCTCCTACGTGCTGGAAGGCGCGCTGGAACACAAGGATTCGATGGGCACGGGCTCGGTGATCCGTCCCGGCGACGTGCAGATGATGAGCGCCGGCACCGGCGTGCAGCACAGCGAGTTCAACCACTCGGCCGAAGAGCCCGTGCACTTCCTGCAGATCTGGATCGTGCCGAACAAGGTCGGTGCCCAGCCCCGCTACCAGCAGGTGCACTTCACCGAAGCCGACAAGCGCGGCCAGCTGCGCCAGATCATCTCGCCGGAAGGCACGAACGGTTCGCTGGCCGTGCACCAGGACGCCCGGGTCTACGCCGGCCTGTTCAACGGGGATGAATCGGCCGACCTGGCCATCGGTGCCAACCGCAACGTCTATGTGCACGTGGCCCGCGGCAGCGTCGAAGTGAACGGCGAGCGGCTGGACGAAGGCGACGGCGCCCGCATCCGCAACGCCGGCGACCTGCACTTCGCCAAGGGCGAAAACGCCGAGGTGCTGGTGTTCGACCTGCGCCCCAACGAGCTGCCCACCATGCCCCATTGAGGTAACGGGCGGGGGAAGCCCCGCCCGGCCCGCCGAATTTCCCTGTTTCCCCGTCGTTTTTTCCCTGTCTTTTTACTTTCTTAACCTTTGATTTCAGGAGCCTTCCATGACCAACGCCAACGCTTCCATCGCCCGTCCCGTCGCCGTCGCCAAGCCCGGCGCCAAGCTGCTGAACCCGCATGACCACACGCTGATCATGATCGACTTCCAGTCGCAGATGGCCTTCGCCACGCACTCCATCGACCCGGTGCAGCTGCGCTCCAACGCCGCCCTGGTGGCCTCGGCCGCCGCCGGCTTCGGCGCCTCGACCATCCTGACCACGGTGGCCGAAAAGAGCTTCTCCGGCCCAATGTTCGACGAAGTGACCGCACCGTTCCCCGGCCAGGCCCTGCTGGACCGCACGTCCATGAACACCTGGGAAGACGAAGCCGTCATCAAGAAGGTGAACGAGATCGGCAAGCCCCGCATCGTGCTGGCCGGCCTGTGGACCAGCGTGTGTATCGTCGGCCCGGCCCTGTCGGCCATCGACCAGGGCTTCGAGGTGTTCGTGATCGCCGATGCCTGCGGCGACATCTCCACCGAAGCCCACAACCGCGCCATGGAGCGCATGGTCCAGGCCGGCGCGCAGCCCATTACCGCCCTGCAGTACCTGCTGGAAATGCAGCGCGACTGGGCCCGTGGCGACACCTACGACATGACCACCGGCATCGCCAAGAAGTTCGGCGGCGGCTATGGCCTGGGCATCACGTACGCGAAAACCATGTTCAACGCCCACGAGGGTTGATGACATAGGCATGGGCTGCAGCGCAGTCCGTGCCTGCTTTTTTTGCGCCTGCCACTGCTGAAATTCTTGAAGGCCTGAACCATGACGCCACCCGCCACCACCCCTGACCTGATCCTGCGCAATGGCCGCTTCACCACGCTGGACCGCGCCAATCCCACGGCCAGCGCCGTCGCCATTGCCGCTGGGCGCTTCACGAAGGTCGGCGACGACCGCGAGGTGATGGCGCTGGCCGGCCCGCAGACCCGGGTCATCGACCTGGGCGGCCGCAGCGTGCTGCCGGGGCTGATCGACAACCACCTGCACATCATCCGCGGTGGGCTCAACTTCAACATGGAACTGCGCTGGGACGGGGTGAAGAGCCTGGCCGATGCCATGGCCATGCTGAAACGCCAGGTCGACGTGACGCCCGCGCCCCAGTGGGTGCGCGTGGTGGGCGGCTTCACCGAACACCAGTTCGTGGAGAAGCGCCTGCCCACGCTGGCCGAACTGAATGCGGTGGCGCCCGATACGCCCGTGTTTATCCTGCACCTGTACGACCGCGCCCTGCTCAACGGCGCCGCTCTGCGCGCCGTGGGCTACACCAAGGACACGCCTTCGCCCCCCGGCGGCGAGATCGTGCGCGACAGCGCCGGCAACCCCACGGGGCTGCTGCTGGCCAAGCCCAATGCGGCCATCCTCTACGCCACGCTGGCCAAGGGCCCCAAGCTGCCGCGCGACTACCAGGTCAACTCCACGCGCCACTTCATGCGCGAGCTGAACCGCCTGGGCGTGACCGGCGCCATCGACGCGGGCGGCGGCATGCAGAACTACCCCGACGATTACGACGTGATCCAGGAGCTGGCCGATGCCGACCAGCTCACCATCCGCCTGGCCTACAACCTGTTCACGCAAAAGCCCAAGGAAGAGAAGGACGACTTTCTGCGCTGGACGTCCACGTCCCAGTACAAGCAGGGCACCGACTACTTCCGCCACAACGGCGCGGGCGAGATGCTGGTGTTCTCCGCTGCCGACTTCGAGGACTTCCGCCAGCCCCAGCCCGAGCTGGCGCCCGGCATGGAAGGCGAGCTGGAAGAGGTGGTGCGCATCCTGGCGCAGAACCGCTGGCCCTGGCGCATGCACGCCACCTACGACGAGACCATTGACCGCGCACTGAACGTGTTCGAGAAGATCAATGAAGACACGCCGCTGGCCGGCCTGAACTGGTTCTTCGACCACGCCGAAACCATTTCTGAAAAGTCCATCGACCGCATCGCCGCATTGGGTGGCGGTGTGGCCGTGCAGCACCGCATGGCCTACCAGGGCGAGTATTTCGTCGAGCGCTACGGCGCAGCCGCCGCCGAGGCCACGCCGCCCGTCAAGCGCATGCTGGAGAAGGGCGTGAACGTCTCTGCCGGCACCGACGCCACCCGCGTCGCCAGCTACAACCCCTGGGTGTCGCTGTCGTGGCTCGTCACCGGCAAGACCGTGGGCGGCCTGCAGCTCACGCCGCAGCGCAACTGCCTGACCCGCGACCAGGCCCTGCGCATGTGGACGGAGAACGTCACCTGGTTCAGCAACGAGCAGGGCAAGAAGGGCCGCATCGAAGTGGGCCAGTTGGCCGACCTGACCGTGCCCGACCGCG
Source organism: Pseudomonadota bacterium (assembly GCA_023460715.1). Lineage (GTDB taxonomy): Bacteria > Pseudomonadota > Gammaproteobacteria > Burkholderiales > Burkholderiaceae_C > Paracidovorax. The sequence continues at coordinate 6,037 of JAEWPH010000013.1, read as the reverse complement.
ACTTCTTCGCCTGCCCCGAGTCCGACATCGCCGACACCTCGTCGCTGCTCACCGTGGTGGGCGGCAAGGTGGTCTACGGCGTGGGCGACTTCGCCGAGTTCGACGAATCGGCCCCGCCGCTGGCCATGCCCGACTGGTCGCCCGTGCGCACCTTCCGCGGCTACGGCGCCTGGGGCGTGCAGGAAGGCGCGCCGCTGCAATCGGTGATGCGCAACGCGGCGGCCAACTGCGGCTGCGCCAGCAGTTGCAACATGCACGGCCACGCGCACGCCACGGCCTGGAGCAGCAAGCTGCCCGTGTCCGACCTCAAGGGCTTCTGGGGCGCTTTAGGTTGCGCCTGCTGGGCGGTGTGACAGTGGACGCATTGCGCACCGCCGCCACCGCCCCCTGGGTGCAGTCGCTGGCCCTGCTGTGCCTGTGTGCGGCCTACCTGCAGGGCGGCTGGGACAAGGCCCGCAACTTCCGTGGCGCGGTGGCCGAGATGCGGCACTTCGGCCTGGCACCCGCCGCGCCGATCGCCGTGGCCACCATCGCGCTGCAACTGGGCGCTTCGACGCTCATCGTGTCGGGCTGGTACCGCTGGGCGGGGGCGCTGGCCCTGGCGGGATTCACCGCCATCGCGGCCTTTCTGGCCGACCGTTTCTGGACCGAGGCGCCGCCCGAGCGGCAGCGCAGCGCCAACGCATTCTTTGAACATTGGGGCCTGGTGGGCGGCATGTTGCTCGTCGCCTGGCACGACCTGGGAGGCCACCGTGGCTGACAACAACACTAACACCGCTACCAAAGCATCGGGCAGCTTCGCGCCCCTCGCCATTCCCGTCTTCGCCGTGCTGTGGGCCGCCACGGTGCTGGGCAACATCGGCAGCTTCATGCGCGATGTGGCCAGCGCCTGGATGGTGACGGAGCTGTCTTCCAGCCCCACCGCCGTGGCGCTGATCCAGACGGCGGCCACGCTGCCGGTCTTTCTGCTGGCGATTCCCGCCGGTGTGCTGTCCGACATCCTGGACCGCCGCCGCTTCCTGATCGGCGTGCAGGTGCTGCTGGGCGCCGTCAGCGGCACGCTGCTGGTGCTGGCGCAGACGAACACCCTCACGGTGGAATACCTGGTGGCGCTGACCTTCGTCGGCGGCATCGGCGCCGCGCTGATGGGCCCGACCTGGCAGTCCATCGTGCCCGAGCTGGTGCCGCGCAGCGAACTGAAGAGCGCCGTGGCGCTGAACTCGCTGGGCATCAACATCGCCCGCGCCATCGGCCCTGCGGCGGGCGGCCTGCTGCTGGCCAGCTTCGGCGCGGCGGCGGCCTATGGCCTGGACGTGCTGAGCTACGTCTTCGTGATCGCCGCACTGATCTGGTGGAAGCGCCCCAAGGCCGAAGCCTCGGGCCTGAACGAGCAGTTCTTCGGCGCCTTCCGGGCCGGCGTGCGCTATGCCCGCGCCAGCCGCGAACTGCACGTGGTGCTGCTGCGCGCGGCGGTGTTCTTTCTGTTCGCCAGCTCGGTCTGGGCGCTGCTGCCCCTGGTGGCGCGCCGCATGCTGGGCGGCACGGCCGGCTTCTACGGCGTGATGCTGGGGGCCGTGGGCGCAGGTGCCATCCTGGGCGCGGTGCTGCTGCCCCAGCTGCGCAAGCGCTTGAATACCGATGGCCTGGTGCTGCTGGCCTCCCTCGTGACGGCCACCGTGATGGGCGTGTTGGCGATGGCGCCGCCGCAGTGGGCTGCCGTGGCCCTGATGCTGGTGCTGGGCCTGGGCTGGATCCTGGCGCTGACCACGTTCAACGGCGTGGCGCAGGCGGTGCTGCCCAACTGGGTGCGCGGCCGGGGCCTGGCGATCTACCTGATGGTGTTCAACGGCGCCATGGCAGCGGGCAGCCTGGGCTGGGGCCTGGTGGCAGGCCAGCTGGGCTTGCCCACCACGCTGCTGGTCGGCGCGGCCGGGCTGGTGGCGGTGTCCTTCCTCTTCCACCGCGTGAGGCTGCCCGCCGGCGAGGCCGACCTGCAGCCCTCCAACCACTGGCCCGAGCCGCTGCTGGCCGAACCGGTGGCGCACGACCGGGGCCCGGTGATGATCCAGATCGACTACCGCATCCGCCGCGAAGACCTGCCCGCCTTCTTCCAGGCCATGCAGCATGTGGCGCAGGAACGCCGCCGCGACGGTGCCTACGCCTGGGGCGTGGCCGAGCACACGGGCGAGCCGGGCCGGGTGATCGAGTGGTTCCTGGTCGAATCGTGGGCCGAGCACCTGCGCCAGCATGGCCGCGTGTCCAAGGCCGACGCCGACCTGCAGGCCGAAGCGCTGCGCTACCACCAGGGGCCGGACAAGCCGGTGGTGCACCACTTCCTGGCGCTGGATGCGCGCAGTGCGAAGGCGCCGTCTGCGGGGCACGACCACGGCCACGCCCACTGATTGGGCATAAATATAGCTGCCAGCGCTTATTCAGTAAGCGCTGGCAGCTATGTTTTTGGGAGCGTCTGGGTGGCTCAGCTGGCGCGCAGCTCCACCTGCACCGCGCAGTCGTAGAACGTGGGCGCCGCGCCCAGGTCGGTCAGGGCCTGGCTCGTCAGCTCGTTCACGTTGGTGCCGTTCAGGCCGAACTTGCGCCACCAGATGCCCAGGCCGTTGACCACGCCGGGGCGCGCCCGTGCATTCACCGCGGCGCGGCATTCGTAGCTGCCGCGGTCGTTGAAGATGCGCACCACGCTGCCGTCGGCAATGCCGCGCGGGGCGGCGTCGTCGGGGTGGATCTCCAGCACCGGCTCGCTCTCGATGTTGCGCAGGCTGGTCACGTTCACGAAGGTGGAGTTGAGGAAGTTGCGCGCGGGCGGCGAGATCATCGCCAGCGGGTAGCGGGCCGAGCCGCCGGCCGGCTCGTGGTTGGCCACGTAGCCGGGCAGCGGGTCCAGGCCTTGCGCGGCCAGGCGCTCGCTGTAGATCTCCACCTTGCCCGAGGGCGTGGGGAAACCGCCGTGGGCGAACGGCGCTTCGTCGATGGCCAGCGGCGCGAAGCCGATGTCCAGCAGCTGCTGGAAGTCCACCCGGTCGCCATAGGCCTGGCGGCACAGCGTTTCGTCGTCGTCGGCAAAGCAGGGCCCGGTGAAACCCATGCGCGCGGCCAGATCGCGGAAGATCTGCGTGTTGGCGCGGGCTTCGCCCATGGGCTGGATCGCCGGGCGGTTCAGCAGCACATCGGTGTGGCCGTACGACAGGTGCACGTCCCAGTGCTCCAGCTGCGTGGTGGCCGGCAGGATGTAGTCGGCGTAGTCGGCCGTGTCGGTCTGGAAGTGCTCCAGCACCACGGTGAACAGGTCCTCGCGCTCGAACCCCTGCACCACCTTGGCGGAATCGGGCGCCACGGCCACGGGGTTGCTGTTGTAGACCACCACGGCTTCGATCCGGGGCCCGAAGGCGGGCGAGGTGGCCTTGAGCAGGTCGTCGCCGATGGTCACCATGTTGATGGTGCGCGGCGTGGCGCCGGCCAGCAGGTCGGGGCGCTGCAGGGCCGCCCGCTGCACCGGGTAGTGGCCCGAGCTGGAGAACAGCACGCCGCCCGCGCGGTGGCGCCAGGCGCCCGTCAGCGCCGGCAGGCAGACGATGGCGCGCGTGGCGTTGCCGCCGCCGTGCGCGCGCTGCATGCCGTAGTTCAGGCGGATGGCGGCCGGCTTGGTCGTGCCGTAGTCGCGCGCCAGCTGGCGGATCTGTTCGACCGGAATACCGCAGATCGCCGCAGCGCGCTCCGGGGTGAAGGTGAGCGCACGCTCTCGCAGGCCTTCCCAGCCGGTGGTGTGCTGGGCGATGTAGTCGTGGTCCAGCCAGTCGTTGTGCACCAGCTCGTGGATCAGGGCCAGCGCCAGGGCGCCATCGGTGCCCGGCAGGATCTGCAGGTGCTCCTGGCACTTGTCGGCCGTTTCGGTCTTGCGCGGGTCGATGCACACCAGCTTGGCGCCATTGCGCTTGGCCTGCTGGGCGTAGCGCCAGAAGTGCAGGTTGCTGCCGATGGAGTTGCTGCCCCAGATGACGATGAGCTGCGATTCGGCGAAGTGCTCCACCTTCATGCCCACCTTGGCGCCCAGCGTGTACATCAGCCCCTCGCCGCCGGCCGTGGAGCAGATGGTGCGGCCCAGGAAGGACGCGCCCAGCTGGTGGAAGAAGCGCCGGTCCATGCTCTCGCCCTGCACCAGTCCCATGGTTCCGGCGTAGCTGTAGGGCAGGATGGCCTGGGGCGCGCGGGCGGCGATCTCGCCCAGCCGATGGGCGATGTCGCCCAGGGCCTCGTCCCAGCTGACGGGCGTGAACTGGCCGCTGCCCTTGGGGCCGCTGCGCTTGAGCGGGGTGAGGATGCGGTCCGGATGGTTGGTGCGCTCGGCGTACTTGGACACCTTGGCGCAGAGCACGCCGTTGGTGTGCTCATGGGCCGGATTGCCCTGTACGCGCACGGCCACGCCGGCCTCGACTGTGGTGAGCAAGGCACAGGTATCGGGGCAGTCGTGGGGGCAGGCGCCGCGCACCTGTTGCCTTTCGGTCGTGAGGCTGGTCATAATCTGAGTAAGTACAAACCCTAATACGGTCCCGCCCTCCTGTGGTCTCTGATGACCGCCAGGCGGCGAGGATCGCCATTGCGGGGCCTTGGCTGTGCGGGAGTGGCACGGCCTTTTCCAAGCCCCTGGTGTTCTGTTTCCTGCAAGCCACCGCACCCACCGTGGTGTGCTCCCATCCGGGCCGCGCCGCCCTTTCGCGTGACCATGTCACGGAAGGGCGCGCCGCGCCGCGTGGGGCACTCCATGGCCGGTGGCTGGATCCGCAGGGGACGCACCAGACGGGCATTTCACCATGAAGGACAACGATATGTGGGGGCGGAGACAATTTTCGATCGGCCTGGGCGCTGCGGCACTGGGCGGCTTCTCGCTGGCGCGTGCGCAGGGCGACACCGTGGTGCTGGGCCAGTCGGCTCCGCTCACCGGCCCGGCGGCCCAGCTGGGCGTGCAGTTCCAGGCGGGCGCCAAGCTGTATTTCGACCAGCACAACGCCCAGGGCCGGCGCACCATCGAGCTGCGCACGCTGGACGACGGCTATGACCCCGAGCGCTGCGCCGCCAACACGCGCAAGTTCATCGCCGACGACGTGTTCGCGCTGTTCGGCTACGTCGGCACGCCCACCAGCCTGGCGGCCCTGCCGCTGGCCACCCAGGCGAAGCTGCCGTTCTTCGCGCCCTTCACGGGGGCCGAGGCGCTGCGCCAGCCCTTCAACCGGCTGGTGTTCCACGTGCGCGCCTCGTACAACGACGAGACGGCCGTCATCGCGCGCCAGCTCGTCAACCTGGGCATGCAGCGCATCGGCGTGTTCCACCAGAACGACAGCTACGGCCGCGCCGGCCTGGAGGGCATGACCAAGGCCCTGGCCGAGCACCAGCTCAAGCCCGCCGCCGTGGCCACGGTGGAGCGCAACTCCGAAGACGTGGCGGCCGCCGTCAAGACGCTGGTGGCGGCATCGCCCCAGGCCGTGCTGCAGGTGGCCACATACGCCGCCAGCGCTGCCTTCATCCGCGCTGCGCGCAAGGCCGGCTACGGTGGCAAGTTCTACAACCTGTCGTTCGTGGGCACGCAGGCGCTGGCCGATGCGCTGGGCGCCGAGGCCGATGGTGTGGTGGTGTCGCAGGTGATGCCGTCGCCCTTCCAGACGACCAAGCAGGTGTCCCGCGAATTCCTGGACGCCATCAAGAAGGGCGGCGGCGCCGTCAAGCCCAACTACTCGACCCTGGAAGGCTACCTGGCGGCCCGCGTGTTCGCCGAGGGCCTGCGCCGCGCGGGTGACAAGGCATCGCGCGATGCGCTCATCAACGGGCTGGAGTCGGTCGGACCGCAGGTGTCGGGCTTCCAGCTGGCGTTCAGCGGCAACAATCATTCCGGCTCGCGCTTCGTCGAGATGTCGATGCTCAAGGCCGACGGGCGCGTGCTGGTGTGATCTGAAAGCACCCCCCTGAGGCGCTGCGCGCCTTCCCCCCGCTCTGGGGGGGGGGGGGGGCGGGGGGGGGGGGGGGGGCGCCC
>JAEWPH010000012.1 GCA_023460715.1 Pseudomonadota bacterium | reverse complement strand
CCGCCGCACCCGCCCTGCCCCCGCGGCCGGCGGGCCGCAATGGCGTGGGCGCGCTGCGCGACCGCTTCGTCGAGGCCTTCCAGATGGCGCTGCTGGCGATGAACGCGCACCGGCTGCGCACCTTCCTCACCATGCTGGGCATCATCATCGGCATCGCCTCCGTGGTGGCCGTGGTGGCGCTGGGCGAGGGCTCCCGGCAGCAGGTGCTCAAGAACATCAGCTCCATCGGCACCAACACCATCGAGATCTTCTCGGGCTCGGGCTTCGGGGATACCCGGGCCTCGCGCGTGCGCACCCTGGTGCCTGCGGATGCCGAGGTGCTGGCCCGCCAGAGCTATGTGGACAGCGTGACGCCCACGCTCAGCGCATCCGTCACCGGGCGCTACCGCAACATCGAGGCGGCGATGACCGTGATGGGCGCGGGCGAGCAGTACTTCCGCGTGAAGGGCGTGAAGATCGCGCAGGGCAGCCCGTTCGGCGCGGACAACGTGGCGCGGCGCGAGCAGGTCGCCGTGATCGACGACAACACCCGCAAGACGCTGTTCCCCAACACCCCCGACCCGGTGGGCGAGGTGATCCTGCTGGGCAGCGTGCCGGTGCGCGTGATCGGCGTGGCGGCCAAGAGCGAGTCGGCCTTCGGCAACACCGAGGCGCTCAACGTCTTCGTGCCCTACACCACGGCCATGAGCCGCATCGTCAACCAGAACTACCTGCGCAGCATCACGGTGCGGGTGCGCGACGACGCGCCCACCAGCGCCGCGGAACAGGGCATCAACCAGATCCTGGAACGCCGCCACGGCCGCAAGGACTTCTACGTGCTGAACACGGACAGCATCCGCCAGACCATCGAGGCGACGACGCAGACGATGACGCTGCTCATCAGCTCCATCGCGGTCATCTCGCTGGTCGTGGGCGGCATCGGGGTGATGAACATCATGCTCGTCTCGGTCACCGAGCGCACCCGGGAGATCGGCGTGCGCATGGCCGTCGGCGCACGCCAGAGCGACATCCAGCAGCAGTTCCTCATCGAAGCGGTGCTGGTATGCCTGATCGGCGGCGTGCTGGGCATCCTGGCGGCACTGGGCTTCGGCCAGATCTTCGCCCGCACCAGCAGCGATTTCCAGATGGTGTACTCGCACGGCTCGATGGCCGCCGCCTTCCTCTGCGCCACGCTGATCGGCGTGGTCTTCGGCTTCCTGCCCGCGCGCAGTGCCGCCCGTCTTGATCCTGTCGAAGCCCTGGCCCGCGAATGACCCTCCACCGTTCTCTCCCCTCCTTGCGCCCTGCCGCGCTGGCCCTGGCCCTGCTGTTGGCCGGCTGCTCGTCCCTGCGCACGCCGTACGAGGCCCCCGCCGTGGCCATCCCCGCGCAGTGGCAGCACGCCACAGGCCCCGCAGCGGCCGCCGGCGCCCGCGATGCCCAGGCCGCCACGGGCGCGTGGTGGAAGGTCTTCAACGACCCGGTGCTCGACAGCCTGGTCGAGTCAGCGCTCGCCCGCAACAACGACCTGGCCGTGGCCACCATCCGCGTGCGCCGCGCGCAGCTGCAGGCGCGGCTCGCCGAGCACCGGCCGCAGTTCAACGCCAGCACCAACGCCAGCACCAGCCGGCCCGTCGACGGCGGGGCCAGAACGCGCTCCAACGCCGTCTCGCTCGGCGTGAGCTACGAAGTCGACCTGTGGAACCGCCTGGGCGCCTCGCTGGACGTGGCCCGCTGGGAGGCACTGGCCACCGTGCAGGACCGCGAGGCCACGGCCCAGGCCCTGGTGGGCACCACGGCCACGCTGTACTGGCAGCTGGGCTACTACAGCCAGCGCCTGGCGGCGGCCTCGGAAAGCATCGCCTACGCCGAGCGCACTCTGGCGCTGGTGCAGGCGCAATACGACGCGGGCGCTGTCTCGTCGCTGGAGGTGGCCGAGTCGCGCCAGAGCCTGGCCAGCCAGCGCGCCAGCCTGGCCCTCCTGCAGCAGCAGTACGTGGAAACCTCCAACGCCCTGGTGCTGCTGTTCGACGGCTCGGCCATCGGGCCGGCCGCCCCGGGCTGGAGCGCGCCGCGGGCCTTGCCGACCCAGCCGCTGCCCGAGGTCTCCGCCGGTCTGCCCGCCGAACTGCTCGCCCGCCGGCCCGACCTGCGCGCGGCCGAGCTGCGGCTGCGCGAGGCCCTGGCGTCCGTGGACGCCACGCGCCTGTCGTACTACCCGCAGTTCTCGCTCACCGGCGCGCTGGGTGGATCCAGTGCCTCGCTGGGCAATGTGCTGGCCAACCCGATCGCCACGCTGGGCGCAGGATTGGTGCTGCCCTTCCTGAACCGCACGGAGATGCAGGTCAGCACCGACATCGCCCGCGCGGACTACGAGCAGGCCGTGGTCACCTTCCGCCAGACGCTCTACCAGGCGCTCACCGACGTGGACAACGCCCTGTCGGCCCGCCTGCGGTACGAGGAACAGGCGGCCCAGCTGGAACAGTCGCTGGCCGATGCCCGCCGCGCGGAGCAGCTCTACGAGGTGCGCTACCGCGCGGGTGCCGTCGCCCTCAAGCCCTGGCTGGACGCCCAGGAAAAGCGCCGTTCCGCCGAGACGGCCCTGGCGGAAAACCGGCTCAACCGCCTGAGCAACCACGCCACGCTGTTCCAGGCGCTGGGCGGGGGTCTCTAACAACCTGTTCAAAGGCCGCGCCAGCGCCCCGACCGCGGGGCCAGCCCGCCGGTGCGCGCCACCGCTGAGAACACTGCACGCGCGCCCCGGAGCGCGGGGCGCTGGCAAGAGGCTGTCCTGCGGCGCCTCGGCGACGGCAGTATTCTTGGCGCCCGACCCGCCGCACGGCCCGCACATCCCAGCGGGCCCCGAACCCCTCCCACAAGGACCTTGCCCATGCCAGACTTTCGCAGCGACACCGTCACCCAACCCACCGCCGCCATGCGCGATGCCATGCTCCGTGCGCCCTTGGGTGACGACGTGTTCGGCGACGACCCCTCCGTGAACGCGCTGCAGGACCATGCGGCGCAGCGGCTGGGCTTCGAGGCCGCGCTGTTCGCACCGTCGGGCACGCAGACCAACCTGATCGCCCTGATGGGCCATTGCCAGCGCGGCGACGAGGCCATCGTGGGCCAGAGCTGGCACACCTACCGCTGGGAAGGCGGCGGCATGGCCGTGCTGGGTTCCATCCAGCCGCAGCCGGTGGAGACCCAGCCCGACGGCACGCTGCGCGTGGCGGACATCGCCGCCGCCATCAAGCCGGACGACCCGCACTTCGCGCGCACCCGGCTGGTGGTGCTGGAGAACACCACCGGCGGCCAGGTGCTGCCCACGCCCTACATCGCCGAGGTGGCGCAGCTGGCGCGCGCGCGCGGGCTGGCCATGCACCTGGACGGCGCGCGCGTGTTCAACGCCGCGGCCGCGAACGCCACGGCCCAGGGCACGGATGTGTACGACGAGGCGCGCGCCATCTGCGCACACTTCGACACCGCCTCCGTCTGCCTGAGCAAGGGCCTGGGCGCGCCGGTGGGCTCGCTGCTGCTGGGCCCGCGCGACTTCATTCGCCAGGCGCGGCGGACCCGCAAGATCCTGGGCGGGGCGATGCGGCAGTCGGGCATCCTTGCCGCCGCCGGCCTGCATGCGCTGGAGCACCATGTGCGCCGCCTGGCCGACGACCACGCCCTGGCGCGCGCGCTGGCCGATGGCCTGGCCGAGGCCGGCCGCAGCCACCCCGTGCTGGCGGGCAAGCTGCAGGTGGCGTCCGCCCACACCAACATCCTGTTCACCGATGTGCACGCCGATGTGGCGGCGGACTTCACCGCCTGGCTGGCGCAGCACCAGGTGCGCGTGACCAGCGGGCTGTACGGTAGCCAGGTGCGCCTGCGCTGGGTCTGCCACCTGGACGTGGGGCCGCAGGACGTGGCCGACACGCTGGACTGCGTCCACCGCTTCGGCACCGCATGACTCCTGATTTGATAGCTTCCTGCGCTTATCCCATAAGCGCCAGAGCCCGATTTGGCTTGAAATAGAGCGCAGGGCAATAATTAGGCCGCGGGGTAGTGGCGTTCTCCGAAGATGCCGCTGCCCACCCGCACCAGCGTGCTGCCGGCGCGCACGGCGGCTTCCAGATCGGCCGTCATGCCCAGCGACAGCGTGTCCACCGCGCCCAGGCCCTCGCCCTCCAGGGCACGCACGGCGTCGAACACCGCCCGCACGCGGCCCATCACCGCGTCCTGCGCCGGCCCGGCGGGCAGCGCATCCGGAATGCTCATCACGCCGCGCAGGCACAGGCGGGGCAAGGCCGCCACCGCGCGGGCCAGGGCCCCGGCGTCTTCGGGCGCCACGCCGGCCTTGGTGGCGCCGCCATCCACATTCACCTGGATGCACACCTGCAGCGGCGGCAGGTGCGCGGGCCGCTGGTCGGACAGGCGCTGCGCCGTCTTGAGCCGGTCCACCGTGTGCACCCAGTCGAAGTGCTCGGCCACCAGGCGTGTCTTGTTGCTCTGCACGGGCCCGATGCAGTGCCATTCCAGCGGCCCGAGCAGTTGCATCGCCGCCACCTGGGCCATCTTGTCCACGGCCTCCTGGATGTAGTTCTCGCCGAAGCGGCGCTGGCCTGCCAGTGCCGCCGCGCGCACCGCATCGGCGCCGAAGGTCTTGGAGACGGCCAGCAGCGCCACGCTGCCCTGCGCGCGCCCGGCGTCGGCGCACGCCTGGCGCACGCGGGCCTGCACGGTCTGGAGGTTGTGATCGATCGTCGTCATAATGAGTGACCAAGCGTATCAAACGATCGAGGGACTCCGTGGACATCACCCAACTGCTCGCTTTCGGCGTCAAGAACAAGGCGTCGGACCTGCACCTTTCGGCCGGCCTGCCGCCCATGATCCGGGTCCACGGCGACGTGCGGCGTATCAATGTGGACGCGCTGGACCACAAGACGGTGCACGCCATGGTCTACGACATCATGAACGACCAGCAGCGCAAGATCTACGAGGAGTTTCTCGAGATCGACTTCTCGTTCGAGATCGAAGGGCTGGCGCGCTTTCGCGTCAACGCCTTCAACCAGAACCGCGGCGCCGCAGCGGTGTTCCGCACGATTCCCAGCAAGATCCTCACGCTCGAGCAGCTCAACGCGCCCAAGATCTTCGCCGACCTGGCGCTCAAGCCGCGCGGCCTGGTGCTGGTGACCGGCCCCACGGGCTCGGGCAAGTCCACCACGCTCGCGGCGATGGTGAACTACCTCAACGAGAACGAATACGGCCACATCCTCACGGTGGAGGACCCGATCGAATTCGTGCACGAGTCCAAGAAGTGCCTGATCAACCAGCGCGAAGTGGGTCCGATGACGCTCTCGTTCGCTGCGGCGCTCAAGTCCGCGCTGCGCGAAGACCCGGACGCGATTCTGGTCGGTGAAATGCGCGACCTGGAGACCATCCGCCTGGCGATGACGGCGGCCGAAACCGGGCATCTGGTCTTCGGCACGCTGCACACGTCCAGCGCCGCCAAGACCATCGACCGGATCATCGACGTCTTCCCTGCGGAAGAAAAGGAGATGGTGCGCGCCATGCTGTCGGAGTCGCTGCAGGCCGTGATCTCGCAGACGCTGTGCAAGACCAAGGACGGCTCCGGCCGCGTCGCTGCGCACGAGATCATGCTGGGCACCAGCGCCATCCGCAACCTGATCCGCGAAGCCAAGGTCGCGCAGATGTACTCGGCCATCCAGACGGGCAACAGCATGGGCATGCAGACGCTGGACCAGAACCTGACCGACCTGGTGCGCCGCAACATCATCAGCCCGGCGGAAGCCCGCGGCAAGGCCAAGATTCCGGACAACTTCCCCGGCTGACGGGCCACCTCCCGGCCGTCCGTTGGCGGTCGCACCCATCGCACGACTGCACCACTGGAGCACACCATGAAAGGCATCCTGGGCCTGCTGAAGGCCAAATCCCGCAAGGGCCCGGAAGACCACGGCGACTCGGTCTTCTTCACCACGGCCTTCGCGGGCCAGGGGGTGGACGACTCCATGCTGGTGCCGTGGGAAGCGCGCGCCGTCGAGGTGGGCGCCAAGCGCCTGCCCGCCAGCCGCGGCGGCAAGCTGCTGCAGGCGCTGTGGGCCAAGGACCGGTACATGGCGCACCTTGACAAGGATGCGGTGGAGCGCATGGAGCGCTTCTTCGAGTTCGCCGCCGTGCCGGCCAGCCGCGACGTGATCCGCCAAGACGAGTACGGCAACTTCATGGTGGTGCTGCTGACCGGCACCATCGCCGTGGACCGCCTGCAGCCCTGGGGCGAGCACCTGCGCTTGGCGGAGACGCGGCCGGGCGACATCCTGGGAGAGATGTCGCTGCTGGACAGCGGCATCCGCTTCTCGGCCTGCACCACGCTGACCGACTGCGAAATCGCCGTGCTGAGCGCGGAGGCCATGGACGACATGATGTCCAAGGATCCTCAGCTGGCCGCCAGCCTGGTGGCCCTGCTGGCCCGCAAACTGTCGCTGCGCCTGCGGGTGGTGAGCGCCCGGCTGAGCGAGCACCAGAAATGACACCGCAACACGGACAGCGCGCACCGGCACGGAAGGAAGTCTGATGGAACGCGATCAGGCCAGTAAATTCATCAACGATCTGCTCAAGCTGATGGTCAGCCGCGGGGGCAGCGATCTTTTCGTCACCGCCGAATTCCCGCCGGCCATCAAGGTCGACGGCAAGGTCACCAAGGTCTCGCCGCAGCCCCTGACGCCGGCCCATACGCTGACGCTGGCGCGCTCCATCATGAGCGACAAGCAGGTGGCGGACTTCGAGCGCACCAAGGAGTGCAACTTCGCCATCTCGCCTGCCGGCATCGGACGCTTCCGCGTCAACGCCTTCATCCAGCAGGGGCGCGTCGGCATGGTGCTGCGGACCATTCCGCTCACGCTGCCGACCATCGACGGCCTGGGTGTGCCGCAGGTGCTCAAGGAAGTCACCATGACCAAGCGCGGCCTGTGCATCCTGGTCGGCGCGACGGGCTCGGGCAAGTCCACGACCCTGGCGGCCATGGTGGACTGGCGCAACGAGAACTCCTTCGGCCACATCGTGACGGTGGAGGACCCCATCGAATTCGTGCACCCGCACAAGAACTGCGTGGTCACCCAGCGCGAGGTGGGGCTGGACACGGACAGCTGGGAGGCGGCCCTCAAGAATTCGCTGCGCCAGGCGCCCGACGTGATCCTCATGGGCGAGATCCGCGACCGCGAGACCATGGAGCACGCCATCGTCTTCTCCGAGACCGGCCACCTGTGCCTGGCCACGCTGCATGCCAACAGTGCCAACCAGGCGCTGGACCGCATCGTCAACTTCTTCCCCGAGGAGCGCCGCGCGCAGTTGCTGATGGACCTGTCCCTGAACCTGCGCGCCATGGTCTCGCAGCGCCTGATCCCCAAGCAGGACGGCAAGGGCCGCGCTGCCGCCGTCGAGGTGCTGCTGAACACGCCGCTGATCGCCGACCTGATCTTCAAGGGCGATGTGGTCGAGATCAAGGAGATCATGAAGAAGAGCCGCAACCTGGGCATGCAGACCTTCGACCAGTCGCTCTTCGACCTGTTCGAGGCCAACGTCATCAGCTATGAGGACGCACTGCGCAATGCCGATTCGCTCAACGACCTGCGACTGCAGATCAAGCTCAACAGCCAGCGCGCCAAGACCACCGACCTGGCCGCGGGCACCGAGCATTTCGCCATCGTCTGACCGCACCGCCTTTTGACCGGCCCGCCCGCCCGGCGGGCTTTTTCTTTCAAGGAGACACCCCGTGACCAGCATCAACACCCGCAGCTACGACGCCGCACCCGCCCGCCGCGTGGCCTTCCTCGGACTGGGCGTCATGGGCTTCCCCATGGCCGGCCATCTGGCGCGCGCCGGCCACCAGGTCACGGTCTACAACCGCTCGCCGGTGAAGGCCGAGGCCTGGCAGCAGGAGTTCAACGGGGCCGGCCATGCGCCCACGCCGCGCGAGGCCGCCCAGGGCGCGGACATCGTCTTCTGCTGCGTGGGCAACGACGATGACCTGCGCGCCGTGACGCTGGGCGCGGACGGCGCCTTCGCCGGGATGCAACCCGGGGCCATCTTCGTGGACCACACGACCGCCTCGGCCGAGGTCGCCCGCGAGCTCTGCGGCGCCGCCCGCACGCTGGGCCTGCAGTTCATCGACGCGCCCGTATCGGGGGGACAGGCCGGCGCGCAGAACGGCCAGCTCACGGTGATGTGCGGTGGCGATGCGGCCGCCTTCGATGCCGTCCGCCCCACCGCCCTGGCCTTCTCACGCGCGTTCACGCGTATCGGCGACAGCGGCGCCGGCCAGTTGGCGAAGATGGTGAACCAGATCTGCATCGCCGGCGTCGTGCAAGGCCTGTCCGAGGCCATCGCCTTCGGGCAGCACGCGGGCCTGGACATGCCCCTCGTGCTGGACGTCATCAGCAAGGGCGCGGCGCAAAGCTGGCAGATGGAGAACCGGGGCAAGACGATGGTCGAAGGCCGCTTCGACTTCGGCTTCGCCGTGGACTGGATGCGCAAGGACCTGGGCCTGGTGCTGGACGAATCCAAGCGCAACGGTGCGCGGCTGCCCCTGACGGCGCTGGTGGACCAGTTCTATGCGGACGTACAGCAGGCGGGCGGACAGCGCTGGGACACCTCCAGCCTGATCACCCGCCTGGCCCGCAAGAAGGGCTGATCGGAGCCATCGCACCGGCCCGCACGAAGCGGGCGCGGAGCGCTGCCGTCAGTTGCGCGGCGCGGTGGCCGCAGCCGGGTCCTGCGTCACCGGGGCCAGCTGCTGTTGCTGGACCGTACCGCGCCGCAGGTCGTCGTCCGAGACGATCTCGAACACGCGCACCACCTTGCGCACGCCGTTGACGCCGCGGGCAATGTCGGTGGCGCGCGTGGCTTCGCGCTGGCTCACCCGGCCCATGAGATACACGACCTCCCGCTCGGTCACCACCTTGAAGGCACTGGCGTAGAGGTCCTTGGCATCGACAAAGCTCGCGCGCACCTTGCCGGTGATGAAGGTGTCGTTGGAGCGCTGCGTCAGCGAGGTGTTGGGCATCACGGCCACATCGTTCACCACCGACCGAACGTTCTCCACGCCCAGCACGATCTGCTCGGCCCGCTGCTGGTCCGCAGCCGTCGCGGCCTCGCCGGTCAGCAGCACCTGCCGGTTGTAGCTGGTCACGTTGATGTGGGCCCGCTCCCCGAGTTGCTCGCGGATGCGGTTGGCGGCGCGTAGTTCAATGCCTTCGTCCTCCACCTGCGAGCCTGTCGTACGCCGGTCGGCCGCCATCATGGTGCCGACCGCGGCCCCCCCGATCACGATGGGCGCGCAGGCTGACAACGCACCTGCCAGGGCACACACCGCCAGCACCGTGCAGGCAGTCCGGGACATCTTCGACTTCATAGAGGTATCTCCTGTTCACCAAGTAACTGGGCGTCCACGCCATCGCACAGGCAGTGCAGAACGAGGGCATGGACTTCACGCACGCGCGCAGCGCGGTCATGCGGTACGCAGATCTGCACGTCGGTTTCGCGCAGCAGGCCGGCCAATGCCCCGCCGGTACGCCCGCTCAGCGCGATCACCGTCATGTCCCGCTCGTGCGCGGCCTGGGCGGCGTCCAGCAGGGCATCCTCGTCGCCGGTCGCGGTGATCGCGAGAAGCACATCGCCCGCCTGCCCCAGCGCACGCACCTGCCGGGCCAGGGCTGCCGCGTCGGCCTTGCCTGCCGAAGGTCCCAATGGGAGTGCGGCCAGCTCCGGACGTTCCCTTTCCATCCCATCCACACAGAAGGCGGCGAACTGCTGGGCTTGCACGGCGGAGAGTCCTCCGCCACAGGCGAGGACTTTTCCCCCGCCGGTGACGCAGGCCAGTATGGCCTGGACGGCCGAGGCAATGGGGTGGCTGAGGGCTTGCGCGGCCTGGTATTTCAGATCAGCGCTGTCAATGAAATGCTGTTGGATGCGTTGCTCGAGCATGGGCCGCCGATGATACCTGCGCATGCCTTCGCTGCTGTTGCAATCGGTAGGCGGCGAGCGGCGTGGACCACCGCAGCATCCGCAAGCCGCCGGATGGCCCGCAGCAGCAGACCAGAGCCAGGGTGAATGCTCCGCCGCTGAACCACCAGCGACGGCAACCCAAGCCGCTCAGGCAGCGTCGAAGGCCGCTCGCAGCCAGGTCAACTCGGCCGGTTCCACCAGCACGACGTCGAACCGGCAAGGCGGCGGAGACGCCCAGCGCATCAGGAAATGGCGCGCCGCCAGCACGATGCGGGCCTGCTTGACCGCACCGATGCTTCCTCCCGCGCCGCCGAAGGCCGCACTTGAACGCTGCCGCACCTCGACGAACACCAGCGTGCCGTCGCCCTCGCGCATCACCAGGTCGATTTCGCCGCCGCCGCGCCCGGGCGTCCGATAATTGCGCTCGACCAGACGCAGGCCCGCCTTCTGCAAATAGCCCAACGCGCGGTCTTCCGCCGCATTTCCGCGGTCCCGCGTCGAGCCGGCCGGCACCGCCGGGGCCGCGCCCCTTTTGTTCTTGCCGAGGAATCCCATTGAGCGCCTCTTTCGCTTCAGCCCTGAACGCCGCACGTGAAGCGGCCGGTGCGCAGCATTATCCGCAAGGCGCCCTGTACGTGGTCGCCACGCCCATCGGCAATCTGGCGGACATCACGCTGCGGGCGCTGCATGTGCTGCAGACGGTCGATGCCATCGCCTGCGAGGACACGCGCCACACCCAGTCGCTGCTGCGGGCCTACGGCATCGACCGCAGCGGCTCGGCATGGCTGGCCGTGCACCAGCACAACGAAGCGCAGTCAGCCCAGCAGGTGGTGGAACGCCTGCAGCAGGGGCAACGCATTGCCTACGTCAGCGATGCGGGGACCCCGGGCGTAAGCGATCCGGGGGCACGGCTGGTCGCCGCCGTGCGGGCCGCAGGACTGCGCAGCATTCCGCTGCCTGGCGCCAGCAGCGTTACGGCAGCACTGAGCGTCGCCGGCGCGGTGGCCGGGACGACCGAGACCGGCGGATTCCTCTTCGCGGGCTTCCTGCCCACCAAGGCTCTCGAGCGCAACACCGCCGTGCAGCACCTGGCCCAGGAGCCGCGCTGCGTGGCAGTGCTGGAAGCGCCCCACCGCATCCGCGACTTGGCCGAGTCCCTCGGCACGCTCGGCGTACGGCAGGTCACGCTGGCGCGGGAGCTGACCAAGCAATTCGAAGAGATCGTGACCCTGCAGGCGCAGGCGCTTGCAGGTTGGCTGGCAGAGAATGAGCAACGCGCGCGCGGAGAGTTCGTGGTTCTGCTCCATCCGCTGCAGGCGGCGCCGGCGGACGACGGGCAGGGCCTGCGCGTGCTTCGGCTGCTGCTGGGAGAACTGCCGGTCAAGACGGCGGTGAAACTGGCAGCGGAGATCACCGGCGGCTCACGCAACGTTCTTTACGAGCAGGCACTCCAGCTCAAGCGCGGCGACGGTGCCGACGGCGAGGACTGAGCTTCCCGCCCGAGATCTGCCGCCCCACGGGACCGCATGCCCGCAGGCTGCCATCAACCGCGCTGGGTCCAGGCCAGCCCCGACGCCACGCCACCGAACAGGTCGCCCTCCACCTGGGGTGTCGACGGAAACACCTCGTGCAGCGCGTCTCGCAAAGCCTGAAGCGCGGAGGATCCCCCGGTGAGATAGATAGCGCCGATGTCGCCGGGCACGACGCCGGCCAACTGCACGCACTCCAGGGCACAGTCCGCGATCTGGGCGAGTGCCGAATGCAGGTGCCCCGTCAGGTGCTGCGGCCCGACCTCTGCGCCAAGGCCGGCCGCCAGCCAATCGAGCTCCAGGGTTGCCGCAGCGCGCGTCTGCGAAGCCTGGATCTTGGCCTGCTCCACGGCATGGACCAGGCGGTGTCCCCACCGCTCATTCAATACCGTCATCAAGCGGTCGTGCAACTGCGATTGCGCGTAATCGGAGCGCAACTGTTGCGCATCCCGAAGCGCCTTCGCCGAGTATTGCCACGGTATGAGGTGCCAGGTGGCCAGATCGAAGAAGACCCGGCTGGGCACTTCGCGACCGTGTGGGCCCTGGTGCCTGAATCCCAGCAGCGGCATCACCTGTTCGAGGTGGAGCTTGCGGTCGAAATCCGTACCGCCGATATGCACGCCGGTCGTCGCCAGGACGTCGGCCGAGCGGTCGGAGCCCTGGGCCCTCTGGGGCCCCAGCCGCACGACTGTGAAGTCGGACGTGCCACCACCGATATCCACCACCAGCACCAGTTGCTCTGCACTGAGGCGCTGCTCGTAATCGAGCGCGGCAGCGATCGGCTCCAGCTGAAACTCAATCTGCGCGAACCCGGCCCGGGCCGCCGCGTCTCTCAGCGCCTCCTGCGCGGCCCCGTCCCGCACCGGGTTGTCGTCCACGAAGTGCACAGGCCGTCCCAGTACGAGGCGCTCCGGGAGCGCTCCGAGTTCGGCAACTACGCGGTCCGCAAGATGCTGCAGGAACATGGCGACGATGTCGCGGTAGCTCACCAAGCGGCCATGCACGGAAGTCTTGTCCTCCAGCAGGCCGCTTCCCAGCAGGCTTTTGAGAGAGCGCATCAGGCGGCCGTCGAACCCCTCCAGGTAGTGCCGCAAGGCATCCCGTCCAAAATGGGTTTGCGCAGTCTCGTGGTTGAAGAAGAGCGCGGTAGGCATGACGTCGCCGCCCGGCTCCAGAGGCAACAAGCGGACGGCGGCCTCCCCGTCCCGGCGCAGGGCGACCGCCGAGTTCGAGGTTCCGAAGTCGATTCCCAGGGTGTGTCCGTTCAACATATCCAGAAACTCAAAGGGCGGCAGCGCGACGACACAGGGGAGCCACACCAGATAAGCGCGCACAGGGAAGCGAGACGCCTCGCCCCACCCCGGCCTCCCTGGCTGCCATCAAAGCAAAAACAAAAAAGGCCCGCTGAAATCAGCGGGCCTTTTTTCTGTTTGGTTGCGCGAGAAGGATTTGAACCTCCGACCTTTGGGTTATGAGCCCAACGAGCTACCAGACTGCTCCATCGCGCGGCAAGACAGAAATTATAACCTAATTTTAGGCTTGTGCCGAATCCACCGTTTCAGCGGCAGATGCATCCGCACGCTCGACGAGCTCGACGAAGGCCATCGGTGCGTTGTCGCCGACGCGGAAGCCCATCTTCAGAATGCGGGTGTAGCCACCGGGGCGGGTCTTGAAGCGGGGGCCCAGGTCGTTGAACAGCTTGGTGACGCTGTCGCGGTCACGCAGGCGGTTGAAAGCCAGGCGACGGTTCGCCACGGTGTCTTCCTTGGCCAGGGTGATCATGGGCTCGATCACGCGGCGCAGTTCCTTGGCCTTGGGCAGGGTCGTCTTGATGGCCTCGTGCTCGATGAGCGAGTTCATCATGTTCTGCAGCATCGCAAGGCGGTGCGAGCTGGTGCGGTTGAGTTTGCGGAGTCCGTGTCCGTGACGCATGGTGCTTTTCCTTATCAGTCAATTAAAACGGGCAGCCGTATCAGGTACTGCCCGCAGCACTGGGTCCCCGAAATGGGGAGCCCGGGATTATAGATCAGCGCTTGTCCAGACCAGCCGGTGGCCAGTTCTCGAGCTTCATGCCCAGCGTCAAGCCGCGCGAAGCCAGCACTTCCTTGATCTCGTTGAGCGACTTGCGACCCAGGTTCGGGGTCTTGAGCAGTTCGTTCTCGGTACGCTGGATCAGGTCGCCGATGTAGTAGATGTTCTCTGCCTTGAGGCAGTTGGCCGAACGCACGGTGAGTTCCAGTTCGTCCACAGGACGCAGCAGGATCGGATCGAACGTGGCGTTGCCGCGGGCGCTGGCGGGCGCATCGAAAGCAGCCAGTTCACCGCCTTCGAGCTGTGCGAACACAGCCAGCTGCTCCACCAGGATCTTGGCGGAAGCACGCACGGCGTCTTCTGCCGTGATGGCGCCGTTGGTTTCGATTTCGACCACCAGCTTGTCCAGATCGGTACGCTGCTCAACACGGGCGCTTTCGACCGTGTAGCTCACACGCTTGACGGGCGAGAACGAGGCGTCCAACACGATACGGCCAATCGACTTGGTCGACTCGTCGGCATAGCGGCGCAGGTTCCCGGGCACATAGCCACGGCCCTTCTCCACCTTGATCTGCATGTCGAGCTTGCCGCCGGCAGACAGATGGGCAATCACATGGTCCGGATTGACGATCTCGACGTCGTGAGGCGTCTGGATGTCGCGGGCCGTGACCACGCCTTCGCCGTCCTTGCGCAGGCTCAGCGTGACTTCGTCGCGGTTGTGGAGCTTGAACACCACGCCCTTCAGGTTCAGAAGAATGTTGACCACATCTTCCTGGACACCGTCGATCGACGAGTACTCGTGCAGAACGCCTGCGATCGTGACTTCCGTTGCTGCGTAACCCACCATGGACGAGAGCAGCACACGACGGATGGCGTTCCCCAGCGTGTGACCATAACCCCGCTCGAATGGCTCCAATGCCACCTTGGCGCGGTTGTGGCCAAGCTGCTCGACATTGATTGCCTTGGGCTTCAGCAAATTGGTTTGCATGCAGACTTCCTCTCAATACCCCCAGCTCGTTACACCGGTAAGGCTGGTGAAGCGCCTAAACCGCGATGCCTCGCGGTTCAGGTACGGTTTTCTCGTAAATAGATCAGCGACGATTAGCGCGAGTACAACTCAACGATCAGGGATTCGTTGATGTCGGCACCGAACTCGTCACGGTCCGGCGTCTTCTTGAAGATGCCTTCGGCCTTGTCGACACTGACTTCCAGCCAAGCGGGAATGCCCACTTGCTGTGCCAGTTGCAGGGCTTCGACCACACGGGCCTGCTTCTTGGACTTTTCACGCACGGCCACCACGTCACCGGTCTTGACCAGGTAGGACGCGATGTTCACGGATTGACCGTTCACGGTGATCGCCTTGTGCGACACCAGCTGGCGGGCTTCTGCGCGGGTCGAGCCGAAGCCCATGCGGTACACCACGTTATCCAGGCGGGACTCCAGCAAGAACAGCAGGTTGGCGCCGGTGTTGCCCTTGCGGCGATCGGCTGCCTCGAAGTAGCGGCGGAATTGCTTTTCCAGCACGCCGTACATGCGCTTGACCTTCTGCTTTTCGCGCAGCTGCAGACCGTAGTCGGAGGTGCGTTGGCCAGAGGTACGGCCGTGTTGGCCGGGCTTGGAGTCGAACTTGGCCTTGTCCGCGATGGAGCGGCGGGCGCTCTTCAGGAACAGGTCGGTGCCTTCACGGCGGGAGAGTTTGGCCTTGGGGCCGAGGTAACGTGCCACTTGAGCTTCCTTTTATTGTCATCTGCCGCAATGCAATTGCGGGAGCCAGCGGCGCGCAAGGCAGCCACTGGCGGTGGGCTTCATGAAGAGAATCAGATACGGCGGCGCTTTTGAGGGCGGCAGCCGTTATGGGGAACCGGCGTCACATCGGAGATGGACGTGATGCGGATACCCAGCGCACCCAGTGCGCGCACAGACGATTCACGACCAGGACCGGGGCCCTTGATTTCGACGTCCAGGTTCTTGATGCCTTGTTCAATGGCAGCACGCCCCGCCACTTCCGAAGCCACCTGGGCTGCGAAAGGGGTCGACTTGCGCGAGCCCTTGAAACCCTGGCCGCCGGACGACGCCCACGACAGGGCATTGCCCTGGCGATCGGTGATAGTGATGATCGTGTTGTTGAAGGAGGCATGCACGTGGGCGATGCCGTCCGACACGTTCTTACGAACCTTTTTGCGAACACGCTGAGCAGCGTTATTGGCGGGAGATTTAGCCATGTTGATCTCTCAATCTCTTTACTTCTTCAGTGCCGCTGCGCCCTTGCGCGGACCCTTGCGGGTGCGGGCATTGGTACGCGTACGCTGACCGCGCATGGGCAGGCCACGGCGGTGACGGAAACCGCGATAGCAGCCGATGTCCATCAAGCGCTTGATGTTCATCGTGGTTTCGCGGCGCAGGTCACCTTCGATGGTGAACTGGGCGATTTGGTCGCGAATTTTCTCCAGATCGGCGTCCGTCAGATCCTTGATCTTCTTGGAATACTCGATACCGGTTGCTTCGCAGATCTTGCGAGCGCGGGTGCGACCAATGCCAAAAATGGCGGTCAGACCGATTTCCGCGTGCTTGTGCGGCGGAATGTTGATACCAGCGATACGTGCCATATGCGTCCTCTAATACTTTCCAATCAACCCTGGCGCTGCTTGTGACGCAGATCCGTGCAGATCACGCGCACCACACCCTTGCGGCGGATGATCTTGCAGTTGCGGCAGATTTTCTTGACCGAAGCCGAAACTCTCATTTCATTCTCCTAAAACTTGTCCACTCGTTCCGGCCTCAGCGCGGAACACAAAACTTGTGCCCGCGATGGATCGATGGGCATCAAAAATCGTTCAGTCCCCAGGCGAACCCGCGATGATACCGCAGTTGCCTGGTTGACTCCTAACCTCAGGTTCCGGGTGTTGCTTTGAAGTTGGCCTTCTTGAGCAAGGACTCGTACTGCTGCGACATCATGTAGTTCTGCACCTGGGCCATGAAGTCCATGGTGACGACAACGATGATCAACAGCGAAGTCCCTCCGAAGTAGAACGGAACGTTGTACTTCAGGATCAGGAACTCAGGCAGCAGACAGACGAACGTGATGTACACGGCCCCGGCAAGGGTCAGGCGCACCAGGATCTTGTCGATGTAGCGGGCCGTCTGGTCACCAGGACGAATCCCAGGGATGAATGCACCGCTCTTCTTCAGGTTGTCTGCCGTTTCACGGCTGTTGAACACCAGCGCCGTATAGAAGAAGCAGAAGAACACGATGGCCGCGGCATAGAACATCACGTAAACGGGCTGACCAGGGGTCAGAGCGGCCGAGATGTCACGCAGCCAGCGCATCGACTCGCCTGCGCTGAACCAGTTCACCACCGTCGCCGGCAGCAAGATGATCGACGAGGCAAAGATCGGCGGGATCACGCCAGCCATGTTCAGCTTCAAGGGCAGATGCGACGACTGGCCGCCATAGACCTTGTTGCCCACCTGGCGCCGCGCATAGTTGACCAGAATCTTCCGTTGACCGCGCTCGACAAACACCACGAAGTACGTCACCAGACCCACGACGATCACGATGAAGATGGCGGCCAAAATGCTCATCGCACCCGTGCGGACCAACTCCAGCAGACCGCCGATCGAGCTGGGCAGCCCTGCGGCAATACCAGCAAAGATCAGGATGGAGATACCGTTACCCAGGCCGCGCTCGGTGATCTGCTCGCCCAGCCACATGAGGAACATCGTTCCAGCCGTGAGGCTCACGACGGCCGTCATGCGGAAGCCGAAGCCAGGGCTCAGCACCAGACCGGCTGAGCTTTCCAGCGCCACAGCAATACCGAGGGACTGGAAGATCGCCAGACCCAGCGTCCCATAGCGCGTGTACTGCGTGATCTTGCGACGGCCAGCTTCGCCTTCCTTCTTCAACTGCTCAAACGCCGGGAGGACATACGTCATCAGCTGCATGATGATCGACGCCGAGATGTACGGCATGATCCCCAGTGCGAACACCGTGAAGCGCGACAGCGCTCCACCCGAGAACATATTGAACAGATTCAGAATGCCGCCTTGCTGGCCACTGAACAGCTGCTGAAGCTGCGCCGGATCAATGCCCGGAACGGGGATATGCGCCCCGATCCGGTACACGACCAACGCGAGCAGCAGAAAAACCAGTCGCCGACGCAGGTCGCCGAACTTTCCGGTCTTTGCAATTTGAGCTGCGTTAGTAGCCACGGATGCGTTCCTTCAGAACCAAATCAGGCCAGGCTGCCACCGGCAGCTTCGATCGCGGCCTTGGCACCTGCAGTGGCGCCGATGCCGGTCAGCTTGACAGCCTTCGTCAGGGAGCCGCTGTTGATGACCTTGACCACCTTGGCCAGCTGGCCCACCACACCGGCGGTCTTCAGCGCCAGCAGGTCGACTTCAGCCAGGCCCAGCTGCTCCAGGGTGCTCAGCGTCACCTCTGCATTGAACTTCAGCAGGTGCGACTTGAAGCCACGCTTGGGCAGACGGCGCTGCAAAGGCATTTGACCGCCTTCGAAGCCCACCTTGTGGTAGCCACCGGAACGCGACTTCTGACCCTTGTGTCCACGGCCAGCGGTCTTGCCCAGGCCAGAGCCGATGCCACGGCCGACACGGCGCTTGGCATGCTTGGCTCCTGCTGCGGGCTTGATGCTATTGAGTTCCATCATCAACCTCTCAGAGGACCTTGACCAGATAGCTGATCTTGTTAATCATGCCGCGCACTTCGGGGCTGTCCTGCAGTTCGCTGATGCTGTTCAGCTTGCGCAGGCCCAGACCGCGAACGGTGGCGCGGTGCGATTCCTTGGTGCCGATCGGGCTGCGCACCAGTTGAATCTTGACGGTTTGTTGCGTAGTCATTTGCTCAGCTCCGTTCAGGCGAAGATGTCTTCGACCGACTTGCCGCGCTTGGCCGCCACTTCCGAAGGGGTCGTGGAGTGCACCAGCGCGTCGAAGGTGGCGCGGACCATGTTGTACGGGTTGGACGAACCATGGCTCTTGGCCACGATGTCGGTGATACCCAGCACTTCGAACACGGCGCGCATTGGGCCGCCTGCGATGATGCCGGTACCCTTGGGAGCCGGAGCCATCATCACGTGAGCGGCACCATGGTGGCCCGTCACCTGGTGATGGATCGTGCCGTTCTTGAGCGACACCTTCACCAGATTGCGACGGGCTTCTTCCATCGCCTTTTGCACGGCAGCAGGCACTTCCTTCGACTTGCCCTTGCCCATGCCCACGCGGCCGTCACCGTCGCCAACCACGGTCAGTGCAGCGAAACCGAGAATACGGCCGCCCTTCACGACTTTGGTGACGCGGTTCACCGCGATCATTTTTTCCCGCAGACCGTCGTCTTGGCCTTCGCTCTGCACTTTGGGTTGGAATTTAGCCATTTTGTATTTCGCTCCGCTTAGAACTGCAGGCCGGCTTCACGGGCTGCGTCGGCCAAAGCCTTGACGCGGCCGTGGTAGGCGAAACCTGCGCGATCGAACGCCACTTTCTCGACACCAGCGGCCTTCGCCTTCTCGGCGATGCGCTTGCCGATGGCCTGGGCTGCGGCGGCATTGCCACCCTTGCCCGAGCCGCCGAGTTCCTTGCGGACATCGGCTTCGGCCGTGGATGCGCTGGCCAGCACCTTGGTGCCGTCGCCGGAGATCACACTGGCGTAGATATGGAGGTTCGTACGGTTCACCGTCAGACGGGCCACGCCTTGCTGGGCAATGCGGATACGGGTCTGACGTGCACGACGAAGACGCTGCTCTTTCTTGGTCAACATGCTGCAGCTCCTTACTTCTTCTTGGTCTCTTTGATCGTGACTTTTTCGTCCGCATAGCGGATGCCCTTGCCCTTGTAGGGCTCAGGCGGACGAACGGCACGGATCTCAGCGGCCAATTGGCCGACGCGTTGGCGGTCGGCACCCTTGATCACGATTTCGGTCGGCGTCGGGGTGGCCACCGTGATGCCAGCGGGCATCTCGAAGTTCACCGGGTGCGAGTAGCCAACGTTCAGGTTGAGCTTGGCGCCGGAAGCCTGGGCCTTGTAGCCCACGCCGATCAGGCTCAGCTTCTTCTCGAAGCCCTTGCTCACACCCACCACCATGTTGTTCACCAACTGGCGGAACGTGCCGCTCATCGCATTTGCTTCACGCGACTCGTTGACAGGCTCAAAGCTGAGCTTGCCTTCCTTGTTGGACACCTTCACCAGGCGATTGGGGGTCAGCGACAGCGTGCCGCCGGAACCCTTCACACTGATTTGGTCATCCTTGATAGACACATCCACACCTGCGGGGATGGTCACCGGCGCTTTACCTACACGGGACATTTCAGTTTCTCCTCAATGCCACGTTAAGCGACGTAGCAAAGCACTTCGCCGCCGACACCGGTGGCACGCGCCTTGCGATCGGTCATCACGCCCTTGGGCGTCGTGACGATAGCCACACCCAGACCGTTCATGACTTGCGGAATGGAATCGCGGCCCTTGTACACACGCAGGCCAGGACGGCTTACGCGCTCGATGCGCTCGATCACCGGACGGCCGGCGTAGTACTTCAGCGAAATTTCGAGTTCGGACTTGCCAGCTTCGGTCTTGACTTCGAAGCCGTCGATATAACCTTCGTCCTTCAGCACCTGGGCGATGGCGATCTTCACCTTGGAAGAAGGCACGGCCACGGTGGTCTTGGAGACCATCTGTGCGTTACGGATGCGGGTCAGCAAGTCAGCGATGGGATCACTCATGCTCATGTTGTATCTCTCCTGCTTGCTTACCAGCTGGCCTTGGTGACACCGGGGATGTCACCGGCGAAAGCCAGTTCACGGATCTTCGCGCGGGCCAGACCGAACTGGCGGAACGTGCCGCGGGGACGACCGGTGATTTCGCAACGGTTGCGTTGACGCGTGGGGTTGGCATTGCGGGGGAGCTTCTGCAGGCCCAGACGGGCTGCGTCACGCTCTTCGTCGCTACGCTTGGCATCGCCAGCGATCGCCTTCAGTTCGGCGTACTTGGCTGCGTATTTGGCGGCCAGTTTTTCGCGCTTCAGTTCGCGCTGGATCAAAGCTACTTTTGCCATACGCTGCCTTTAGTTCTTGAAGGGGAAACGGAAACCAGCGAGAAGCGCCTTGGCTTCTTCGTCGGTCTTGGCCGTCGTGGTGATGCTGATGTTGAGACCGCGCAAGGCATCCACCTTGTCGTACTCGATCTCAGGGAAGATGATCTGTTCTTTGACGCCGATGTTGTAGTTGCCACGGCCATCGAAGGCGCGGCCGGAAATACCACGGAAGTCACGGACGCGGGGCAGGGCCACGGTCACGAAACGGTCCAGGAATTCATACATCTGAACGCCACGCAGGGTCACCATGCAGCCGATGGCCTGGCCTTCGCGGATCTTGAAGCCGGCGATAGCCTTCTTGGCCTTCGTCACCACGGGCTTCTGGCCAGCGATCTTGGTCAGGTCGGCGACGGCGTTGTCCATCACCTTCTTGTCGGAAACCGCTTCGCTCACACCCATGTTCAGGGTGATATTGGTCAGGCGGGGCACCTCCATGGGCGAGGTGTAGCCGAACTGCTTGGTGAGTTCGGGAGCGATCTTGTCGCGGTACTGTTGTTGCAGTCGTGCCATGTTGACTCCTTACGCCGCCTTGATTTCCGCGCCGCTGGACTTGAACACGCGAACGCGCGAACCATCCGCCTGCACCTTGATACCCACGCGGTCAGCCTTGCCCGATGCGGCATTGAAGATGGCCACGTTGGACTGGTGGATAGGCATTGCCTTTTCCACGATGCCGCCGGTCGTACCCTTCATGGGGTTCGGCTTGACGTGCTTCTTGACCAGGTTGATGCCATCGATGACCAGATAGGAGTCATCCTTGCGCAGCGACACCGTGCCGCGCTTGCCCTTGTCGCGCCCGGTGAGCACGATCACTTCGTCGCCCTTGCGAATCTTGTTCATGGCGCGTCCTCAGAGAACTTCAGGAGCCAGGGACACGATCTTCATGAAGCGCTCGGTACGCAGTTCACGCGTCACGGGGCCGAAGATGCGGGTGCCGATGGGCTCCAGCTTTGCATTCAGCAACACAGCTGCGTTGCCATCGAATTTGACGAGCGAACCGTCGCCGCGACGGATGCCCTTGGCGGTGCGGACCACCACAGCGCTGTAGACCTCGCCTTTTTTGACGCGGCCACGCGGAGCGGCTTCCTTGATGGTCACCTTGATGATGTCGCCCACGCTGGCATAACGACGCTTGGAACCACCCAGCACCTTGATGCACAGGACGGACTTCGCGCCGGTGTTGTCGGCGACGTCTAACCGAGATTCTGTCTGGATCATTTCAATATTCCCAACTTGCACCAGAAGATCGACAGCCCCAGAGAACCTCTCAAGGGCCGAAATCAGCCAGTCAGTCTTGGGCCCGTCGTCCACGCCGCAAACCATTTGCAGCGCTTCCGTCTGGGCAGAAACCTCGCGCTTTGAACGCGAAGCCCTCGATTGTGGCAAAACCGCAGGCTTGCGTCAAGCGGCTTTTATGCAGGCACGGCTGCGTACTGTTGCGCCAGAGTCAGGAACGGCTCCAACTGCGGGTCTTGCCCGAGTTCGTCGCGCAGGATGGCCGCCACGGCAGGCGCTAAGGTGGCCGCCAACCGGGCATCCAGGAACAGCACCCGGGCCCGGCGCGCCAGCACATCCTCGACGGTCCGGGCGTACTCATGGCGTGCGGCGAAGCGCACCATGGCTTCCGTCAGGCCGTCCGCCAGCACGGTGGAGGCGCCGGGCAGGGACTGAACGGCGTCGGCCTCGGTCCCGTAGGAATGCAACCCTTGGGCGTCGCTCAGGCGGTGCTGGACTCCGCCCCGGGGGGCGCCCACCACCGGCAGCTGGTTCGTGACGCCCGCGGGGCGGGACGGCAGGATGTGCTCGTCGAAGCACTTCTGCAGCACGTCCTCGGCCATGGCGCGGTAGGTCGTCCACTTGCCGCCGGTCACTGTCACCAGACCGCTGCGGCTCACCGCCACCGTGTGTTCGCGGCTGATGCTCTTGGTATTGCCGCCATCTTCGTCCTGCGGCTTGACCAGGGGGCGCAGACCGACCCAGATGCTGCGCACGTCCGTCGCCTGGGGTGCACGCCGCAGGTAGCGGGCGGATTCGCCCAGGATGAAAGCGACCTCTTCACGCAGCGCCAGGGGTTCGCGGGCCAGATCCTGGCGCGGGCTGTCCGTGGTGCCCAGGATGAGCTTGCCCAGCCACGGCACCGCAAACAGCACCCGGCCGTCGGCCGTCTTGGGCACCATCAGGGCGTGGTCGGAGGGGAGGAACTCGCGGTCCACCACGATGTGCACGCCCTGGCTCGGGGCCACCATGGGCTTGGCCGGGTGCCCGGTGGCTTCGCCGTCCTGCGCCCGCAGGCCATCCACCCACACGCCTGTGGCGTTGACGACACACTTCGCACGCACTTCGTAGCGCTGGCCGGTTTCGGCGTCCTCGCACACCAGGCCGGCGACGCGGCCTTCGGCGTGAAGCAACGCACGGGCCGGGCAGTAGTTGACCAGCAGCGCGCCATGCGCTGCCGCCGTGCGGGCCAGCGCCAGGGCCAGCCGGGCATCGTCGAACTGGCCGTCCCAATACTTGACGCCGCCCTTCAGGCCGTCGGGCAGGGCGGTGGGCAGATGACGCAAAGCCTCGGAGCGGCCCAGGAATTCAGTGGCACCCAGACCGGCCTTGCCGGCCAGGGCGTCGTACATCTTCAGCCCTACCCCGTAGAAAGGCGTTTCCCAGAACTTGTAGGAGGGCATTACGAAGGGCAGCGGCTGCGCCAGGTGGGGCGCATTGTTCAGCAGCGTGGTGCGCTCGTGCAGCGCCTCGCGCACCAGGGCGATGTTGCCCTGCGCCAGATAGCGGACGCCGCCGTGCACCAGCTTGGTCGCGCGCGACGACGTGCCTTTGGCGAAGTCGTGGGATTCCACCAGCACCACGCTGAACCCCCGGGCTGCCGCATCCAGAGCGACGCCCAGGCCCGTGGCGCCACCGCCGATCACCGCCAGGTCGTAGGCATGCGGCTGCGCGAGGCGGGCAAGCAGATCGGTACGGCGGGTGGGCAAGGGGGTGGTTTCGGTGTGCATGGAGAAAGACAGGGCCTGCACAGCAGGCTGTTCAGAACGATTAAGGGTTATCCCTTGATTGTCCAACCAAAAGACGCGCGGCCCGGGCACCTGAGATCAAGGGCCAGGGCCTGCGCGGGGTTTATCCGGGCGGCCGGAGCGCTCGGTGCGCACCAGCCGCCCATGGAGGTCAGCGGGTCTTGCCGTCCTTCCAGGCTTGCAACAGCTTGTCGTAGGCGATGGTTTCGCCCTTGGGCTTTTCATTCGCCAGCTTCTTCCAGGGGGCCTGCTTGTCGCTCAGCCACTTGTTGGGGTCGCCCTTGGGGTTGAGCTTGGGCGCGCAATGGGCCATGCCGGCGCGCTCCAGGCGGGCCATCACCTGGTCCATCTCGTCGGCCAGCGTGTCCATGGCGCCCTGGGGCGTCTTCTCACCCGTGACGGCCTGTGCCACGTTCTTCCACCACAGCTGGGCCAGCTTGGGGTAGTCGGGCACGTTGGTGCCGGTGGGCGACCAGGCCACGCGGGCCGGGCTGCGGTAGAACTCCACCAGGCCGCCCAGCTTGGGCGCCGCGTCGGTCATGGCCTTGGACTGGATGTCGGACTCGCGGATCGGGGTCAGGCCCACCAGCGTCTTCTTGAGCGAGGTGGTCTTGGCCGTCACGAACTGGGCATACAGCCAAGCGGCCGCAGTCTTGTTGGCGTCGTGGCCCTTGAAGAACGACCAGGAACCCACGTCCTGGTAGCCGTTCTGCATGCCGGGCTTCCAGTACGGGCCGTTCGGGCCGGGCGCCATGCGCCACTTGGGCGTGCCGTCAGCGTTCACCACCGGCAGGCCGGGCTTGACCATGTCGGCCGTGAAGGCGGTGTACCAGAAGATCTGCTGGGCGATCTGGCCTTGCGCAGGCACGGGACCGGATTCGCCGAAGGTCATGCCCATGGCTTCCTTGGGCGCGTACTTCTTCATCCAGTCCACGTACTTGGTCAGCGCGTAGACGGCGGCGGGCGAGTTGGTCGCGCCCCCGCGGGACACGGCCGCGCCCACAGGCGTGCACTTGTCGTCCGCCACGCGGATGCCCCATTCATCGATCGGCAGGCCGTTGGGTGCGCCGATGTCGGCGGTACCGGCCATGGACAGCCAGGCATCGGTGAAACGCCAGCCCAGGGACGGGTCCTTCTTGCCGTAGTCCATGTGGCCGTAGATGGGCTTGCCGTCGATCTGCTTCACGTCATTGGTGAAGAACTCGGCGATGTCCTCGTACGCGCTCCAGTTGAGCGGCACGCCCAGGTCGTAGCCGTACTTGGCCTTGAACTTGTCCTTGATGTCCTTGCGCTCGAACAGGTCGGCGCGGAACCAGTACAGGTTGGCGAACTGCTGGTCGGGCAGCTGGTAGAGCTTGCCATCGGGCGCTGTCGTGAACTTGGTACCGATGAAGTCCTTGAGGTCGAGACCCGGGTTGGTCCACTCCTTGCCCGCACCGGCCATGTAGTCGGTCAGGTTCATCATCTTGCCGTAGCGATAGTGCGTGCCGATCAGGTCGGAGTCGCTGATCCAGCCGTCATAGATCGACTTGCCCGACTGCATCGAGGTCTGCAGCTTCTCGACCACGTCGCCTTCCTGGATCAGGTCGTGCTTGACGGTGATGCCCGTGATCTCGGCGAACGCCTTGGCCAGGGTCTTGGATTCGTATTCATGGGTGGTGATGGTCTCGGACACCACCGAGATTTCCTTCACGCCCTTGGCCTGCAGCTTCTTGGCGGCGTCGATGAACCACTTCATCTCGGCCATCTGCTGGTCCTTGCTCAGCGTGGACGGCTGGAATTCGCTGTCGATCCACTTCTTGGCCTCGGCCTCACCGGCCCAGGCGGCCTGTCCCATCGCCATGGCCGCGGCGGCAAACGCCAGGGCGGTGTAACGCATCTTCATGTCGGTCTCCTCTTTGGATGGAATGTCCCCTGCTCACACTGCTTGGGCTGCCGGCCCCGGGGAACGGGGGGCCGGCAGGCCCTGGAATCGAACGGACGTTCTCAGCCCTTGCGCATCACCAGCGCCAGCACCAGCATCGACGCCACGAAGCTGATCCACACCGAGGGCTCCTGCTCCAGGCCGAACCAGCCCGTCATGCGCCCGGCCAGGCCCACGAAGATCAGGTTGATGTAGGCGGCCAGCAGCAGGCCGATGAAGAGCCGGTCGCCACGCGTGGTGGCGATGGGCAGAAAGCCCTTGCGCAGCGTGGTGGGAGACTTGACCTCCCAGACCGTCATGCCCGCGAGCATGAGCACGATGCACAGGAAAAAAACGGCCACAGGCGTGGTCCAGGCCATCCACTCAAACATGGTCGCCCCCCTGAGCGCCTGCCGCGCTTCCCCCGGGGGGGACGCAGCCAGTGGCCGGGCAAAGCCCGTTCCACGGCTGCTGCTGGCCTGGCGTTGCGCGCAAGCTCTGCGCTGAAGCTCGTTGTTTCATGCTCTGGGCCCCCTTCTATTTCAGACCCGCCCCATGGCGAAGCCTTTGGCGATGTAGTGGCGCACGAACCAGATCACGATGGCGCCCGGCACGATGGTCAGCACACCGGCCGCGGCCAGCGTGGCCCAGTCCATGCCCGAGGCGCTGACCGTGCGTGTCATGGTCGCCACGATGGGCTTGGCGTTCACGCTGGTGAGCGTGCGGGCCAGCAGCAGCTCCACCCAGCTGAACATGAAGCAGAAGAACGCCGCCACGCCCACGCCGGCCTTGATGAGCGGCAGGAAGATGGTGGCGAAGAAGCGCGGGAAGCTGTAGCCGTCGATGTAGGCCGTCTCGTCGATCTCGCGCGGGATGCCGCTCATGAAGCCTTCCAGGATCCACACTGCCAGCGGCACGTTGAACAGCAGGTGCGCCAGGGCCACGGCGATGTGCGTGTCCATCAGCCCCACGGTGGTGTAGAGCTGGAAGAACGGCAGCAGGAACACGGCCGGCGGCGTCATGCGGTTGGTCAGCAGCCAGAAGAAGACGTGCTTGTCGCCCAGGAACTGGTAGCGGCTGAACGCGTAGGCGGCCGGCAGCGCGACGGTGACCGAGATCACCGTGTTGATCGCCACGTAGATCAGGCTGTTGATGTAGCCCGAGTACCAGGACTCGTCAGTGAAGATGGTCTTGTAGTTGTCCCAGGTGAAGTGCTGGGGAAAGAACGAGAACGTGGACAGGATCTCCGCGTTCGTCTTGAAGCTCATGTTGACCATCCAGTAGATGGGCAGCAGGGCGAAGAGCAGGTACGCGAACAGGAAGATCGTCCGCTTGCGGAAACGGCGCTCAGGCATGATTGCTCCTGTTTTTATAGCTGCATGCGCTTATCCAATAAGCGCTGGAGGCACTTTCGACCATTACTCCTGGCCCTCCGGCTTCTCGGTGCCCACGCGCTGCATCCAGTTGTAGAGGATGAAGCACAGCAGCAGGATGATGAGGAAGTAGATCAGCGAGAACGCCGCCGCCGGCCCCAGGTCGAACTGGCCCACGGCCTTCTGCGTGAGGTACTGGCTGAGGAAGGTGGTGGCATTGCCCGGCCCGCCGCCCGTCAGCACGAAGGGCTCGGTGTAGATCATGAAGCTGTCCATGAAGCGCAGCAGCACGGCGATCATCAGCACGCCGCGCATCTTGGGCAGCTGGATGTAGCGGAACACGGCGAACTTGCTCGCCCCGTCGATGCGCGCGGCCTGGTAGTACGCATCGGGGATGGAGCGCAGCCCGGCAAAGCACAGCAGCGCCACCAGCGGCGTCCAGTGCCACACGTCCATGGCCAGCACCGTCAGCCACGCCTGGGTGGCGTTGCCGGTGTAGCTGTAGTCGATGCCCACGTACTGCAGCGCCGCGCCCAGCAGGCCGATGTCGGCCCGGCCGTAGATCTGCCAGATGGTGCCCACGACGTTCCAGGGAATCAGCAGCGACAGCGCCACCACCACCAGCACGGCCGACGACTTCCAGCCCTGCGCGGGCATGGACAGCGCCAGGCAGATGCCCAGCGGGATCTCCACCGCCAGCACGGCCAGCGAGAAGGTGATCTGCCGCAGCAGCGCGGCGTGCAGCTCTTCGTCGCGCATCACCGCGGCGAACCATTCGGTGCCGACGAACACGCGCCGCTCGGGCGAGATGATGTCCTGCACCGAGTAGTTCACCACGGTCATCAAGGGCAGGATGGCCGAGAACGCCACGCAGATGATCACCGGCAGGATGAGAAACCAGGCCTTCTGGTTCACGGGTTTGGTAGTCACGCTCATGCCAGAGTCTCCATAAGACTGATGCCAGCCACAGCACATGGCACGGGCGCAGCGCCATCAGCGGGACGCCCAGCAAGGGCCGCCCCGCAGCAAAGGGCGTCGTCCCCCTCACAGGGGGAAGCCGCGCAGCGGCTCAGGGGGTAGGCCGTCATCCCAGCAGCTCCTCGTTCTGGTAATAGCAGGTGTGGGGCCCCAGCACCTGCAGCCACACGGTGCCGCCGGCCGGGGGCAGCGGCTGCCCAGGGGCCACGCGGGCCTTGAGCAGGTGCTCGCCCAGGCGCGCCGTCAGCAGCTGGTAGGTGCCGATGTCCTGCACCTTCTCCACCACGCCGGGCAGCGCGCCGGCCTGGCCTTCGGCGGCCACGGCCAGGTATTCGGGGCGCACGCCCACCTTCAGATCGCCGCCTGGCAGCGCCCGGCCGTCCGGCGGCGCCAGCGGCAGCCCGGCCACCGACAGCTGCCCGCCGGCGCCCACCGTGGCGGGCAGGAAGTTCATGCCCGGCGAGCCAATGAAGTGGCCGACGAAGGTGTGCTGCGGCCGCTCGAAGAGCGCGTCCGCCGCGCCCACCTGCACGGCGCGGCCCCGCGTCATCACCACCACCTCTTCGGCGAAGGTCAGCGCCTCCACCTGGTCGTGGGTCACGTAGATCAGGGTGAGCTTCAGCTCGTGGTGGATCTGCTTGAGCTTGCGGCGCAGTTGCCACTTGAGGTGCGGGTCGATCACGGTGAGCGGCTCATCGAAGAGCACCGCGCTCACGTCCTCGCGCACCAAGCCGCGGCCCAGGGAGATCTTCTGCTTCTGGTCGGCCGACAGGCCGGCCGCGCGCATGTCCAGTTGGTGGCTCATCTCCAGCATCTCGGCGATCTGGCCCACGCGCTGGCGGATGCGATCGGCCGGCACCTTGCGGTTCTTGAGCGGGAACGCCAGGTTCTCGGCCACCGTCATGGTGTCGTAGATCACCGGGAACTGGAACACCTGCGCGATGTTGCGCTCCTGCGGGCTGGCGCGGGTGACGTCGCGGCCGTCGAACAGCACGCGCCCCTGCGAGGGCACCAGCAGGCCGGACATGATGTTGAGCATGGTCGTCTTGCCGCAGCCCGAGGGGCCCAGCAGCGCGTAGGCGCCGCCGTCGCGGAACTCCATGGACAGCGGCAGCAGCGCGTAGTCGCTGTCCTGCTGCGGATTCGGCTTGTACGAATGGGCCAGGTCGAGCTGGATGCGCGCCATGTCAGATCCCTCCCCGGCGCTGTGGCGCGCGCAGCAAGGCGCCGTCCGCGCCGAATACGTAGACATCGGCCGGCGACAGGTGCAGCACCAGCGATTCGCCCAGCTCGAAGTAATGCACGCCCGTGAACTGCGCCACCATCTCGCCCCAGGGCGTGTCCGCGTGCACGAAGGTGTCCGAGCCCGAGATCTCCGCCAGCTCCACACGGCCGGTGATCGCCACGTCGCCCTCCCGCGGGCGGGCGTGCAGCGCACTGGCGCGCACCCCCAGCGTCAGTCCGGTCGCCGGTGCGTCCGCC
This sequence comes from Pseudomonadota bacterium, assembly GCA_023460715.1. GTDB lineage: Bacteria > Pseudomonadota > Gammaproteobacteria > Burkholderiales > Burkholderiaceae_C > Paracidovorax. The sequence goes on along the minus strand of JAEWPH010000012.1, from coordinate 3,767 downwards.
AGCGCGGCGTCCGGCAGGGCGAGCACATCGGCACCGGCGGCCCGCACGCCGCCGGGCACGCGCTCGGCCGGCACCAGGTTCATCGGAGGATCGCTGAAGGCCCGCGCCACGCGCAGTGATGCGGGCGCGTGGAAGACCTCGGCCGTGGGACCGTACTGCAGCAGCTCGCCCTCGTGCAGCACGGCGGTGTACCCGCCCAGGAGCAGCGCCTCAGCCGGCTCGGTGGTGGCGTAGACCACGGTGGAGTCGCCCGCCGCGAACAGCTGGGTCAGCTCGTCGCGCAGCTCTTCCCGCAGCTTGTAGTCCAGGTTGACCAGGGGTTCGTCCAGCAGCATCAGCGGCGCCCCCTTGGCCAGGGCGCGCGCCAGCGCCACACGCTGCTGCTGGCCGCCGGAAAGCTCTGCGGGATGGCGCTGCAGGAACATGTCGATGTGCAGCCGCTCGGCGAGGGAGCGCACGCGGGCGTCGACGTTCTTCTCGCCCCGCAGCTTCAGCGGCGAGGCGATGTTATCCGCCACCGTCATGGACGGGTAGTTGATGAACTGCTGGTAGACCATGGCCACGTTGCGCTCGCGCACCGGCACGCCGGTCACGTCGGCGCCGTCCACCAGCACCCGCCCGTGGGTCGGAGCGTCCAGCCCCGCCATGATGCGCATCAGGCTGGTCTTGCCTGCCTGCGTGGCCCCCAGCAGCACGGTGACCGCCCCGCTCTGCAGCGACAGGCCCATCTCGTGCAGCCAGGTCTGTGCCCCTACCCGCTTGCCGATGCTCTCCAATACCAGCTGCATGCAGCCACCCCTTGTTTGGTGTGACGCCAGCGCCGGTGCACGCTCGTGCAACGCCCGCTGCGCCAGGGCCAAGATCGTTCGATTGCGATCATTCTTGTTGCTTTGTGAGCGTTTCGAATCAAGGTTTACCCTGGGACTTTTCGTTTTGGTTCGCTTGCACACGGAACGAAAGGCATCAGCACCCCGTCGCAATTTACGAACGACCGTGCGTTTACCAGAGGTCCAACGCAAATACATCGCCGGGTTTTCCCCTGTCTCTAATGCAGCAAGCTCGGTAAAGCCACTCTTTACCGATTGAAACGTACCCCCTAGTCTCTGCTTCCACGGCACCACCCATTTCCTGGACCTGCCGAACCCATTCACCTTGCAACTCGGAGACGTTATGAAAAAAATCCATGCGCTGTCGGCAGTGGCTCTCGCCTGTGTGTCGTCTGTGGCGATGGCCCAGGCCACCACGCCCGGCGCAAGCAGCGTGATGATCTATGGTCTGGTCGACGTGGGCATCAACCACATCACCGGCGCACCCGGCGGCAGCATGACGCGCGTGACCAGCGGCAACATGGAAGGCTCGCGGCTCGGCTTCAAGGGCAGCGAAGACCTGGGCGGCGGCTACAAGGCCATCTTCACCATGGAAGCGCGTCTGGAAGCCGACACCGGCGGCCTGAGCAACCGCCCCATCTCCGGCGGCCGCCTGCCCGACCGCCTGAGCACCGCCACCTCGCTGGGCCTGCCCGCTGCGCTGCAGCCCGCCGTGACCGCGGTGGCCGGCCAGATCGGCAACTCCGTCGGCGTCAACCTGAACAACAGCTTCTTCGACCGCCAGATCTTCACCGGTCTGGTCACGCCGTTCGGCCAGTTCACCGTGGGCCGCCAGTACACGCCCGGCTACCTGGCCACGGCGAACTTCGACGTGATGAAGACCGAGTCCAGCCTGTCCCTGGGCCAGTTGGTGGCGATCCCCGCCTCGTTCGACATCCGGATCAGCAACTCGCTGCAGTACGGCCTGCAGGTCGGCGGCCTCACCGCCACGGCCATGTATGCCGCTGGCGAAGTGGCCGGCCGCACCACCGCACGGCGCCTGCTGGGCGCGATGGCCATCTACAAGGGTGACGGCTACTCCTTCGGCGGCGGCTACAACACCCGCAACAACGAACTGGGCCAGAAGTCCCTGACCACGGCCGTCATCGGTGCCACCGTGGACGTGGGCCCCGGCACGCTGACGGGCCAGTACGCGACCATCAAGGACAACAACCCGAGCGACTTCTCGGCCATCGCGGCAGGCCTGGCGGCCAACCCGGCCACGGCGCCCGTGGCCACCCTGGTGCAAAACGCCTTCCTGCAGGGCTTCCGCCAGGACACCCACCTGTACCAGATCGGCTACCGCCTGACGAGCGGCCCGCACACCGTGGCCGTGGCCTACAACAACATGGACGACCGCCGGCCCTTCAATGCCGACCGCTACTCCTACGGCGCGGCCTACACGTATGCGCTGTCCAAGCGCACCGACCTGAATGCCGTGGTGACGCACCTGGAGAACAAGAACACCTCGCAGGATCTGCTGGGTGGCAACGGCTTCCTGGGCGGCGTGGCCTCGGCCCCAGGCAAGGACGTCAACAGCGTGACGCTGTCCATCCGCCACCGCTTCTGATCGGCAGCGCAGCACCGGCGGTCCCTCGGACCGCTGGTTCACTCGCTTCCACCAGTCCCCCAATCCTCCACCCGGAGGATTTTTTTTGCCCGGCTGCGGAGCCTGCATGGCGGCAGGCTGCGCAAGCCTTGCATCGTCGCTCGCCAGGACGCTCCGGCCTGCGGCTTCAGCGCGTTTGATCGCCGGGCGTGTTGCTTTGTGAGTGTTTGCACCCCACGTTTACCCTGGACCTTTTCGTTTGGGTTCGCTTTACAGTGAGGGCGGCAGTCCTGTTCTCCGTGTTTCGGGCTGCTGCCTAGCCGCTGGAAGCCCCGCCGTGAACACCAACCCCCGCCAACTGCGACTGCTTGAAGAAGTGCGCACCCGCCAGTCCGCCACGGTGGAACAACTGGCCGACACGCTGGGCGTGACGCTGCAGACCGTGCGGCGCGATGTGCAGCGGCTGGCGGAGCTGGGGCTGGTGCGCCGCTTCCATGGCGGCGTGCGGGTGCCGGCCTCCACCGTCGAGAACCTGGGCCACCTGCAGCGCGAAACGCTGCATGCCGAAGGCAAGGCGCGCATCGCCCGCGCGGTGGCCAGCCAGGTGCCCAACGACTGCTCGCTGATCCTCAACATCGGCACCACCACCGAGGCCATCGCCCGGGCGCTGATGCACCACCGGGGCCTGCGCGTCATCACCAACAACCTGAACGTGGCAGCCATCCTGGCGGGCAACCCCGATTGCGAGGTGACAGTGGCCGGCGGCGTGGTGCGCGCGCGCGACCGCGGCATCGTGGGCGAGGCGGCGGTGGACTTCATCCGCCAGTTCAAGGTGGACATCGCGCTCATCGGCATCTCCGGCATCGAGCCCGACGGCTCCCTGCGCGACTTCGACCTGCGCGAGGTGAAGGTGGCCCAGACCATCATCGCCCACGCCCGCGAGGTCTGGCTGGCCGCCGACCACAGCAAGTTCAACCGGCCGGCGATGGTGCAGGTGGCCACGCTGGCGCAGATCGACCGCTTCTTCACCGACGCCCCAGCGCCCGAGCCCTTCCCGGCCCTGCTGCGCGAGGCGGGCGTGGACCTTGATGTGGCGCCGTGAATTGGGGAACGCCCCCCTGAGGCGCTGCGCGCCTTCCCCCCGCTCTCGCCGTGCTGCGCACGGCGGGCAGGGGGACGCAGCCGTCGCTGCGGGGCGGCCCTTGCTTGGCTGCTGCGGGGCGAGGCCGCGCCTGCATCCACCCTCGTTGACGACGGATGCCCCGGAGAATGACATCCCCACGCGGGGCGCATCGTTCCCTCGCCCTCGCCGTGCTGCGCACGGCGGGCAGGGGGACGCAGCCGTCGCTGCG
>JAEWPH010000011.1 GCA_023460715.1 Pseudomonadota bacterium | reverse complement strand
CTTGGCGGGATAGGCCGGGGCCTGGGCGAGCGCAGGCGAGGCCTGGGTGACTGCAGCGGCCGCGCAGGCGGCCAGGGTGAAGCAATGGCGGCGTTGGATCATGTCGTGTCTCCGATGGTTCTTGTGGACAGGCGAAAGAGAGGAGAAGGGAAGCGCCTCAGCGCAGCAGGTTCCAGCCCTGCAGCAGCGCGCGCAGCTGCTGCGCAGGGCCGTCGGCCAGCGGCCAGGCCGATGGCGGGCGGGTGGCGCCGCAGTCGTCGCCCATGAGCTGCAGGGCGGTCTTGACGACGGTGACGTTGGTGCCGTTGTTCTCCTGCGCGCGCAGTTCCTCGAACGGCAGCATCTCGTCCACCAGGCGCATGGCGAGCGGATAGTCGGCCGCCTCGAGCGCGTTGTAGATGGCGACGGAGCGTTCCGGCAGCACGTTGATCAGCCCCGAGGTGAAGCCCCGCGCGCCCACTGCGTAGAACGGTGCGGCCCAGACCTCGGCCAGGCCACCCACCCAGGCCAGCTGCCGGTCCGCCACGCGGCGCATGGCGGCGGCCAGCACCAGCGGCGTGGGCGAGGCCCACTTGATGCCCATCACCTGCGGGATGCGGCACAGCGCCTCGATGGCCGGCAGGCCGATGTTCTCGTTGCGCAGGTACAGCACCAGTGGAAGGTCGCCCGCCGCGTCGGCGATGCGGCGCACATAGTCCTCCACGCCGCGCGGGGCCACGAACGGATCCGGCGGCTGGTGCACCATCAGCGCGTCCGCCCCGGCATCGCGCGACACGCGGGCCAGCGCGCAGGCCTCGTGCACGCTGCGGCCCACGCCGGCCACCAGGGGCACACGCCCCGCGATGCACTGCGCAGACAGGTGCACGCCGCGCTCGGCCTCGCTGGCCTGCAGGCCGTAGAACTCGCTGGTATTGCCGTTGGCCACCAGCACCTGCACGCCGGCCGCCACGGCCCGGTCCACGATGGGTTGCAGCGGTGCGGCCACCACCTGGTCCTGCGCGTCGAAGGGCGTGACGAGGATGCCGGAGATGCCGTTGAGCGCTTCGCGCAGCGCCGGTTGCGAAAAAGAGGCCATGATCGGAGGGCAATGCAGTGGAATGAAGCTGCTACTCTAGAAATCGAGACAGGCGCCGTCCAATCCAAACAGGCGATGGCGCCATACAAGAATTGAATGGGCCCCTGCCGTGTTCCAGCTTTCCCAACTGCGGTGTTTCGTGGCCGTCGCCACCGAGCTTCACTTCGGGCGCGCCGCCGCCCTGCTGCACATGACGCAGCCACCCCTCACGCGGCAGATCCAGCTGCTGGAGCACGAGGTGGGCGTGCAGTTGCTCGACCGCTCGGGCGGCGCGGTGCGGCTCACGCCGGCCGGCACCATCTTCCTGCGCGAGGCCGAGGACATCCTGCGCCGCAGCCAGGCCGCCACGCTGGCCGCGCGCCGCGCCATGCAGGCCGACGCCGGCAGCGTCACGCTGGGCTACATCGCCGCGGCCGGCCTGGCCGTGCTGCCGCAGGCGTTGGCGCGCATCCGCCAGCACCTGCCCGACGTGCACGTGGTGCTGCGCGAGATGCAGACCTTCGACCAGCTGGACGCGCTGGCGGGCGACCGCATCGACCTGGGGCTGGTGCGCCCGTTCGCGCCACGTCCGTTCGCAGACTCGGCGCCGCTGCTGCAGGAGCCCCTGCTGCTGGCCGTTCCCGCCAGCCACCCCCTGGCCGGTGCCGAGTCGGTGCCACTCACCGCGCTGCAGGGCCAGCGCTTCATCGAGTACTGCCCCTCAGAAACGCGCTACATCTACGAACTGATCGCCGGGCGCCTGCGCGCCGAGGGAGTGGCGCCCGACACGGTGCTCACCGTGAGCCACACGCATTCGATCCTGTCCTTGGTGGACGCCGGCTGGGGTGCGGCGCTGGTGCCGCAGTCCGCCACGCGCCTGGGTTTTGCGCAGGTGGCGTACCGCCCGTTGCAGGACCCGGCCGGCCTGCATGCCGAACTGCACCTGGCTTGGCGGCGCGAGAGCCGTCACCCGGTAGCCACGCGGGTGCGTGGCGTGCTGCAGCAGCAGCCGTTCGGCAGCGCTGCGGACACAGCAGCCCACACTCCCCGCACTGCCGTTTAGGCGTGGACCGCCTCGTCGGAGGCAACCTCCAGCACCAACGCCGTCGCCACATCCGCGCCCAGGTTCATCAACCGCTTGCGCATGCAGATCACGGCCTTGTCCTTGCTGAGCAGAATGGCGGCGTGCTCGGCGGCCAGGTCGATGAACTTCTGGTCGTCTGCGTCTTTGCACACGTAGGCGACCTTGGGCGCGATGTCCACCAGGCGCGCCTGGGCGTCGAATGCGGCCAGCACCTGGGCGGCGCTGACGCGGTAGAAATTCATGCGCTCGACGATGTGCGTGTAGGCCAGCACGCGCTCCAGTTCGTCGCGCATGATCTGCGTGGCGATCCAGGCCAGGCGGCCTTCGGCGAGCAACTGGCGCAGCGGCGCGGTGCGGGGGTCGGAAAAGACCAGCAGGTCGAGCGCCACGTTGGTGTCCACCACCACCGGGCGCACAGGCTCCTGAGCGCCGGCCGTGGCCGGCAGGCGCAGCTCCACCTTCATGCGCCGCCGCCTTCGGTCGAGCCCTTGGGCGCGCGCTCACGCAGGGCGCCCTTGACCATGTCGAAGCGGAACATGCGGCATTCGATGGGGCCGTTCCACATCGGTACGCGGCGCGTCTCCTTCAGGCGCATCTTGCCGGGCAGCTTGAGGTCGGGGGTCAGCATCCACGCCGTCCAGCCGCTGTAATTCTTCTTCCAGTGCGACGCGAGCTGGCTGAAGAACTCGCCGCCGTCCTCGGTCTGCGCGGTCTCGCGGCCGGCGCGTTCCACCTGGCCCATGCGCTCGGCGGAATTGCGGCCGGCGCTGCCGGCGGCGGCGATGCGCTCGCCATAGGGCGGGTTCAGCAGCATCACGCCGGGCTGCTCGCTGGGCGGCATGCGCTGCAGCGCGTCGCCGCCGCGCAGCTGCACGGCCTGGGCCACGCCCGCGCGCTCGGCATTGCGCTGGGCAAAGTCCACCATGCGGTGCGAAACATCACTGCCAAAAATGGGCACAGCGCTTGCCTTTATTGCGCTGGCAGCTTCTTCTTTGATAGCAGACCAGACATGCGCCTGGAATGGCAGCATCTTCTCGAACGCGAAGCGCCGGCGCATGCCCGACGGGATGCAGCAGGCGATCTGGGCGGCCTCGATGGCAATGGTGCCGCTGCCGCAGCAGGGGTCGTACAGGGGCTGGGGGTCGTCGCCGTGCGGATCCCAGCCGCTGGCGGCGATCATGGCCGCGGCCAGCGTTTCCTTCAGGGGCGCGTCGCCCTTGTCCTCGCGCCAGCCGCGCTTGAACAGCGCCTCGCCCGAGGTGTCGATGTACAGCGTGGCCTCGTCGGTCGTCAGGTGCATGTGGATGCGCACGTCGGGCCACTGCGTGTCCACATCGGGGCGGGCGCCGCTCTTGTGGCGGAAGCGGTCGGCCACGGCATCCTTCACCTTCAGCGCGGCGAAGTTCAGGCTGGTGAGCGGGCTGTGCTGGGCCGTCACTTCGATCTTGAAGCTCTGGCGCGTGGTGAACCAGATCTCCCAGGCGACATCGCTGGCCATGCCGTAGAGATCGTTCTCGCTGCGGTACATGCGCTGGCCCACCTGCACCAGCACGCGCTGGGCCAGGCGGCTGTACAGGTTGAGCAGCAACGCGTCGCGCCAGGAGGCGCGAAGCAGCACGCCGCCCCGGCCGGTGAGCAGGTCGTGGCCGGTCAGCCCGGTGATCTGGTGGACTTCGTCCGCCAGGTAGCCCTCCACGCCGGCGGCGCAGGGCAGAAAGAGTTGAAGTTGGTTCATAGGGAAGCCCCCGAGGATACGCGCTGCGGTCCGCCGCATCCACGTCCGCGGCGTGGCTGAATTTCACACCGCGGCACGCTTCGATGCAACAATGGGTAACGACCTGTCGACAGGAGCCCCACCATGTCCCTTACCCTTCGCGCTCGCCTCATTGCGCTCAGCGTTGCGATCGTTACCGTGGCCATGCTGGCGCTGGCCACGGCCAACTTCCTGACTGTTCGCGGCCACGTCCAGTCCACAGTGGACGCACAGAGCCGCCAGCTGGTGGCCGCGCAGGGCCGCGCGCTGGGCGACTGGGTCGAATCCAAACGCCTGCTGACCCACACGCTGACGCTGGCGATCGACCAGCCGGATCCGCGCGGCGTGCTGCAGGCCCTGCGCGACGGCGGCGGCTTCTCCGATGCCTACGTGGGGTTCCCGGACAAGCGCACGCTGTTCCTGAACCCCATGCCGGACAGCTACGACGTGACCTCGCGCCCCTGGTACAAGCAGGCCGTGCAGGAGGGCAAGCCCATCGTGACCGCGCCCTACCTGTTCACCTCGCCGCCCGAAGTCGGCGTGACCTTCGCCGAGCCGGTCGGCCCGGCGGGCAACCCCACCGCGGTCGTCGGCACCGACGTACTGCTGACCACCGTGGTGCGCACCGTGGCGTCCATCCGCCCCACGCCCGACAGCTTCGCCTTCCTGGCCAACCAGGCCGGCGCCATCGTGACGCACCCCGACACCGCGCTGACGCTCAAGCCCGTGTCCACCCTGTCGCCCAATCTGCAGCCTGCCGCCATGCGCGAGCTGGAACAGGCCACCACCGGCATGCGCACGGACATCAACGGCACCGACTACCTGCTCTACAGCCACACCGTGCCGGGCACCGACTGGCAGTTGGTGACCGCCGTACACCGCGGGCAGGCGCTGGCCTCCATCGGCACGCTGCTCAAGGTGTCGGCGATCACCGTGGTGGTATCGCTGACCCTCGCGATCCTGGTGCTGGGCGCGGCCATTGCCCGCTCGCTGCGCCGCCTCGCCCTGGTGCGCGACGCGCTGGACGACATCGCCTCGGGCGACGGCGACCTGACGCGCCGCCTGTCCACCCACGGCAGCGACGAGCTGACGCAGATCGCCCGGGCGTTCAACCAGTTCGTGGACAAGATCGCCGCGGTGCTGGTGCAGATCCGCGATTCGTCCGAATCGGTGCGCGTGGCCAGCACCGAGATCGCCAGCGGCAACCAGGACCTGTCCGGGCGCACCGAGCAGCAGGCCAGCTCGCTGGAAGAAACCGCCGCCGCCATGGAGCAGCTGACGGCCACGGTGCAGCAGAACGCCGAGAACGCGCGCCAGGCCAACCAGCTGGCCACGGGCGCCTCCGACATCGCCACGCACGGCGGCACGGTGGTCGGCCAGGTGGTGCAGACCATGGGCGGCATCGAGACCTCGTCGCGCAAGATCGCGGACATCATCGGCGTCATCGACGGCATCGCCTTCCAGACCAACATCCTGGCGCTGAACGCCGCCGTGGAAGCGGCCCGCGCAGGCGAGCAGGGCCGGGGCTTCGCCGTGGTGGCGAGCGAAGTGCGCACGCTGGCCCAGCGCAGCGCCACCGCCGCCAAGGAGATCAAGGCGCTGATCGACGCATCGGTGCAGCAGGTGAACGCCGGCAGCCGCCTGGTGCAGGACGCGGGAGCCACCATGGAGAAGGTGGTGGACAGCGTGCGGCAGGTGACCACCATCGTGGCCGAGATCAGCAACGCCAGCCAGGAGCAGAGCACCGGCATCGCCGAGATCGGCGGCGCGGTGACGCAGATGGACCAGGCCACACAGCAGAACGCCGCGCTGGTGGAGCAGGCCACCGCCGCCGCCCAGTCGCTGCAGCAGCAGGCCGCGCACCTGGCGGAAGTCGTCGCCGGCTTCAAGCTGGAGGCCCACGGGGCGGCAGCGGTGCGGCCGGCATTGGGTGCCCCCGGCAGCGAACTGCGCGCCCTGCGCTGACGCCGCGGCATCGCC
>JAEWPH010000010.1 GCA_023460715.1 Pseudomonadota bacterium | reverse complement strand
TCCTGCTCCTGGCCATGGCGAGCCTGGGCCTCTCGGCCTGTGGCTACAGCACCGGCGACCGCGCCGCCTCCGGTGGCCTGCTGGGCGCCGGCACGGGCGCCGCCATCGGCTCCCTATCCGGCAATGCCGGCACGGGCGCGCTGATTGGCGCCGGCGTGGGCGCACTGGGCACCTACATCTGGTCGCAGAACCTGGAGCGCCAGAAGCAGGAAATGCAGCAGGTCACGCGCGGCACCGGCGTGGTCGTGACGCAGACGCCCGACAACCAGCTCAAGCTGGACATTCCCAGCGACATCTCGTTCGCCACCAACCGTTCGGACATCCAGGGCAACTTCGCGCCCGTGCTGGACCGCTTCGCCGAAGGCCTGCGCAACAACCCCAACGCCGAGGTGCGCATCGTCGGCCACACCGACTCCACCGGCAGCGATGCCATCAACAACCCACTGTCGCTGGACCGCGCCACCAGCACCCGCAACTACCTGACGGCCCGTGGCGTCAACGGTGCCCGCATCCAGGTGGAAGGCCGCGGCGCCCGCGAGCCCATCGCCACCAACGACACCGGCGACGGCCGCGCGCGCAACCGCCGCGTGGAAATCTTCGTGGGCGAACGCGCACGCGGCTGATCTCCGGCCCACGAGGGCCTTCAGCACCAAGGCAGGCCTGGGCCTGCCTTTTGTTTTGGAGGGCTCTGGATGAGAGACGCCACGCGCTGACCCCGCCTGGGCGGCGGGGATGGGAAGCGATTTCGCCGCATGTGCCCGTGGCCGCAACCGATACGGGCAAGGCCAGGCCCAGTGGCAGCAAGCCGAAGGCGGCCCCGCAGCGAGGGCTGCCGGCTCTGGCGGCTGCATGGAGCCGCTCAGCGCCTCAGGGAATTGCTAAGAGCCTGTTTACGATCTCACAGGGGATCGCGTTGGAGCGCAATCGGGATGAGTGGATGCTTCGGGTGCGCCGCATGGGCTCGTGCCCATGCAAGCAACCGGGGCGTCCAATCGCCCGATTTCGCTCCAACCCGAAGGGCAGCGGCGTGGGCGGGCGGTCTGCGGCGTTGCGGCGCTGGTGGATAGCCAGGCTATCCACGGCGCACCGCGCCTTGCATCCATCCCGTCCACACCGCTGCGCGACCCATGGGAGATCGTAAACAGGCTCTAAAGGCTGCGCAGCAGGTTGGCCAGTTCGACGGCGGACTTCACCTGCATCTTGTCGAACACGCGCGAGCGGTGCACCTCCACCGTGCGCACGCTGATGTCCAGCTGGTCGGCGATGAGCTTGTTGGGCAGGCCCTCCACCACCAGGCGCATCACGTCACGCTCACGGTCGGTCAGGTCGGCCAAGCGGTCCTGCAGCTCATGCTGCGCGCGCCGCTCTTCCATGTGCGCGGCGGACAGCGCCAGCGCCCCCTGGATGCGGTCCACCAGCAGGTTGTCGGAAAAAGGCTTCTCGCAGAAGTCGAAGGCACCCCGCTTGACCGTGGCCACGGCCGTGGGCACGTCGGCATGCCCGGTGAGGAAGATCACGGGCATGGCGGCGATGTCGCCCCGCTCCACCAGCTTGTCGAACAGGGCCAGCCCGCTCATGCCGGTCATGCGCACATCCAGCAATAGGCAGCAGGGCTGGCGCTGCCGCCCGCCGTGGGCGGCGCGCTCGGCCAGCATGGCCTCGAAGGCTTCGGCATTGTCGAACGATTCGCTGGGCAGACGGCGCGAGCGCAACAGCCAGGCCAGGGCCTCGCGCACGCCGGCGTCGTCGTCGACGATGTAGACGGTGGCGTTGGAGACGGGTTCCATCAGCCGCCCACCCGGACGGACGCCGCCCGGCCCGGGCGGTGCAAAGGGGCGGCGCCGCGGCCGGCGCCTGGGATCTGGAAGTTCATGCGGTGCATTGTCGGGGCAAGCCCCCTGCCGTCGGGGCCGAGGCCTCCGGCGTCAGGCCTCGGGCGCGGCGGGCAGGGTGAAAGTGAATACCGTACCACGCGGCTCACGCGCGGCATGGCCGAGAAAGCCTCCGTGCTGCTCGACCACCGTGCGGCACAGCGACAGGCCCAGGCCCATGCCCTCGCTGCGCGTGGTGAAGAAAGGCGTGAACAGGCGCTCGCCCACCTCCCTGGGGATGCCCACGCCGATGTCGCCCACCGAGAACTCCAGCCAGGTCTGGCTGGCGTTCGACGCGGCGCGGCGCACCCGCAGGTCGAGCACGCGCGGGTGGATCTGCGGGTCGTCCATGGCCTGCATGGCGTTGCGCGCCAGGTTGAGCAGCACCTGCTCGACCATGGTGCGGTCGCACAGCACCGGCGGCAGGCCGGGCTCGATGTCGATGTGCACGCGCACCGCCAGCTTGCGGGCCTGCAGCCGGATGATGGGCATCACCGCATCGAAGAGGTCGCGCGCCGGCACGGTCTCGCGCGACTGGTCGCGCCGGCGCACGAAGTCGTGCACGCTCTTGATGACCCGTCCGGCGCGCTCGGCCTGCTGGGCGATGCGCTGCATGGCCGTGTGCACATCCTTGAGCGCCTCGGGCTCGGGCGGCTGGTCGGGCGCGCCATCCGGCGCCGCCAGCAGGTTGAGCGATCCGTTGGCATAGCTGGAGATGGCGGCCAGCGGCTGGTTCAGCTCGTGGCTCAGCAGCGAAGCCATCTCGCCCACCGTGGCCAGCCGCGCCGTGGCCTGCAGGCGCTCCTGGGAGGTGCGCGACAGCTCCTCGATGCGGCGCTGGTCACTCACGTCGAGGAAGGAGCTCATCCACCCGGTGTGCAGCCCCTGCGCGTTGATCAGCGGCGCCTCGTAGATCATCACGGGAAAGCGCGTGCCATCGCGCCGCATGAAGGTCGACTCGTAGCCTTCGCGTGGCGGAATCTGCTGGCCCGACAGGCGGATCACCTGGCGTTCGCTGTACTCCTGCGCGAACTCCGGCGGCCAATAAGGCAGCGGTACCGACAGCCCCACCAGCTCCTGCGCCGTGAAGCCCACCATCTCGCAGAAGGCCGGGTTGACGTAGGTGATGCGGCCCTGCAGGTCGCGGGCGCGCAGGCCGGTGACCAGCGAGTCTTCCATGGCCTTGCGGAAGGCCAGCGCATCGGCCAGGTCGCGCTCGGCGCGCAGGCGGCGGCGGTTGTCGCGCACCAGCACGACGAGCACTGTCACCAGCGCGATCGACATGGCGGTGACCAGCGCCGTGAGCACGTTGGGGAACACGCTGGGCGCGCTGTGCCAGCTGTCCATGCGCAGCACGAGCGTCGCCCCCGGCAGGTCGAACAGCTGCTGCGCGGTGAACATGCGCGAACCGCGCCGCATGGCCCCGACCATGGCCAGGCGGGTGCCGTCGGCCTCGGTGAAGGACACCTCCTGCCCGCGCTGCAGATTGGGTGCCACCAGGTCTACCAGCACGTTCTGCAGCGCGTACGTCGCCACCAGGAAGCCCGTGAAGCGGCCGCCGTCGATGAGGGGCACGCACAGCTCCATCATCTCGGAGCCCATGCCGTCGCGCTGCGGCTGGAAATAGCTGCTGGAGTACGACGGCCCGCCGATGCGCCGCGCATTGCTGCAGGCCATGGCGATGTCGGAGTGCGTGGTGCCACGGGCCTCGGCGTCCCACTGCATGGGGCGGTAAGGCGTCTCGGCATGGGCGTGCAGGCGCAGCTGGCTGTCGCGCCACTCCACGCGCACCAGCTCGCGGCGCGCGCTCAGCAGGTCGGTGGCGCGGCTCTCCCACGAGGCGAGGTCGGGCCCGTTGGCCTGCAGCGCCTGCAGGCTCTGCAGGTTGTGCGAGAAGGCCATGCGGATGTCGGCCACCGCATCGGCCGTATCGCGCTCCAGCTTGCTCTGCACCTGGCTGGCCTCATAGCGTCCCGCCAGCCAGACCAGCGTGATCAGCATGCTGACGACCAGCGCCACCAGCAGCGTCCACAGCGACCAGCGGCGCCAGGCCGTGTGCCAGCGGCGCCAGGGCAGGGGCGCGTCCACACCGAGCCCGGCGCCCACGGTGGCGTCCGGCGCAGGATCGGGCACGGCGGCGCTGCTCATGCGGAGCCTCCCGGGCGTTGCGCAGACCGCAGCGGGTGCGGGCCCGTCGCAAGAAAGCCGCCAAAGCGGCCGATGAAGGATGTCATGTCGGTGGTGGGGCGTCGCGCACCTGCGCGGCGCCAGGGCCTGGATTCTGCGGCGCGGGCGGAATTACAGCACGCAGTGGTCGAGCGCCGGCAGCTGTGTGCGCACCTGCCGGAGAAAGGCCGGGTCGAGCGAACCCAGCACCACGCCCGCCCCTTCCGGCCGCTGGGCCTGCACGCTGCCCCACGGATCCACCAGCATGCTGTGGCCCCAGGTGCGGCGGCCGTTCTCGTGCGTGCCGCCCTGGGCGGGCGCCAGCACATAGGCGAGGTTCTCCACCGCGCGGGCGCGCAGCAGCACCTCCCAGTGGGCCTGGCCGGTGGTATGGGTGAAGGCGCTGGGGACCAGCAGCAGGTCCACGCCGGCCTTCGCATGCTGGCGGTACAGCTCGGGAAACCGCAGGTCGTAGCAGACCGACAGCCCCACGCGCCAGGCGGTGCCGTCGCGCGCGGTCAGGGTGAAGCGCGCCGGCGCATGGCCCGCGCGGATGACGGCCGCCTCGTCGAAGCGCTCGGCGCCGTTCTCGAAGCGGAACAGGTGGATCTTGTCGTAGCGCGCCACGCAGGCGCCGGTGGGGTCGAAGGCCAGCGTGGTGTTGAAGACCTGGGTGTCGCTGTCGCAGGCCAGCGGCAGCGTGCCGCCGACGACCCACAGGCCGTACTCGCGTGCGGCATCGGCCAGGAAGCCCTGGATGGGGCCCTCGCCCTGGGTCTCGCGCAGCGCGATCTTGTCCGTATCGCGCGCACCCATGAAGCAGAAGTACTCGGGCAGCACGGCCAGTTCGGCGCCCTGCGCCGCGGCCTCGGCCAGCAGCGTGCGGGCCTGGGCGAGGTTGGCGTCGAGCGAGGCGCCCGACACCATCTGCAAGGCAGCGACTTTCATGAGGCTTCTCCGGAAGAGGAATTCGTCGAAGAGGCATCGGGCGCAGCGCCGCCGGTGCCCTGTGCAGGCTTGCGGCGCGCCACGCGCTCGATGCGCGGGTCCGCCCAGGTGCCGTCGATGCGGAACTCCTGCGTGGCCGCCTGCACCAGGGGACCGCGCAGAAACACCTGGGCCAGGAAGCTGCCCAGCCCGACGACGGGGTTGATCGCCGTGGCCACCAGGGACGCGGTCATGGCGTTGATCTCGGGCACCACCACCACGTGCAGGTTCTGCGTCTCGCGGTCGATGTCGGCGCTGCCTTCCATGAGCACGGCCGCGTTCACGCCCTTCATCTGCAGATTGTTGGTGGTGGCCACGCCCTGCTCCACGCGCACGTCTCCGCGCACGAAGTCGAAGGCGAAGCCCTCGCTGAACACATCGCGGAAGTCCAGCGTCAGGCGGCGCGGCAGCGACTGCAGGCTCAGCACGCTGAGCAGCTTGGCCAGGCCCGGATCGGCCTTGAGGAACTGGCCGGACTCCACGTTCACGTTCATCTGCCCGGTCATGGAACGGTAGTCGGGGCTGATGGGCGCGCCCATCCAGGCGATCTGCCCTTCCATGCGACCCTTGCCACGCCGCACCACGCCGTCCATGCCGAAGCGCGACAGCAGGTCACCCGAATCGCGGATGTCCAGGCGGAAGTCCATGACGGTGCGGCGCTGCGCGCCCTCGCCGCTGGTGCCCGGCACCAGGCCCCAGCGCCCGCTGGAGGTGAGGGTCGCCTCGGGCGCGATGAGGTTGAACCTGCCCAGACGCCATTCGCGCTGGCCACCGCCGACGGCGCGGTTCTGTGCCTCGATCTCGATGCGGCCCAGACGGCGCCCGCGCAGTTCGAAGTCCTGCACCACGATATCCAGCGAAGGCAGCGTGCTGGCGGGTTTCTCGTCCAGCAGCGAGTCGACCTGCGTGGCCGCAGCCTGCGGGATGGCCAGCCGCGCCAGGCGCGCGAAGAATTGCGGCGGGGCGCCGTCCGCCGCTGCGGCCGCGCCCTGCCGGTACTCGACATAGCCGCTCAGCTCGGTGGCATCGAGGTTGGCGCGCCAGGTGCTGCCTTCGCGCGAGCCGCCCACCACCACGTTGTGCAGCGTGCGGCCCTGCATGGTGAAGCTGCGCGCACGCAGCGCGATCTGGGAAGGAAGGTATTCCTGCGCCGCGGCGGCTCCGTTGGCCTCTGCTTTGGCCGACACGCTGGCCTCGCCGCCGGCAGCCGCTGCCGCCTCCGATGCAGGGGGCGCCGCGGCCGTGGAGGCCGTCGTGGCGGCCAAGGTGTCGGGCACCTGCAGAGCCGCCTCCCAGACCTGCACGTCCACCTCCGGCAACTGCACGTTGGCGGCCACGCCGCTGGCGGGCAGCGGGGCCGACTCGCCGGGCGCCAGTCCCAGGGCGATGGCCCCGCGCAGGACGCGCGGCTGGGCCG
>JAEWPH010000009.1 GCA_023460715.1 Pseudomonadota bacterium | reverse complement strand
GGCGCGAGACGTTGCGCGAGATCCAGGTAGCGGCGGCGTTCATGGTGCGATCCGGGAGTGGTGGTTGCGGGCGATGTCGCGCAGCGCATTGCGCTGCGCCATGAGGTGGTCGCGCATGGCCTGCTCGGCCGCGGCGCAGTCCTTGCGCTGCAGGGCATCGAAGATGGCCAGGTGCTCGCCCAGGCTTTGCTGCAGACGGCCGGGCACATGCAGCGTCTGGTGCCGCGCCAGGCGCAGGATCTTGCGCAGGTCGCCGATCACCTGGGCCAGCCAGCGGTTGTCGGCCAGGGTGATGAAGGCCTCGTGGATGGCGTAGTTGGCTTCGTAGTAGGCGTCGATGCGGCCGGCGGCGGCATGGCTGCGCAGACGCTCGTGCAGCACCTCCAGCGCGGCGATGTCGGCACTGCCGGCCCGCTCCGTGGCTTCGTAGGCAGCCCGTCCTTCCAGCAGCGCGATGACGGGAAAGATCTCGTCCACGTCGCGCTCGGTGATCTCGGCCACGAAGCAGCCGCGGCGCGGCTCGTGGCGCAGCAGCCCCTCGGCCACCAGCACCTTGAGCGCCTCCCGCAGCGGCGTGCGCGAGATGGCCAGCCGCTCGCACAGCGCCGCCTCGTCAAGGAAACTGCCCGGCGACAGCGCGCCGCTGAAGATCTGCTCGCGCAGCCGCTCGGCCGCTTGGTCGTGCAGGGAGTTGGCGACAAGGCGCATGGAGGTCACGGTGCGTGGGGCGGGGGTCGGTGGTGGAAGTGGCGGGTGCAGGCCGCGTTCGTTCTAGTAATTTCTCATAATTATGAAAAATAACCAAGATGGCGTTACCAGGGATTACACCGGGGTCGCCAAGCTGGCAGCAAGCGCCAGGGGGTTCCGCCCGCCATGCTCGCGGGTTTGCGCCTGACGGCGAATGGACCGCGGCAGCGCCGACCTCTAGCGGTCTAGCGGTCTGGCGGTCTGGCGGTCTGGCGGTCTGGCGGTCTGAAGACCTTACGCGCGGGCGGCGCACGACTCCGAAAAGGCGCCGGACAGGTTCTACGGCTGCCCGTCGAAAGACGCCCCGCACTCCGGCAGGTCGGCCCAGTCCAGGCGCCGCCGGGTCCAGATCTGGCGCTGCGGCGCGCCCAGGGCGTGCCGCTGCTTCACCGTTCCGATGCGCAGGGAATAGGTGGTGGGATGCTCCACGGCGCAGGCGTACAGGGAGCTTCCGCAGACATCGCAGAACGCGAGGGCGCGCCGGTTGCCGCTCGCCGCCGTCTTGATGTACGTGCGGGGCGTGCCCCGGATGAGCCGGAAGCTGGATGCAGGCGCCGGGATGTTGGCGCGGAACGCGGAGCCCGACTGGGCCTGGCAGTCGTCGCAATGGCAGACGGTCGCCGTGCCCGGCTGCACTTCCGCCTCGTACCCGATCGCGCCGCAGTAGCAGGCACCCTCGATCTTCATGGCCACGTCCTCCTGGGTTGGCAGACCTCGATCACCGGATTCTGCGCTTCGAGAGCGATCCCGGGCCTGCAGCGGCGCCCCGGCAGGAGTCGGCAGCGCGGCTTTCCACACAGCGCTTGACTTAGAGTGCGCTCGAACTTCCAGAATCGTCCCATGGCATCCCTTCTCTCCATTGCAGAGGTCGCTGAACGTTCGGGCCTCACCGCCCATACGCTGCGCTACTACGAGCGTGCGGGCCTGATTGCGCCCGTGGCCCGCGCCCCGGGCGGCCAGCGGCGCTATGCGGCCTCCGACCTGGAGTGGATCGGATTCCTGCTGCGACTGCGTGCCACGCACATGCCCATCGGGCAGATGCAGGCGTTCGCGCGCCTGCGCAGCGAAGGGAACACCACCGCCGCCGAGCGCCGGGCTCTGCTCGAAAGGCACCTGGCCCAGGTGCTCGCCACGATCGATGCCATGCAGCAGGCCGCACAGGTGCTGCAGGCCAAGATCGGGCACTACGCGCGGCTGGAGGCCTCCCTTGCTGGCCCCTCCACGTCATTCCAGGAAAACACCCATGCTTCAGAGCCCCTCGCCCCGCTACCTCCAGGGCCTCGCCAAACTGCGCGAAATCGACGGCCAGGCCGGTGAGAACGTCGTCGCCAGCCTGGCCGACATCGCGCCGGACTTTGCGCGCTACCTGATAGAGTTTCCGTTCGGCGACATCTATTCCCGGCCCGGGCTGGACCTGCGCAGCCGCGAGATCGCCGTCGTCGCGGCCCTCACCGCCCTGGGCAATGCGCAGCCCCAGCTCAAGGTCCATCTGCAGGCCGCGCTGCATGTGGGCGTCACGCGGGAGGAAGTGGTCGAGGTCATCATGCAGATGGCCGTGTACGCCGGCTTCCCCGCGGCACTCAACGGCCTGTTCGCGGCCCGGGAGGTGTTTGCCGCAGCGGATGCAGCGGATGCAGCAGAGGCGGAGGCATCCCCTGCCGCATGAGGCACGCGACGCGCCCTACGGACCGCCGGCGTCCGTTCACCGGATGCGCTGGCACCCAGGGCTCAAGCGCGATCCGGCCATATGCTATTAATAAGATAGCTATATGCGCTTATCCATAAAGCGTCAGAGCCCGATTTGGCTTGAACTTTGACCACCACCGCTGGCTGACGAAGCGCTCTGCCCGCCGGCCGGGAGCCGCCTCGCGGACCGGCCTGCTCCAGGGCTGGCCGGGACGGACGGCAGAGGGCCCCGCACGCTTCGCCGATGGCGCCCCACGCAGCCAAGCAGCCCCACGGCCCGCGCAGGCCCGTCACGTCGCCTGCGCGTTCAGGCCGTGCATCAGGGTGGTGTCGACCAGCATCCGGGTATAGGGGTGCGCGGCCTCGCCGGCGCACAAGGCATCGGTCGTGAGCAGTTCCACGACCTGCCCTTGCTGCATGACCGCCACACGGTCGCACAGGTGGGCGACCACGCCCAGGTCGTGCGTCACCAGCAGGTAGGTCAAACCTTCCTGCCGCCGCAGGGTGGTCAGCAGGTTCAGGATTTCGGCCTGCACCGACACGTCCAGCGCCGACGTCGGCTCGTCCAGCAGCAGCACCTTGGGCTGCAGGATCAGGGCCCGCGCGATCGCCACGCGCTGGCGCTGGCCGCCCGACAGCTGGTGCGGATAGCGATAGCGGAAGCTGTCGTCCAGCCCGACCTTGCGCAGCATCGCGCCGATGCGCTCGTCTTCCCCGCGGATGCCGTGGATGCGCAGCGGCTCGGCCAGCGTGGTGTGCACGGTGTGCCGGGGATGGAGCGATCCGTACGGATCCTGGAAGACCATTTGCGTGGTGCGCGCACGGCTGCGGTCCAGGCGCCGCGCCACGGGCTGGCCGTCGATGCGCAGCGCGCCCGTCCAGTGCGTGAACTGGCCCGCCAGGCAGCGCAGCAGCGTGGTCTTGCCCGAGCCCGACTCCCCCACCAGGCCGAAGGATTCGCCGGCCGCTACGGAGAAGTTGACGTCCCGCAGCACGCGCGCAGCGCCCGCGCCCTCGCCGAATGCCAGTTCCAGTTGTTCGATGTCGATCATGCGGTGCGTCCTGCGGTGGGGGCGTTGCTGCTGTGGTGGTGGGCGCCTCGGCTCATGCGGCGAGGCCTTCGGCCCAGCGCGGGTCGCGTTGCAGCGTGGGCAGCGTGGCGCGCCGGTGCTGCATGCTGGGCAGTGCGGCCAGCAGGCCCTGCGTATAGGGGTGCCGGGCGTGGGCCAGGTCGGCGGCGGCAATGCTCTCGACCACGCGGCCGGCGTACATCACCAGCACCCGGTCGCAGAAATGGCGCACCAGGTTGAGGTCGTGGCTGATGAACACCAGGCCCAGCCCGCGCCGGGTGACCAGATCGTCCAGCACGTCCAGCACCTGCATGCGCACCGACACATCCAGCGCCGACGTGGGTTCGTCGGCGATCACGACCTCGGGCTGCGGCACCAGCATCATGGCGATCATGATGCGCTGGCCCATGCCGCCGGACACCTGGTGCGGGTACAGGTCGTACACGCGTTCGGGGTCGCGGATGCGCACGGCCTCCAGCATGGACAACACCTCGGCGCGCGCACGGGCCCGGTCGCCCGCGTGATGCGCCAGGTAGGCCTCGGCGATCTGGTCGCCCACGCGCATCACCGGGTTGAGCGAATACTTGGGGTCTTGCATGACCATGGACATGCGCCGCCCCCGGATGCCGCGCATCACCTTCGGGCTGGCGTTCAGCAGGTCCACGTCCTGAAAGCGCAGCTGCCGCGCGGCAACGGTGGCCGAGCGGGGGTGCAAACCCAGCAGCGCGCGGCCCACGGTGGATTTGCCCGAACCCGATTCGCCCACGATGCCGAGCTTTTCGCGCCCCAGCGTGAACGAGACACCGCGCACGGCGTCGGCGATGCGGCCGTCGGCCGACGTGAAGCGCACGGTCAGGTCATCGACCTGCAGCAGCGGAGCGGAGTCATTCGGGGTGTGCATGGCGGGGGTTCTTTCCTTGGACGGGGCGCGTCATTCGCTGCGCGGGTCGAGCACGTCGTAGAGCCCGTCGCCCAGCAGGTTGAAGGCCAGGCTGACCATCAGGATGGCGGCGCCGGGTGCGGCCACCAGCCACCAGGAGTCGAGCATGTAGCGGCGGCCTTCCGAAATCATGGCGCCCCATTCGGGCAGGGGCGCCTGCGCACCCAGGCCCAGAAAGCCCAGGCCGGCGGCGGTCAGGATGATGCTGGCCATGTTCATGGTCAGGCGCACCACCACCGACGAGAGGCACAGCGGCGCGATGTAGCGGGCCAGGATGCGCAGCGACGAGGCGCCCTGCAGCCGCGCGGCGGTGATGAAATCGGCATGGCGCAACGACAGGGTTTCGGCGCGGGCCAGCCGGGCGATGGGGGGCCAGCCGGTGAGCGCGATGGCGATCACGGCATGGTCCAGCCCGGGGCCGAGGGCGGCCACGAAGGCCAGGGCCAGCACCAGGCTCGGGAACGACAGGAAGATGTCGGTGATGCGCATCATGAGGGTGTCGACCCAGCCGCCGAAGTAGCCCGAAACGATGCCGACCACCAGCCCGATCGGGCCGACGATCACCGTCACCAGCGCGACCACATACAGCGTGATGCGGGCGCCGTGCACCAGCCGGGAATAGACGTCGCGGCCGTACTCGTCGGTGCCGAACCAGTGCTGCGCACCGGGCGGCTTCAGGGCCTGCGAGAGATCCTGCGCATACGGGCCGTGCGTGGCCAGCCAGGGGGCGAACGCAGCCACGCCGACGAGCAGTAGGATCACCGCCACGCCGGCCGCCGTGAGCGGGTTGCGCAGCAGCTGGCGCAGCAGGCGCGCGGCCTCGCGGCGCAGGGCCTGGCCCGCCGTGGCCGTGTGCGCAGAAGATGCAGTGGAGGACATGGCAGACAGGCCGGAGGGCGGTGCGATGGTGGTGATGGAAGAGGAGTTCATGGGCAGCTCGCCGGGTCAGCGCATCGGCTGGGTGCGGGGGTCGAACACGCGGTACAGCGCGTCGGTCACCAGGTTGATCGAGACGAAGATGACGCCGACCACCAGCACCGACCCCATCACGGCGGCCATGTCGCCCAGCAGCAGGCTGCTGGTCAGGTACTGGCCGAAGCCGGGCCAGCCGAAGACGGTTTCGATCAGCACGGCGCCTTCCAGCAGGCCGCCGTAGGCCAGCGCCACGATGGTGAGCAGCTGCACCAGGATGTTGCGGAAGGCATGGCCCCACACCACCGTCCGTTCGGGCAAGCCCTTGACCCGGGCGGCCAGCACGTATTCCTGCGACAGCTGCGCCAGCATGAAGCTGCGCGTCATGCGGCTGATGTAGGCCATGGCGTGCAGGCCCAGGATGCAAGCCGGCAGCGTGATGTGGCGCAGCGCGCTGCGGAAGGCGGCGCCGTCGCCCGCCAGCAGCGAGTCCACCAGCAGCAATCCGGTGATTGTCGGCACCGTGCCCTCGAAGGCGATGCCCACGCGGCCGATGCCGCCGGCCCAGCCCAGCCACGCGTAGAACACCAGCAAGCCCATCATTCCGAACCAGAACACCGGCGTGGAATAGCCCACCAGGCTGAAGAGCCGCACCAGGTGGTCGCCCAGGCGGCCGCGTCGCGTGGCGGCGTACACGCCCAGGGGCACGCCCAGGCCGGTACCCAGCAGGATGGCCAGCGTGGCCAACTCCAGCGTGGCGGGCAGCACCCGCGCCAGGTCGTCGCGCACCGGATGGCCGGTCAACATGGCGTTGCCCAGATCGCCGTGCAGCAGGTCGCGCAGGTAGTAGCCGAACTGCACCGGCAGCGGCCGGTCCAGCCCCAGTTGCCGGTACACCTGCTCGTAGGTCGATCGGTCGGCGTCGGGGCCGACGATGGACAGCACCGGGTCCAGCGGCATCACCCGGCCGATGAGGAAGGTGAGCACCAGCAGGCCCAGCAGGGTGATGAGCACCGTGGCCACACGGCCGCCCAGCCGCCGGGCATGGCGCGGCCACCGGGAGGGCGCACGCATCGCAAGCGCAGTCGTCGTCATGGAAGACACCTTTCTTCTTCTCGGTGAAAGCAACGCACCGGCTCAGGCGCGGGGCGCCTTGTGCACGCCGTGCAGGCGGGTGGTCGCGCTGGGGTGGCCCACGTAGCCGCGCACGGTGTCGCGGTACACCACGGTCTCCACCATCTGCGACAGCGGCTGGATGGCACCGACTTCCTCGTCATAGGCGCGCTGGATGTCCTGGTAGGCCTTCAGCTGCCGCTCGGCGTCGGGCTCCAGCAGGGCGGATTCGATCATGCGGTTCATGGCCGGGCTGTGGAAGCCCGTGCGCCAGCCCTGGAAGTTGGTGAGCCGGGCCGCATCGCGGTTGTCCGGGTTGTAGACCAGCGCCCGCAGGCTCGAATGCGGATGCGGCTCCGCACCGCCGCCGCCCCGCCCCACCACGATCTCGAACTTGCGTTCACGCATGGCGCCGTAGACCTGGTTGCCCGTGCCGGGCAGCACCGCGGCCTCGATCCCGGCCTGCGCCAGCGTGGCCTGCAGGCTGGTGGCAATGTTGACGAAAGGCGCCTCGGCCACCACGCGGATGGTGGTGCTGAAGCCGTTGGCGAACCCGGCCTCGGCCAGCAGCGCGCGGGCACCGGCCACGTCCAGCGCATAGCCGGGCTCGGGCAGGGTGGCGGCCAGGCCCAGCGGCACGGGGCGCTGGTGCAGCAGGCCGTAATACGGCATGACCGTGCCGTTGATGCCGCTGTAGTCGATCAGCTTGCGCACGGCGCGGCGCACGCGCACATCAGCGAACTTTGCGTCCTGCATGCTCATGGCCACGTAGTAGAGCGTGCCCCGCTGCACCGTGTGCGCCACCAGGCCGGGCATGGCCTTGAGCGCATTGATGTCGGGCACCGACAGGCCGGTGGCCATGTCCAGATCGCCCCGCGCCAGCATCAGCCGCATGGACTGCGATTCGGTGATGTGCCGCATGACCACGCGGCGCAGGCGGGCCGGCCCGCGCCAGTAGGCGTCGTTGCGGCTCATCATCAGGATTTCCTTGGCGCGCCACTGGTCCAGCCGGAAAGGGCCCGAGCCCGCCGCATGCGTGGTCAGCCACGCGCTGCCCAGATCACCATTCTTCTCGTGCTTGAGGACCTCGCCGCGGTCCAGCACTACCGCGCTGACCGACGTGGCCAGGGTGTAGAGCACCATCTTCGGATCGGTGGGCGCAGGCAGGTCGATGACCAGCATGCGGTCGTCTTCGGCACGCACCAGCCGGTCCACGTTCTTGGCCGAGAAGCCGTAGCTCTTCCACGGCGACGCCAGCGCCAGGTTCAGCTGCAGCACGCGCCGCAGCGACCAGGCGGCATCGTGCGCCGTCACCGGCGTGCCGGAATGGAAGAGCACGCCGCTGCGCAGCGTGAAGCGCAGCGACCGCCCATCGGCCGCCACGTCCCAGCGCTCGGCCAGCCCGGGCAGGATGCGCGTGGTGGACTCGGGGTCCAGCTCGATCAGGTAGTCGTACAGGTTGGCGGCGATCTCCACCACGCCGTTGCCCGTGGCCGAGGCCGGGTCCAGCGACAGCAGGTTGTTCATGCTGATGCCCATGATCAGCTGATCCTCGGGCGTGGCGCTGGCAGCGCTGCCGCCGCCGGCCGCGTGTGCCGCGCCCAGGGGCGCCAGCACGGTGCAGGCGCCCGCCAGGGCGGCCTGCAGCACCCGGCGGCGCCGGGGTGCGGGCAACATCAAGAACTCATCATGGGACATGCGCGGGCTTTCTGCGTGACGGCACGGTAAGGCAAGGTGGGGCGGCGCCGCGTCAATAACGCGCCACGGCATGCGCTTCGATGTAATCGAAGTCGATGTCCTCGCCCAGACCGGGCCGTTGCGACAGGTGCACGTAGCCGTGCTCGTCCATCGGGTCGGGCAGGCTGTGCAGGTAGGCAGGCTTGTCGTCGTACTCCAGGAAGGGGTGCAGCAGGCCGCGCTCGTACCAGCGGCAGTTGCGGATGGCGGCGCACACCGCCAGGTTGGCCGCGCCGTTGCCGTGCACTTCGCACTCCATGCCGAACGATTCGGCCAGGTGCGCCACCTTCAGGGTCGGCGTGATGCCGCCCACGCCGGGCACGCCGGCCCGCAGGATGTCGCAGGCACCCGCCTGCACCCAGTCGGCGCGGCTGTGGTGCTTGCCGGACAGGCTTTCGGGACCAACGATGGGAATGTCGAGCTGCGACGACAGCCAGGCATACGACGCCATGCTCTGCTCGTTCATCATTTCCTCGAACCACGCGAAGTTCAGTTGCTCCAGCGCGCGGCCGATGCGCAGCGCGTCGATGCGGCTGTAGTTGTGGTAGCCGTCCAGCATCAGCGCCACATCCGGCCCCACCGCCTCGCGCACGGCGGCGCAGGCCTTGATGTCCATGCCCGGATCGGGCGCGAAGGACACCGGCGGCATCCAGGTGTGCAGCTTGATCGCCTTGTAGCCCCGGGCCACCAGCTTTTCTGCGAACTGCCCGTATTCGTCAGGGGTGGACAGGCCGCCCTTCAACTCGTCGCCGCACATGGTGCTGCCGTACGCCGGCACCTTGTCGCGGTAACCGCCCAGCAGGCGGTAGACGGGCTGCCCCAGCGCGCGCCCTGCCAGGTCCCACAGGGCCTGTTCGATGGCGGCCAGCGCACGGTCGGTGAACTGGCCCGCGCTGCCGCGCTGCCAGTGCTCCAGCGACATCCAGAGCTTTTCGCGCATGAACGGATCGGCGCCGACCAGCACCTTGCGGGCATACGATGCCAGCACGTAGGGGCGAATCACTTCGGGCGGTGCGAACGCGTGGCCCTGGTGCCCCTCGTCGGTGGTGATGGTGATCATCGCCATGCGGCCGAGCGTTTCGGGCCCGGGATGGGAGTGCCCTGCGCTGTCCACACTGCGGAAGGTGGGATAGGTGAATTCGGTACCGGTAACTCGCTCGATCTTCATAATGGCCTTCATCAGTCGTCTGACGACATTGTCGAAGCGCTTTTTTGTGGGCGAATCGGTAGAAACCCCTGAGCCATGAGCCCCGCACGATCCACACCCTGCGCTTTGCGCGCAATACTCCTCCCATGAGCGCAGCAGCCAACCCTTCTTCACCCTCCCGTGCCGTCAGCCAACCCCAGCGCGTCGTGGACGGCATCGCAGAACGCATCGGCAACGGATTGCTGAGTCCGGGCGACCGGGTGCCGACCGAGCCCGAGCTGATGCGGGAATTCGGCGTCAGCCGCACCGTGGTCCGCGAGGCCATGTCGCGGCTGCAGGCCAGCGGGCTGGTCGCCACCCGCCAGGGCGTGGGCACCTTCGTGCTGGAGCCATCACAGGCCCGCCCGCTGCTCGCCGCCGCCTCCAGCACCCGCATCCGGCAGGTGCTGGCCATGCTCGAACTGCGCATCAGCCTGGAGTCCGAAGCGGCCCACCTCGCCGCCCAGCGCCGCAGCAATGCGCATCTGGCCGCCATGCGCGCCGCCCTGGACGCCTTCGACGCCCACCGGCGCGCCGGAGCCAGCACCACCGAAGACGACTTCGCCTTCCACGTACAGATCGCCGCCGCGACCGGCAATGAGTATTTCGAGGAAGTGCTGCGCAGCCTCGGCAGCGCGACCATTCCACGCCCCGCCCAGCCGCCCCGCGCCCACGCGCCGGCGCCCGCCGCCGAAGCCGCCCCGCCACCCGCCCCGACCTTCGGCACACCCCTGGTGTCGCTGGAGCACAACAAGGAAGTGACGCAGCGAGAGCATGAGGACATCTACGAAGCCATCCGCCGCCAGGACGCCAATGCCGCCCGCGCCGCGATGCTAATGCACCTCATCCACAGCCGCGAGCGCCTGCGCATGGTGCGCGGCGACCACTGATCCATCCTCCACCTTCTCCGGGTTAGCACGCATTCCAAGCGGCGCAAACCACAGCACACTCCGCAAGTCGTCAGACGACTGATGTTTATAAAAGGAGACAAGCGTGCGGGATACCATTTTTCATAGGCGCTGCATGGCGCTGGCCGGCCTGTCGATCGCCGCGGGCATCGGGGCGATGGGCGGGCCTGTTCAGGCCCAGGAAGCGAAGGGCGGGAACAAGGTGGAGCTGTGGGGCATCGTCGATAACTGGGCGGGGATGCAGCGGACCCGGTCCGGCGCCACGCCGGGTACGGTAAACGTCGTGGAGAGCGGCGGCGCGCAGGCCAGCCGCTGGGGCATACGCGGCACAGAGGATCTGGGCGGCGGCCTCAAGCTGCAGTTCGCCCTGGAACAGGGGCTGATGACCGACACCGGTGGCATCAGCAACACCTCTGCCTCCAGCCAGGGGTTCAACCGCAACAGCTTTCTTCGGCTCTCTGGCGGGTTCGGCGACATCAAGATCGGCCGCATGCTCACGGCCTACGACGCGATGCGCGGGCCGATGAACCAGCTGTACGACTCGTCGGGTTTCGCATCGACCGGGCAGACCTGGAGCGCGGGCGCCACGGCCGGCAACGGCCTGCCGGCCGTGTCGGGCAGCGACTACCTGGCGCGCACCAATAACACCGTCTACTACGGCACGCCGGAGTTCCACGACTTCAGCGGCTCCATCAGCGTGGGCGCGGGCGAGCGGGAGACGACCGCCACCGCAGCGCCGCGCACGCTGACGACCAACATCAAGTACGACGACGACACGCTGCGCGTGGGCTACTCCTTCCAGAAGGAGCACTACACGACCGGCAACAACCTGTTCCACCTCATCTCGGGCCGCTACGACTTCGGCAGCTTCCGCGTGGTGGGCTCGATCCAGCGGCAGAAAGAAGAGCGCGTGGCGGGCGGGCAGACCTCCAAGGAATACCAGTTCGGCGTGGACGTTCCCTTCGGCGCCGCCACCGTGGCCCTGGGCATCGCCGGTGCCGACACCCGCAACGCCGAGAACCGCAAGGTGGTCGACGCGACGGGCTACAGCGGCATGCTCACGTACGACCTCTCCAAGCGCACCCGGCTCTATTCGGCGGCGCGCCAGCTCAAGGTGAAGCGGGCCGATGGCAGCACGTCGCTGGATGTGCTGCGCTGGGGCGTGGGCATGACCCATCGCTTCTGACGGCATACCCCGGTAGGACCGCAGCACAGGCGCGG
>JAEWPH010000008.1 GCA_023460715.1 Pseudomonadota bacterium | reverse complement strand
GCTGCAGGCCGCCGCCGCCCAGCTCTCGCGCGATCTCGGCCGGCTGGACGGCGAGGCGGCGCAGCGCTGATGCCCCGCCGCGCGCTGCTCTGGCTCACCGCCGCCGTGCTGGCGCTGCACTGGCTGGTGCTGCGCGGCCTGCCGTTGGGCGGCAGCGATGCCGATGCCGGCGTGCCGCAGCCGCTGGCCTTTCAGACACGCATGGTGGAGCCACCACCCCCTCCACCGCCGCCGCCACCACCGCCCGTGCAGGAACCCGCGCCGGCTCCCCCGCCACGCCCCACCCCGGTGCGCAAGCCGCCACCACCGCCCCAGCCTCCCGCTCCGGCGCCCGTGCCAGCGGCCGCGCCGCAGGAGCCCGTGCCTGCCGCCGAGGGGCCGGACATGCCGCAGCCCGCCCCCGCGGCGCCAGCGGAGGCCGTCCCCGCCGAGGAGGGCATGGCCTCCCCCGCCGATCCGGCCATGGCCGCTGCCTCCGCCGCGCAGTCGCCTGCCTCGCAGCCCGCAGAACCGGCCACGGCAACGGCAGCAGCGCCCGAGCCGGTCGCCGCAGCCTCCGCCGCCGAGGCCCCGGAGGCCTCCGACGCCGGCATCGACATCCGCCCACCGGGCGCCGCCAGCAATACGGCCGCAGGGACCCCGCCGCCCGTGAAGTTGCCCGACCCGGCGCGGCTGGCGTTCGACGTCAGCGGCCAGGCCAAGGGCTTCAACTACAACGCCGGGGCCGAGCTGGTCTGGCGCCATGACGGCGCGGGCTACGAGGCGCGGCAAGAGGTCAAGGCCTTCTTGCTCGGCTCGCGCGCCCAGACCAGCCGCGGCCAGATCACCGCCGCCGGCCTGCAGCCCGAGCGCTTCGGCGACAAGTCGCGCAGCGAACAGGCCGCGCACTTCGATTTCGGTGCCGGCAAGGTGGTGTTCAGCGCCAACACGCCGCAGGCGGCCATCGGCCCCGGCGCGCAGGACCGGCTGAGCGTGTTCATCCAGCTCGGCGCCCTGCTGGCCGCCGCACCCGACCGCTACCCGCCCGGCACCCGCATCACGCTGACCACCGTCAGTGCGCGCAACGCCGACCGCTGGACCTTTACCGTGGAAGGCGACGAAACGCTGGACCTGCCCGCCGGCCCCACGCCGGCCCTGAAATTGCAGCGCCTGCCCCGCAAGGACCACGACCAGAAGGCCGAGCTGTGGGTGGGCACGCAACTGGGCTATCTGCCGGTGCGCATCCGCCTCACGCAATCGAACGGAGACTATGCCGACCTGCGGCTGAGCGACCACGGCACGCCCTGATGCCCCGCCGCGCGAGCCTGGGCCGCTGTACGCATCCGCCCACACCGGCGTGGGACGAAGCCCCCAAAAGGCCCGCGAGCCCGCGCCGCCCGGTTTTCCGTGAAATACTGTGTTCCAGCAGCGCCCACAGGCCAGGGCTTGAACTGGCCGCCGGGGCTGCCATCTGAATCAGACGTACTGACAGGGGGAACTCCATGCACATGCTCTACGACTCTGACTCTTTTGTGGTGGTCCACATGCAGCCCGACGCGGGCCGCGAGGACGCCGAACCCGCCAGCCCGCTGGTCCCCCAGCTGGGACGGCACGGCTTTGAGATCGTGGACAAGCGCTCCGGCAAGGAGGTCTACCTCGACGGCTCCTGGGCCGAGATGTTCCAGGAGCAGATCCTGGCCTGGCAGCGCGACACGCCCACCCAGGAAGAGGTGGACGACACCCTGGACGGCTACGTAGGCCTGGCGCAGAACCCGGTCGTCGTGCACTAGATGACAACCCCCTGAGCGACTGCGTCGCTTCCCCCTGCTCTCGGCTGCGCCGGGAAGGGGGACGACGCCGGTGGGCGGGCGAAGCCCCCTGTTCCACGGTGTCTGCTGGTGGGGGGGCACGCGATCACTCTGCCTTGGGACAAAGCTCGCTGCGTAAGAGGCGGCTCAAGGCAGGGCGCAACGGCAGAATGCGGGCAAGCCGGACGAAGCAAAAGCCGATACGCTCCCCCGGTCCGGAAGCGTTGTCAGTCCGCGACGACCGCCGGCCCCTGCGGCGGGTAGATCCACCGGTACATCGGCTCCACGATCAGCAGCACCGCGATCAGCCTGCAGACCTGGAAGGCGGTGACCACCGGCACGCCGAGCTGCAACACCTTGGCGGTGATCGACATCTCCGCGATGCCGCCGGGCGAAGTGCCCAGCACCATCGTCACCCAGTGCAGCCCGGTGGCCCAGGACAGCACCACGGCAAACAGGCCGCACAGCAGCATCAGCACCACCGTGCCGACGGCGATCGAGCCCAGCCAGCGCGGAGCGGTGTGCAGGAAATCCGCGCGAAAGCGCACGCCCAGGCTGACGCCGATGACCAGCTGTGCCGCATTCACCAGCGCCTGCGGCACGGCCGACAGCATGACGCCGCACAGCGCGATGGCCATGGACACCACCAGCGCGCCCATGAACCACGGATTGGCACGGCCCAGCCAGCGCATCACCAGTGCCCCGGCCCCCGTGGCGGCCGCCAGCAGCGCCAGCCCGGCCGGGTCGACCGTGCGCGCCGCGGGCGGCAGCGTGTCCAGCCCATGCAGTCCGCTCCACTGCAGGGCGAAGGGAATTGTCACCGTCACGATGACCAGCCGGAGGCTGTGGCTGGCGGCCACCAGATCGGTGCGGGCATTCTCGCGCTCGGACAGCAGCGTCATCTCCGATGCCGCTCCGATGGCCCCTGCGAAGTAGCTCGTCGGGCGCAGCATCTGCGCCGGCACGCCGTGCATGCGCGGCGCATGCAGGCGGTACAGCCAGGCGCCGAACAGCCAGCCCAGCGCCAGCGCCCAGACGATGCCCAGCACGATCGCCCACCACAGCCCCGCGATCAGCGCGCCCACCTGTGGCGTGAAGTACAGCCCCAGGGCCGCGCCGATGGTCCACTGCCCGGCATTGCGCAACGGTCCGGCGCTGTCGGTCGGCGCACCGGCCATGGACAGCAGCGAGGTGGCGAGCAGCGGCCCGATCATCCAGGGCAGCGGCGTGTGCAGCGCCACGCAGGCCGCGGCCGCGATCAAGGCAATGGCAAGGGTGAGGACGACGCGGACGGGAAAAGGCAGGGACGGCAGCGGGCGCATGGGCGGCGGGAACGGCGAAGGCAGCAGGCGGGCCGGCGCAGACGATGCGGAGGCGGGCAGGACGGCCTGCCAAGTATCGCCCAGCAGTGCAGGCCCCCGGCTTGGCATGGCGGGAGGTTACAGGCTCTACAAGCCTCCAGCCCTTGTCGCATCAGCGCAATCAGCTACCAAACCGAGAGCATGCAACTGCATGCCGCTCTGGGTGGCCGGCCCAGACAGAGAATTTTCAGGCCCCACAGGGCTCCAGCCCTTTCCGCACCAGCGCAGACAGCTATCGAAAAAAGAGCATCCAGCCCCGAGGTGCCGCAACGGCAGCCCGGCACGGGGCGCTTCCGAGACATCCATTCATCCCGATTGCGCTTCAACGCGGCCCCAAGGAGATCGTCAACACGTTCTCAGCGCCCGCCGCGGCGCCGTGCCATTTCCTGGCCCATCTGCTGCACGGTGTCCGGCGCCAGCAGGGCCTGGGCGGCGGGGTAGACGGTGGCGTCCTCGTGCCGCAGGTGGTCGGCGTACAGCGCAGCGAACCGCTCGAAGGCCGCTTCATGGTCCGGCGCAAAGGCGTCGAGGCCCCCTTGCGCCAGGGCCTGCAGCGGCCCGCGCGCGGCATCCCAGGCCGCGGCCATGGCGATGTGGTCGCGCTGCAGCTGGCGCACGAGCTGGGCAACCGCCGCGGCGGCTTGCGCCCCGCCATCGCTGCGGCCGGCACCGGCGCGCGCCAGCAGCGGCGGGAAGACGTGCCGCTCCTCATCCTCGTGGTGCAGCGGCGCCGCGATGTCGAAGTAGCGCAGCACATCCTGCGCCGCCTGCCGGGCGGACGCATCGCCGCCGTGGCTGCGCACATGGGCGCGCAGCCGCTGCAGCAGATCGAGCGAGCGCAGCACGCGTTCGTGGCAGGCCTCCAGCATCTCGAAGGGCTGCTCGAAACCCACGCCCGGCGAGCGCACACCGGGAAGCGACACCCGCGCGGTCATGGGCGGCCCTTTTTTCGGTGCGCGGCGACAGAGGGCGACGGCCCCAGGCAGCGGCCAGAAACACTTTGGCGCCAAAGGGGCCGCCCCGGCGCCGCGCGCTGCCCGGCGCAGGGACAGGGGCGGAGACAGAGGTGCGGCGGGCGCTGCCGTTGCGGCTGCGCCTGCGCGGCGCACGGCGGTTGGCGGGAGGGAAAGAGAGGCCCATGCATGGAAACAGTCCGCAGATCGGAACAGTACAAAGGAAACGCTACAAAGAAAGGACGCGGCGGCGTTGCGGCACGCGCATTGCGGGCAGGCTCAAGGCGCCTCGGCCGACGGCAGATGCAGCCCCGGCACCGGAGCGCCTTGGGGCCGGAGCGTGGACGTGTACGCATCGACGGCGGGGCGCGCCCGCCGCGCCTTGGCCGCCACCACCGTGCCCAGGCTGACGAAGCACAGCGCCTGCTCCGCCGCGTGCAGACCGAACAGCGTGCGCAGCGCCCGCGACTGCAAGGACTGCCCGCTGGTCAGCGCGGAGCCGAAGCCCAGCGCCGTGGCCATGAGCAGCAGGTTCTGCACGGCGCAGCCAGCGGACACCCAGCGCTCCGGCGCAGGCACAGCGGCATCGGCCTGGGCGGCATCGACCACCACCAGCAGCAGTTCCGGGCTGCGGTAGGCCTTCTCGCGGGCCTGGGCCAGCGCCTCGGGCTCCGCGGCCGGCTCGCGCTCCTGCAGCGCCTGCGCGAAGGCGTCGGCCAGCGCGTCCCGCGCATCGGCCGGTACCCGCACGAAGCGCCAGGGCTGCAAGCGGCCATGGTCGGGCGCGTGCGCCGCGGCGCCGACGATGGCGGCGAGCTGCTGCGCGTCCGGCCCGGGCGCGCCCAGACGGCGCGGCAGGGTCGTCTGCCGGGCTTGCAGCAGCGCCTGCAACGCGGCGGCGGTCTGCAGGGGCTCGGGCCCGCTCTCCGATTCCGCGGGACGACCGGCAGGCCCCTCGGTCTCGCCTGCCGCCAGCAGCGGTTCAGCGTCCTGCAGGCGTGCGCTCATCCGCAGCTGCCCAGCTGGCCGCATTGCGTGCAGTAGTCGCAGCCGTCCTTGCGGATGACCGCGTGGGCACCGCATTCGCCGCACTTCTTGCCGGCCATGGCGGGCGGCATGCCGGTGGGCATGGGTGGCTCGTCCAGCGGCAGCACCTGCTGGGTGGGCGCCTCGGCGCGGCGGGCCAGGATGTTCTGGATGGCATAGGCCATGGCCGCCACCTCGGAGTCGTGCCACATCGGGACCTGCGTGCCGTCGTCCTTGCGGTGGGTGCCCAGGCGCACGGGCCCGCGGTCCCAGGCGACTTTGCGCATGTCGGACAGGGCCCGCTCCAGGAAGCCGCCGCGCGCCGCCAGCGACAGCAGGCGCATGCTGGAGGTGATCCACTGCTGCGACTCGCCGCTCTGGCCCACCGGCATGAAGAACTCGATGGCGCGGTCCACCGTGCTGCCGCGGCCGTCGGGCACGGGCAGGAAGGAGACGATGAGGTACAGCGTCTTGTGGCCCTCCTGCGTCCAGTACTCGATCTTCTCGGCCACGGCGGCCAGGCCGCCCTTGGGACGGGTTTCGACCACCACGCGCATCGGGTCCACCGGGGGCGCGGCCACCGGCGCCGGGGCCGGCGCGGCGGCCGCAGGGGCCTCGGCCGGCGCAGAAGCCGGCGTGGCCTCCAGCACGGCGCCCAGGATGGCGTTGGGCCGGTACGTGGCCAGACCTTTCAGGCGGGCGCGCCAGGCCTGCAGGTACAGGCCCTTGAAGTCTTGGTAGGGATAGTCCGCCGGTACGTTGACGGTCTTGGAGATGGCCGTGTCCACGTAGGGCTGCACGGCCTCCATCATCGCCACGTGCTCGGTGGCCGACATGGCGAGCGCCGAGACGAAATAGTCGGGCAGCCGCTCCACGTCCCCACCCAGCGAGCGGTACAGGCGCCAGGCGTGGTCTTCCACCGCGTACTCGCTGCGGCTGCCGTCGGCCTCGCGCTTGCGGCGGGTGTAGGTCCAGGAGAACGGCGGTTCGATGCCGTTGGAGGCGTTGTCCGCGAAGGCCAGGCTCACCGTGCCCGTGGGCGCGATGGACAGCAGGTGGCTGTTGCGGATGCCGTGCTGACGGATGGCCTCCTGCAGCGCCTGCGGCAGCCGGCTGGCGAAGGTGCCCGGCGCCAGGTAGCCCTCGGCGTCGAAACGGGGGAAGGCGCCCTTTTCCTTGGCCAGCTCGACCGAGGCCGCATAGGCCGCATCGCGCATGTGCTGGGCAATGCGCACCGCCATGTCGCGGCCTTCCTGGCGGTCGTAGCGCAGGCGCAGCATGGCCAGGGTGTTGCCCATGCCCGTGAAGCCCACGCCGATGCGCCGCTTGGCCGCCGATTCCTCGCGCTGCTGCGGCAGCGGCCAGAAGGTCACGTCGAGCACGTTGTCCAGCGCCCGCACCTGCGTGGCCACGGCGCGGCCGAAGGCCTCGAAATCGAACGACGGGGCCTCGCCCTGCAGGCCGAAGGGATGGCGCACGAAGCGGGTGAGGATGACCGGCCCCAGGTCGCAGCAGCCGTAGGACGGCAGGGGTTGCTCGCCGCAGGGGTTGGTGGCGGCGATGTCCTCGCAGTAGCGCAGGTTGTTGTCTTCGTTGATGCGGTCCAGGAAGAGGATCCCCGGCTCGGCGAAGTCGTAGGCCGACGTCATCACGGTGTCCCACAGCTCGCGCGCAGGCACGGTGCGGTACACCCACACCCCGTCCTCGCGCAGCCGCGCGCCCCCGGCCTTCAGCGCTTCGCCGGGCTCGGCGCGGTGCACCAGATCCCAGGGGCCATCGGCCTCCACGGCCGCCATGAACTCGCCGGGCACGGCCACGGAGACGTTGAAGTTGTTCCAGCGGCCCGGCGTGCGCTTGGCGGTGATGAAGTCCAGCACGTCCGGGTGGTCGATGCGCAGCACGCCCATCTGCGCGCCGCGGCGTGCGCCCGCGCTCTCCACCGTGGAGCACGACTGGTCGAACACGTTGATGTAGCTGCACGGCCCGGACGCCTGCGAGGCCGTGCCCTTGACGCGGGCGCCCCGCGGCCGGATGCGCGAGAAGTCGTAGCCCA
Source organism: Pseudomonadota bacterium (assembly GCA_023460715.1). GTDB lineage: Bacteria > Pseudomonadota > Gammaproteobacteria > Burkholderiales > Burkholderiaceae_C > Paracidovorax. The sequence goes on along the minus strand of JAEWPH010000008.1, from coordinate 647 downwards.
CGCCACCGCCGCGCCGCATGGTCTCGGCGGCCTCGCGCAGGGCCTCGTAGATGCCGGGGTAGCCGCCGTCGTCCACGCCCTGGATGCAGTCGCCCACGGGCTGCACGAAGCAGTTGATGAGCGTGGCCTGGATGTCCGTGCCGGCCGCACTCATGATGCGGCCCGCGCCGATGGCGCCGGCGCGCAGGTTGTCCAGGAACAGGGCCTCGCAGCGTGCGCGCTGCGCCGCGGGCTCGACCGAGGCCAGCGCCCGCGCCACGCGGCGGTAGAGCACCTCCACATCGTCCTCGCCCGGCTTGAGGTATTTCTCGCGCAGGACATCCAGGCTGATGGGCTGCGTGGGCAGGGGGGTGGCCGGAACGCTCAGGGCCAGGGGATCGGTGTCTCGTTTCATGTCGCAAGCTCCGTGTGCGGTGTTGTACCCAGGACGGCGACCGCCTTTCTACACCGGGGCGCCTGCCGGCGTGTGGACAAATGTCAATCGATCAAGACGGGTCCATCGTGCCAGGCATCGGGTGGTGGGGCGGGTGCGCTGCGCGCCGGCTGGATGCGGCCCGGCGGGCAGCACCTGCGCCCCCTGCCACCGCTCCGGACCGGCCCACGTCGCCGTCCTCCATGCGGCCGTGGCCCCCGCCGCCCGGGCGGGG
>JAEWPH010000007.1 GCA_023460715.1 Pseudomonadota bacterium | reverse complement strand
CCGCGGCCCCGAGGTGGTGACGCGCTACGGCGCTGCGCTGGCCGCGGCCTCGTTCGCCGCCCTGGGGCTGGCCCCGGCGCTGCCCGAGTCGGCGCAACTGGCCCTGATCGTGGCCAGTGCCGTGGGCTTCGACTTCGGCGTGCAGGCCACGCTGGTGGCGCACCAGACCATCGTCTACGGACTGGAGCCCGCCGCCCGCAGCCGCCTGAACGCGCTGCTCTTCACAGGCATGTTCGTGGGCATGTCGGCCGGTGCCGCCCTGGGCAGCCTGGCGCTGGCGCAGTGGGGCTGGTTCGGCGTGGCTGCGCTGGCCACCGTCGCATCGCTGGGCGCGCTGGCGGTGCGCTTGGCCGGCCGCTCAGTTAGTGGGTGAAATATGCCTCTAGCCCTTGCTGGATAAGCGCAAGCAGCTATGCATCCAGGAGCGGCCCACGGGGCCGCTTTTTGCTGGGCGAAGAGTGCGGAGGGTGGCACGCGCGCGGCGGGGCGATCGGTGTCGCGGTGGGGCCATCACCCCTGTGGCGCCGTGCAGTGCACCGCCACGCCGTACAGCGCCAGCAGCCCCAGCACATGGCCGACGGCCACGCCGGGTTCACCGGCTTCGATGCGGCCGATGGTCTGCACGTGCACTCCCAGCCGGGCAGCCGCTGCGGCCTGGCCTTCGCCAGAGGCCGTGCGGGCCTGGCGGGCGGCGGCGCCCAGCGCCTTGATGGCCGCGAGCGCGTCGTCGGAGATGTCCACGGAAATGCGTTTGCCTTGTGCCATGGCGGCATTGTGCCCGGGCCTACTCGCTGCCCGGGCGTGGGCCGCGTTCAGCGCGGGTCGTAGTAGTAGCCGGGCGGCGGGCCCCAGCGCCGCCAGTGGCCGGGCGGCGGCGGGGGTGGGTAGTACGCCGGCGGGGGCGCGATGTAGCCGGGCGCCGGGTAAGCCACGGCCGGTGGCGGCACGACCACGTAGCCGGGCTGGGGGCCGTAATACACCGGGCGGGGGGGCGGCACATAGACCGACTGCGGCGCCACGTACACCGGCGCGCTGGGGTAGACGAGGGGGAAGCCGAGACCGATCGACAGGTCGACCCGGGCCGATGCGGCGGTGGACAGCGACAGGCCGGCCAGTGCGACGAAGGAGGCCGCCGTCCAGTGGGCGAGCCGGCGGCTGCGGTGAGGGTGTCTCATGGTGTCCGTTCGATGGGCGGCGGCACGGGCCGCCTGCTGCCGTAACGGCTGCCGGCACGCGGGCGCTGACGGGCGGGTGGTAACAGTTTCCATCGCGGGCCACGACCGGGTGCCGTGCCGGCGGATGACCGCGCCGGGGGCGGGCCGCCGGGTCTCGCTCTCCCGTTGCCGCGCTACGCAAGTCCCTGCGGCGGCCCCGGCAGCGGACCCGGCCCGCCAATCGCCGGTAGACTTGCCCGCTGAAAGGCGGTGCGGCCGTCTTTTTTCTGCCAGCCCCAGGCGCCCGCGCCCGGCTTCCATCCCCTCCAGGCCGATCCTGTCCATCGGCCCTCCGATCTCGTCCATGTCCGAGCCGACGCCTCCATCGCCGCTGTTCCCCCGGGCCCCGGGCCCGATGAGCGAGCGTATCCGCCGGTTCGATTGGGCCCGCCACCCGCTGGGGCCGCTGGCGCAGTGGCCCGTGGCGCTGCGGCTGTCGGTCGAGTCGATGCTGTCCACGCACATCGGCGCCTGCCTGGTGTGGGGGGCCGGCCGGCACACGCTCTACAACGACGCGTTCGCCCCCATCCTGGGCCACAAGCCCGATGCGCTGGGGCGGTCCTTCGAAGAGATCTGGAGCGAGGCGTGGCCCACGCTCGGTCCGATCGTGGACAAGGCCTTCGCCGGCGAAGCGACCTTCATCGAAGACTTCCCGCTCGACATCAACCGCTACGGCCGACCGGAGCGGGCGTACTTCACCTTCTGCTACAGCCCGGTGCGCGACGAACAGGGTGCCGTCGTCGGCATGCTGGACACCGTGATCGAGACCACCGGAAAGATCCTGGCCGAGGATCGGGCGCGCGACGCCACCGCCTCGCTGGAGCAGCAGGTGGCCGACCGCACCGCCGACCGCAACCGGCTGTGGATGCGCTCCGACGCGCTGCTCATGGTGGCCCGCTTCGACGGCAGCATCGCCGCCGTCAACCCCGCCTGGACTGCCGTGCTCGGCTGGAGCGAGGGCGAAACCCTCGGGCGCAACGTGCTGGGCTTCGTGCACCCCGAGGACGTGCCGGCCATGTCCGACGAGCTGCGGGCGCTGGAGCAGGGCGCCGTGCGGCGCTACGGCACGCTGCGCTACCGCCGGCGCGACGGCGCGGTCCGTTGGATCACCTGGACGGCCGTGCCGGACGAGGGATTTATCCAGGCCGTCGGCCGCGACGTGACCGAGGAGCGCGTTCAGGCCGACGCGCTGCGCGAAGCCGAGGAGCAGCTGCGCCACAGCCAGAAGATGGAGGCCCTGGGCCAGCTGACCGGCGGCATCGCCCACGACCTGAACAACATGTTGCAGGGCATCGTGCTGCCGCTGCAGCTCATCCGCCAGCGCGTGGCCCAGCAGCGCTACGACGAAGTGGGCCGGTATGTGGAGGCGGGACTGGCCTCGTCGCGCCGCGCTGCCGCGCTCACGCAGCGGCTGCTGGCGTTTTCGCGGCGCCAGCCGCTCGACTCCCGCGCGCTCGACGTGCAGTCGGCCTTCGACGGGCTGGAGTCGCTCCTGCGCAGCACCTGCGGCGAGAACATCGTGCTGGAGCTGCAGCTGCCGCCGGGGCTGTGGAACATCTTCACCGACGCGCACCAGTTCGACAACGCCATCCTCAACCTGGCCGTCAACGCCCGTGACGCCATGCCCGGCGGCGGGCGCCTGCTGATCCAGGCCTGCAATCTGGTGGTGGACGGGCCCTTGTCCGTCCACGGCCTGGAGCCGGGGGAGTACGTGCGCCTGAGCGTGGCCGATACCGGCACCGGCATGCCACAGGCGGTGGCCCAGCGTGCCTTCGACCCCTTCTTCACCACCAAGCCCATCGGGCAGGGCACGGGCCTGGGGCTGTCGATGATCTACGGCTACATGCGCCAGACCGGCGGCACGGCGGTGATCGAGAGCCAGGAGGGGCAGGGCACCGCGGTGCAGCTGTACTTCCGCCGCTCGGTCGCGGCACCGGATGCGCCCGAGCCCGAGCCGCTGTCCGAGACGCCGGGCGCCAAGCGGCGCGACTCCGTCCTGCTGGTGGAGGACGATCCCACGGTACGCACGCTGGCGGTGGAACTGCTCAAGGACATGGGCTTCCAGGTCATGCAGGCGTCCACCGGGACGGAGGCCATGGCGCTGCTGTCGGGGGCGCTGCAATTCGACCTGCTGGTCTCGGACGTGGGGCTGCCCGGCCCCAACGGCCGCCAGGTGGCGGACTTCGCCCGCGAGCAGCTGCCGGCCATCCGCGTGATCCTGATGACCGGCTACGCCGAGCAGGCCGCCATGAACCCCGGCTTCCTGGCGCCGGGCATGGAGCTGCTGGTCAAGCCGTTCGACGCACAGGCGCTGGTGGCCAAGGTGCACGCCATCATGGGCAGCGGCGACGCCTGAAGCATCTGCCGAATGTTTAAGTCAAATCGGCCTGTAGCGCTCTATCCATAAGCGCTTGCAGCTATATTTAGTATAGCGATAGCCGGTGGACGGGTTCGTCTCATAACCGCCCGCTCTTATTACCCAATTTTTCGATAGTTGCTGGTGATATGCCGGGGCGCGTACATTTACGCCTTCGGTTTTTCCATACGCGCCGCTGCTGGTCCGTGCCGCGAAAGACTGCTCCCCCCTCGTTCCGGGCTGTGCCGCATGGCGGCTGGCCGGCCG
>JAEWPH010000006.1 GCA_023460715.1 Pseudomonadota bacterium | reverse complement strand
GTGCTGACGCACACCGCGCGCGGCAACTGGAGCCTGGCGCCAGCGCCCGCCGCTGGCGCGCCCGCTGCACCCGCCACCGGCGCCCACGCCCTGCCGGCGGTGACGGTGTCCGGCAAGGCCGAGGGTTCGACCACGGAAGGTACGGGCTCCTACACCACCTGGTCCACCAGCAGTTCGACCCGGCTCAACCTGACCCCGCAGGAGACGCCGCAGCCCATCTCGGTCATCACGCGCCAGCGCATGGACGACCAGGCCCTCGTCAGCCTGAACGACATCATGGACGCCACGCCCGGCATCACCGTCAAGGCGTTCGGCGTGGGCGGCGACGGCCCGCAGATCTGGGCGCGCGGCGCCAGCATCACCAACTTCCAGATCGACGGCATCCCCAGCTCCACGTCGATGAGCAACTACCTGCAAAGCAGCGTGCTCTACGACCGCGTGGAAGTGGTGAAGGGCGCCACCGGCATGATGAGCGGGCTGGGCACGCCGTCGGCCACCATCAACATGATCCGCAAGCGCCCCACCCAGGAGGCGCAGGCCAGCGTGACGGCCGAGGCCGGCAGCTGGTCGCGCTACGGCACGGGGGCCGACCTGTCGCGCCCCTTGAACGACGACGGTTCCGTGCGCGGCCGCCTGGTGGCCGACTTCAAGCGCCAGGGCGCGTGGACGGACAACTACCGCCAGGACTACGGCGTGCTCTACGGGATCGTCGAGGCCGACCTGGGCCCGCGCACGCTGCTCACCGTGGGCGCCACGCACATCCAGCGCGACACGGACGCGCCGATCCGCGCCTTCCCCATCCTCTACGACAACGGCGTGCCCACCGGCGCCCGCCCTTCGGACGGCAAGGCGCCCGACTGGACCTATTACAACCACCAGCACGACAGCGTGTTCGGCTCGCTGGAGCACACCTTCGGCTCGGGCTGGAGCGCCAAGGCCGAGCTGACGCATGCGCGCTATACCTACGACGCCGTCATCGCCTCGCTCGGCGGCACCATCAACCAGGCCGGCACCGGCCTCTATGCACAAAGCCCCCTGTGGGCCAACACGGCGCAGCAGAGCAGCCTGGATGCCTACTTGACCGGGCCGTTCTCGCTGCTCGGGCGCCGGCATGAGCTGATCGGCGGCGTCACGCTGTCGCGCGTGGCGCAGGACAGCCCCAGCCACCCTGTGGTGCGCCAGAACGTGCCCGGCATCTTCGGCTGGGCCGATGCGGTGCCAGCGCCCACGTTCCCGCAGACCGGCGAAAGCGAATCGACGGAATACCAGTACGGCGCCTATCTCAGCGCGCGCCTGCAGCTCAGCGATGCCACCAGCCTGCTGGCCGGCGGGCGCCTGACGAGCTGGAAGCGCGACACCCGCAGCCTGACCTACGCCAGCGGCGCGGTGACGCAGGCGCACGCCCGAGAGAACAGCGTGTTCATTCCGTACCTGGGCATCGTCCACGCGCTGAACGACACCTACTCGCTGTATGCCAGCTACACCAAGATCTTCCGCCCGCAGGACGCCGCCACGCTGCGCAACACCCTGAGCGGCGAGATGGCCCCGGAAGAAGGCGTGAGCTACGAGGCCGGCATCAAAGCCAGCTTCCAGGGCGGCGCGCTGACGTCCAGCCTGTCGCTGTTCCGCACCCAGCAGGACAACCTGGCGCTGTGGAACGCGGCCCTCTTCACGTATGAAGCCGTGAACGACGCTACCACCGAGGGCGTGGAGCTGGAGCTGAACGGCCAGCTCACGCCCGGCTGGCAGTTCGGCGCCGGCTACACCTACAGCGAAAGCCACAACCAGGCGGGCAAGCGCATCATGACGCGCATTCCGCGCAACACCGTCAAGCTGTTCACCACCTACCGACTGCCGGGCGACTGGCACCGCCTCACGCTGGGCGGCGGCGCCAACTGGGAAACCCGCACGGGCGACCCGCTGGCCACCTACACGCAGAACAGCTACGCCGTGGTCAACCTGATGGCGCGCTACGAGGTGACGCCGCAGCTCACGCTGAGCGCCCACCTGAACAACGCGCTGGACAAGCGCTACTACGCCGCGCTGGCCGGCGGCTCGGGCATGTTCGGTGCGCCGCGCAACGTCATGCTGTCGATGAAGTACAGGTTCTGACCGGCGCGGGCGCCCCGCCGTGGCACGGCGGGGCGGCGGGCACGCAAAAAAGTGAGCAGCCAGCGCTTGATGTGACTGGATTTCAAATACAAAAGCATTTGAAACCTAGACATACCAAGCGCTGGCTGCTCTTTATTTTGACAACGCATGGCCGCAGCGCATGCGTCGCCCCACCCAAGAAAAAGCGGTGCGGCCCCGAAGGTCCGCACCGCCTTTGGCAGTGGACAGGTCGTGCGGCCAATCAGGCGGGCGTGGCGACCGGCGTGGCTTCTTCCGCCACGGTCACGGGCAGGGGCAGCGGCTCGCCGTTCAGGGCGGCATCCAGGCGCTCGTGGTCCAGCGCGTTTTCCCAGCGCGAGACGACCACGGTGGCCACGGCGTTGCCGATGAAGTTGGTCAGCGAACGGCACTCGGACATGAAGCGGTCCACGCCCAGGATCAGCGCCATGCCGGCCACGGGCACTTCGGGCACCACGGCCAGGGTGGCGGCCAGGGTGATGAAGCCGGCGCCGGTCACGCCGGCTGCGCCCTTGGACGACAGCATGGCGACCAGCAGCAGCGCGATCTGGTGGCCCAGCGTCAGGTGCGTGTCGGTGGCCTGGGCGATGAACAGCGCGGCCAGCGTCATGTAGATGTTGGTGCCGTCCAGGTTGAACGAGTAGCCGGTGGGCACCACCAGGCCGACGACGGACTTCTTGCAGCCGGCGCGTTCCATCTTCTCCATCAGCGACGGCAGGGCCGACTCCGACGACGACGTGCCCAGCACCAGCAGCAGCTCGGCCTTCAGGTACTTGATGAGCTTGACGACCGAGAAGCCGCAGGCACGGGCCACCGCGCCGAGGATGACCAGCACGAACAGCAGCGAGGTGATGTAGAACGTGGCGACCAGCTCGGCCAGGTTCAGCAGCGAGCCCAGGCCGAACTTGCCGATGGTGAAGGCCATGGCACCGAAGGCGCCGATGGGCGCGGCCTTCATGACGATGTTGACCAGCTTGAACACCGGCACCGTCAGCGATTCCAGGAAGTTGTACACCGGCTTGCCGGCGTTGCCCGACAGCGCCAGCGCCACGCCGAAGAGCACGGCCACCAGCAGCACCTGCAGGATGTTGTCGCCCACGAAGGGGCTGACCAGCGTCTTGGGAATGATGTCCATGACGAAGCCGGTCAGGGTCATGTCGTGCGACTTGGCGACGTAGGAACTGACTTCCTTCTGGTCCAGATCGGCCGGGTTGATGTGCATGCCGGCGCCCGGCTGCATCACATTCGCGACGATCATGCCGATCACCAGCGCCAGCGTGGAGAAGGTCAGGAAGTACGCCATGGCCTTGCCGAACACGCGGCCCACGCTGCTGAGCTGCGTCATGCCGGCGATGCCGGTGACGATGGTCAGGAAGATCACCGGGGCGATGATCATCTTGATCAGCTTGATGAACGCGTCGCCCAGCGGCTTGAGCGCGGCGCCGTAGGCGGGCTCGAAGTGGCCGAGCAGCACGCCCAGGATGATGGCGACCACCACCTGGAAGTACAGCTGGCGGTAGAACGGCAGGGGCAGCCGCGGGTGGCGGATGTCCGCGGTGGGAATGGCATGCATGGGGCAGTCTCCTGGATCGGGGTGAGGCACCACCAGGGTGCTTCGAGGGTGCCGGTTGTACTGCTGGCCGCCGCCGGGGCCGATAACCTATTGGTATTAGCCGCCGCGGCGCCCCTCGGGGCGCGCGCGCCCACCTAGGGAAAGCCCTAGGGTGCTGCGGCCTGCCAAGGGCCGACGCCCGCCCCGTTCCCCCGCCTCGCGGACAATCGCCCGGTGCGCGCGCCCTCCACCCACCGACGGAATTTCTGGACCCTGCTCATCCTGCTGGGCGGCATGGCCGGCTGCATGCTACTGGCCGGGCAGCTGGCCTGGCGCCACTCGCTGCACGAGGAAAGCGAAACGGTGCAGCGCCAGCTGGCGCTGTACGGCCAGACGCTGGGCCAGCGCATCGACCGCTACCGCACCCTGCCCGAGGTGCTGGCGCTCGACGAGCAACTGCGCGACGCCCTGCGCCGCCCCCTGCCCGCGCAGGAGGTGGACCGGCTCAACCGCAAGCTGGAGCAGGCCAACGGCGCCAGCCAGTCGTCCACACTGACGCTGATCGATCGCCAGGGCCAGGCCGTGGCCGCCAGCAACTGGCGCAGCGCCACCAGCAACGTCGGGGTGGACTACAGCTTCCGTCCCTACGTGCAGCAGGCGCTGGCCCAGGGCAATGGCAGCTTCTACGGCATCGGCGTGACGACCGGCGAGCCGGGGTACTTTCTGTCGCAGGCCATCCGCGACGAGCAGGGGCGCACGCTGGGCCTGGTGGCCATCAAGATCGCGCTGCAGGAGCTGGAGCGCGAGTGGCTGCAGACGCCCGACATCGTGCTGGCCTCCGACGCCCACGGCGTGGTGTTCCTCGCCAGCCAGGACGACTGGCGCTACCGCCTGCTGCAGCCCCTGACCGACGCCGAGCGCAACGAACTGAGCAGCACGCGCCAGTACGCCGACCAGCCGCTGCGCCCGCTGGAGTTCCGCGTGGCCGAGCGGCTGGACGACGGCGGGCGCCTGGTCACGCTGCAGGCCCCCGCGCTCCCCGGCCGGGTGCTGTGGCATACCCAGCCGCTGGAGGGCACGGCCTGGCGGCTGCACCTGGTGCACGAGACGCACAGCAGCGTGGCCGACAGCCGCTGGGCGGCCGCGGCCGGCGC
>JAEWPH010000005.1 GCA_023460715.1 Pseudomonadota bacterium | reverse complement strand
CTACATGGCCACGCTGGGCAAGGCGGCGGGAGCCGCCGGGGCCTTCGTCGCCGGCAGCGATGTGCTCGTCGAGTGGCTGGTGCAGAAGACGCGCAGCTACATCTTCGCCACCGCGGCGCCCGCGCTGCTGGCGCGCACGCTGCAGGCCAGCCTGGGGCTCATCGAACGCGGCGATGCGCTGCGCGACCATCTCAACGCCCGCATCGCGCAACTGCGCAGCGGCCTGGCCCCCCTGGTGCACGGCACGCACTGGGCGCTGGGGCCCTCGCGCACCGCCGTGCAGGCCCTGCTCATCGGTGCCAACGACGAGGCCCTGGCCGCCATGGAGGCCCTGCGCGCCCGCGGCCTATGGGTGCCGGCGATCCGCCCGCCCACGGTGCCGGAAGGCACGGCGCGCCTGCGCATCGCCCTGTCTGCCGCGCACACCGAGGCCGACGTGGACCGGCTGCTGGACGCCCTGGCCGCGCTGGCCCCGGCGCGCACGGCGGCACTAGAAGAGGAGCTGGCGGCATGAGCTACAGCGTCAAGGAAATCTTCTACACCCTGCAAGGCGAAGGCGGCCAGGCCGGCACGCCCGCCGTGTTCTGCCGGTTTGCCGGCTGCAACCTCTGGAGCGGCCGCGAGCAGGACCGTGCGACGGCCGTCTGCCGCTTCTGCGATACCGACTTCGTCGGCACCGACGGCACGCTGGGCGGCAAGTTCAGCGCCGCCGACGCCCTGGCCGACCAGATCGCCGCGCAGTGGCCCGCGCACGATGCGCAGCACCGCCTGGTGGTGCTGACCGGCGGCGAACCGCTGCTGCAGGTCGATGCGGCGCTGATCGACGCGCTGCACGCGCGGCGCTTTCGCATCGCCGTGGAAAGCAACGGCACCGTGGCGGCGCCCGCCGGCATCGACTGGCTGTGCATCAGCCCCAAGGCCGGCGCGGACTGGGTGCAGCGCGCGGGGCAGGAGCTCAAGCTGGTCTGGCCGCAGCCTGGTTTCGACCTGGCGGCGCTGGAAGCGCAGACGCAGTTCAGCCACCGCTTCCTGCAGCCCATGGACGGGCCGGCGCAGGCCGAGAACACGGCCCTCTGCATCGAGGCCTGCCTGCAGCGCCCGGCCTGGCGGCTGAGCTTGCAGACCCACAAGCTCACCGGCATCCGCTAGCGGAGCAGCGCAAGGAGCCCTTCTGGCGTCGTTGCCGCATCTTGTCGTAGCGTTGGCTACTGCCTGCGATGCGGCGCCTAGCCAGAACCGCTTCGCTGGCCTCCTCGCGCCGCTTTCGCTCTGATCTTTATTTTTTCCCCCTGGTTTTTGCCCCATGCAGTTCACCGTCCACCAGCGCTTCTTCTTCGACGCCGCCCACACGCTGCAGCGCGAGATCGAGGCCGAAGGCAGCCGCCGCATCCATGGCCACACCTACCATGCCGAGGTCTCCGTCACCGGCCCGCGCGATGCCCGGACGGGCATGGTGATCGACCTGGGCCACCTGCGGGCGCGCTGCCAGGCGCTGCGCGACCGGCTGGACCACCACCTGCTGGACGAAGTGCCCGGCCTGGGACCCGCCACGCTGGAGAATCTCTGCGTCTTCATCGCCGAGGCGCTGGCCGACCTGCAGCCCCGCCCCAGCCGGGTGCGCGTCTGGCGTGACGGCGTAGGCGACGGCTGCGTGCTGGATCTCTAAGAGCCAGCACATCCATTCCCACGCGGGCCATCCCGTTTTCTTTCCTCTTCTCAACCAAGGACCGACCATGCCGCACCTGACCATCGAATACACCCGCAATCTGGCCGACTTCCCCGAAGCCCAGGCGCTCCAGGAGATCAACGCCGCGGTGACCGCCAGCCCCGAGATCCTGGACGAGGCCGACCTGAAGAGCCGCTTCGTGCACACCGACAGCTTCCAGGTGGGCACCGGGGCCGGGCCGCGCGCCTTCATCCACGCCCAGCTGCGCCTGCTGTCGGGCCGCACGCCCGAGGCCAAGCAGGACCTGGCCGGCCGCATCGCCGAGGTGCTGCGCCGCCTGGCACCCCGCCCGGCCGGCGTGCTGGTGCAGCTGAGCGTGGAGATCATCGACATGGACCGGCCCTCCTACGTCAAGGAACGGCTGTAACCGATATTTCGTGCCAAACAGGCCTGCAGCGCTTATTCCATAAGCGCTTACAGCTATATTTTCAATAGCATCATGGATGTTTGCTCAGCGGCGCCTGCTGCGCGGCGCCCGCAGTGCGCACGCTGCCGGCGCCCCACCAGCACCTGCCTGTGCCCCTGGGCCGCTCCGGTCGCCCACCGGGCCGAGGTGCTGGTGCTGCAGCACCCTCTGGAGGTAGCCCACGCCAAAGGCACGGCCCGCCTGCTGCACCTGTGCCTGCCCCGCAGCCGGATCGAGGTGGGCGAGCGCTTCGACCCCGCGCTGCTGCAGGATTGGCTGGCGGCGCCCACGGCCAGCGGCGTGCCCGCCCACGCCGTGCTGCTGTATCCCGACACCCCGCCGAACCCGTCGCTGCCGCTGCAGGCCCCGCCGCCGTTGCCGGCGCAGTGGATGGCCACGCCCGCGGCGCTGCGGCTGGTCGTGCTGGACGGCACCTGGCGCAAGAGCCGCAAGATGCTCTACCTGAACCCGCTGCTGCAGCAGTTGCCCCGCCTGCCGCTCGAGGATCTGCCCACGTCGCGCTACGGCCGCTTGCGCAGGGCCCAGGCCGCGCACCAGCTGTCCACCCTGGAGGCGGCCTGCGCCGCCCTGACCCAGATCGACGGCGATGCAGCGCGCTACGCCCCGGTGCTGGCGGCCCTGGACGGCTGGATGGCCCAGGCCACCGGCTGGCAGAGCGGCCCGCGCGGCGCGGTCAGTCCAGCACCGCCGGCAGCCAGCCCCGCAGGCTGTTGATGAAGGCCCAGGCACGCAGGCGGGGCAGGTCGTCCACGCGCAGCACGGCCTCGGTCAGGCGGCCGTCGCGCAGCGCCACGGCGCGGCCCACGCCGGGCAGCAGGCCGCAGGCCAGCGGCGGGGTGATCCAGACGCCGTCCTCGCGCTGCGCAGCGATGTTGCCGAAGGTCGTCTCGGTGATTTCGCCCGCCGCGTTGTAGAGCACGGTGTCGAACACGCCCGTTCCCGGCGCGGGCGCGAAGGCGGCGTAGTGCGCGCGGCGCGTGGTCTTGTGGCGCACGAATTCGCTGCGGGCCTCTGCGAACGCCTTGCCGGCCAAGGCCAGGCGCACCGGCCCGGCGGCCTGGGGCACCAGCGCAAACGCTTCCGCCCGCGGGCTGCCATCGGCGCGCAGCAGCAGCCGCGCGCGCCAGGCCCCCTGCGGGTGGGTGGCAGCCAGCGCGTGCAGGCAGGCGTCGATGCGCTCTGCGTCCCACGGAACGTTGAAATGCGCCGCAGAAGCCGCCATGCGCGCCAGGTGCTCGGCCCGGTGGCGGAAGGCGCCGTCGACCAGCGCCAAGGTTTCCAGGATGTCGAACGGTTCGCTGGCGCGCACGAGGAAGGCGCGCTTGTGCTGCCACTCCTGCCATTCCGCATCGGCCCGCGCCCCGTGGGTGATGCCGCTGCCGATGCCGCAGCGCGCGGTGGCCCCCTGCAGCTCGACGGTGCGGATGGGCACGTTGAAAGTCGCCGCCAGCCCGCCGCCGGGCCGCGGGCGCACCACGCCCAGCGCGCCGCAGTACCAGCCGCGCGGGCCGTCCTCCAGCGCGTGGATGGCCTGCATGGCGCGCACCTTGGGCGCACCGGTGATGGAGCCGCAGGGGAACAGCGCGGCGAACACCCGGTCCAGCGTGGTGCCCGCGGGCGTATCGGCCTGCACGTCGGAGGTCATCTGCCAAACCGCAGGCAGCGCCTGGGTGTGGAACAGCGCCGGCACGCGCACGCTGTGCGGCGTGGCGATGCGCGAGAGGTCGTTGCGCAGCAGGTCCACGATCATCACGTTCTCGGCCCGCTCCTTGGGGCTGGCGCGCAGGGCCGCCGCGCGCTCGGCGTCTTCGGCCGGCGTGGCGCCGCGCGGGGCCGTGCCTTTCATGGGCCGGGCCAGCAGCGTGCCGCCCGCCGTGCCTGACGGGCCTTCACCGCCGTCCTGCCAGTCGAAGAACAGTTCGGGCGAGGCCGACAGCACCTGCTCGCCGCCCAGATCCAGGTACAGCCCGTAGCCGCCCGGCTGCGCCCGCTGCAGCGCGGCGAACAGCGCCTGCGCCGTGGCGCGCGGGCCGGCCGCGGATCCCGCCGAGTGCGCTGGCGCCACCACGGTGCCGCGCAGCATGCCGGTGTAGTTGACCTGGTAGTACTCGCCCGCCGCGATGCCGGCGTGGAGGGCCGCCAGCGCCGCATCGAACGGCGCGCGCTGCGGCTC
>JAEWPH010000004.1 GCA_023460715.1 Pseudomonadota bacterium | reverse complement strand
GGCCTGGGGGCGCAGCACAGGCGCCCGCAGGCGGTCGCGCTCGCGCTTGGACTGCTGCTGCGACAGCTGCTGAGCCAGCAGCTCCTCGGCCTTCAGGCGCTGCCAGGCGGGATGGCTGTGGTCCTGCAGCGTGGCCAGGGCGACGTCGGGTGTGGGGTGGTGCAAAAAAGTGAGCGCCTCGCGCAGATTCCATAAGCGCTGCAGGCCGTTTTGGCCATAAGCCCGCGCCACCGGCGGCTCCACGCCCGGCGGCAGCGTCTCGGACAGATCCACGCGCAGCAGCGCGCCCACCACCGCCCGCCGCAGGTAGGCCTGGGGCAACTGCGCCACGGTGGGGTAGACGGGCGTCAGCGCCGCCGGCAGCTCGCCGCCGGCCAGGCGGAAGGCCGGGTGCAGCATCTGCCGCCCCCAGAAGCCGCCCTTGATCTCCCCGCGCACGCGCAGGCGCGCACCCACCGACAGCGTCTTCTGGTGCGAGGGGTAGAAGCTGAAGAAGCGCAGCTCGCAGCTGCCGGTGTCGTCCTCCACCGTCACCACCAGCTGGCGGCGCGGGCGCATCTGGATCTCGGACGAGACGACCGTGGCCTCGATCTGCACCGTGTCGCCGTCGCGCGCGTTGCGGATCGGGGTGATGCGGGTCTCGTCCTCGTAGCGCAGCGGCAGGTGCAGCGCCAGGTCGATGTCGCGCGTCAGGCCGAGCTTGTGCAGCGCCTTCTGGGCCGGGCTCGGGGCCTTGGCAGGCGGGCGCGCGGCCGCGGCGCCGCCCGGAATCGCAGGGACGCTACGGGCGGGCGGCATGGATCGTGGAATCTGTGAAAAAGGACAGCGCCGGCATGGACGGAAAAGGCTACCATGGCGCCGCGCTCCCGGGACCCTGCGGGCGCATTCCGTCCTCTCGCCTTCGATCATGCTCAAGCGCATCCATGTCCAGCATCTGTCCCTCGGCATGTACCTGCACCAGTTCTGCGGCTCATGGATGGACCACCCGTTCTGGAAAGCCGGGTTCGTCATCAAGGAGCCGAAGGATCTCGCGCGCATCCTGGGCAGCGGCATCCAGGAGGTGTGGATCGACGTGGCACGCGGCCTGGACGTGGCCGGCGGGGTTGCCTCCACCAGCCGGGCCGAGGCCGACGCCCAGATCGAGACCGACTTCGCCACCCTGCAGGACCTGCCGCCCCCGCCGCCTGCCGCCCCCGAGCCGCTGACGCCCCCCCGCTCCCGTAGCCGCGCCCCCGCCACCATGCAGGCCGAGCTGCACGCCGCTGCGGGCATCTGCGTGCAGGCCAAGCAGGCCATGGTGTCGATGTTCACCGAGGCGCGCATGGGCCGCGCCGTGGAGACCGCCAGCGCCCAGGCCCTGGTGGACGAGATCGCGGACTCCGTCGCCCGCAACGCCAGCGCCCTCATCAGCCTGGCCCGGCTCAAGACGGCGGACGACTACACCTACATGCATTCGGTAGCCGTGTGCGCGCTGATGATCGCGCTGGCGCGCCAGATCGGGCTGGACGAGGCGCAGACGCGCACCGCCGGCATGGCCGGGCTGCTGCACGACATCGGCAAGGCGGCGATTCCGCTGTCGGTGCTGAACAAGCCCGGCCGGCTCACGGACGAAGAATTCACCGTGGTGCGCAGCCACCCCGAGCGCGGCTGGCGCATGCTGCAGGCGGCCGGCGGCGTGGAGGAGGCCGTGATGGACGCCTGCCTGCACCACCACGAGAAGGTCGACGGGACGGGCTACCCCCACCGCCTGGCGAAAGACCAGATCAGCCTGGTGGCGCGCATGGCGGCCATCTGCGACGTGTACGACGCCATCACCTCCGACCGGCCCTACAAGCGCGGCTGGGATCCGTCCGAGTCCCTGCGCCGCATGGCCGAATGGAGCCGCGACCATTTCGACGCGCGGCTGTTCCAGGCGTTCGTGAAGAGCATCGGCATCTACCCCGTGGGCTCGCTGGTGCGGCTGACCTCGGGGCGCATCGGGGTGGTCACGGAGCAGGGCGCGGGCTCACTGACCGCTCCGCGCGTCAAGGTGTTTTTCTCCACCCGCTCCGGCATGCGCATTCCGCCCGAGGTGCTCGACCTGGCCGCGCCCGGCTGCGCCGAGAAGATCGTCGCGCGGGAAGACCCCGACCAGTGGCGCTTTCCCGACCTGGCGCAGCTGTGGACCGGGGCGCCGCACGAGGCCTGAGGCCCGGCCACGGCGCGCCCCAATCCGGAGCCGGCACAGCCCGCGGCGGCCGTCGGCCGTGACCCGCCGGGGCCCGGCGACGCGCAGGCACCGGAGGGCACGATTTCTGCATGGGCGGGTGTTCCTTCATTCCGGACACCGACATGACCCGCTTTCACACGACGCGCCGCACCGTGCTCCAGGCCTTCGGCGCGGGCGCTGCGGCGTTCGCGCTGCCAGCGCGCGCGCAATGGCCTGACAGGCCGATCAAGATCATCGTGACCTTTCCCCCCGGCGGGGGCAGCGACGTCGTCGCGCGGCTGATGGCCGAGCAGCTGGCGAAGAAGCTGGGGCAGCCGGTCGTGGTCGACAACAAGCCCGGGGCGGGCGGCACCATCGGCGGCGCCCTGGTTGCAGCCTCGCCGGCCGACGGCTACACCCTCATGCTGTCCAACACCACGCCGATCGCCCTGGGTCCGTTCACCGTCGAGAAGCAGCCCTACGATCCCCTGGCCGCCTTCACGCACGTGGCCTCGCTGGGGGGCGCGCCGCTCGTGGTCATGGCCAGCAAGCCGTCGGGCATCAAGAGCTTTGCCGAGTTCGAAGCGGCGGCGCGCAAGGCCGGGCCAATGGACTTCGGTTCGGGCGGGCCCGGCTCCGTCGGCCACATCCACGGCGAGCTGATGAAGAAGGCGCTCGGGATCAACCTGGTGCACGTGCCGTACCGGGGCGGTGCACCCATGACCACCGACCTGATCGCCAACACGATCCCGATCGGCATCGACGTCGTCACCGCCTACGTGCCCTTCTTCAAGAGCGGCCAGCTGGTGCCGCTGGCCGTCACCGGCGCGCAGCGTTCGCCGCTACTGCCGGACGTTCCCTCCGTCACGGAACTGAACCGGCCCACGCTGGTGCTGGAGAATTTCTTCGGCCTGTCGGGCCCGGCCCGGCTCCCGTCCGACATCACGGCCCGGCTGCATGCCGCGTGCAACGAGGTGCTGGTGCTGCCCGAGGTCCAGAAACGCCTGATCGACCTCGGCATCGTCGCCCGGCCCGAGACCACGGCCGCGTTCGAAGCCCTCGTCAAGGCCCAGGTCGGCACCTTCGAGCCGGCGGTGAAAGGCGCCGGCATCCGGCTGTAGCGGCGGCGGCCCGCGCACGGGCGTGGGACAATCCGGCATCCGACGGCGCCCTGCAGGCGCCGTTTCCGTTTTCTCCTTGGCACGGGCCTGTCAGGCCCTCAAGACATGTCGACCCCTGCCCGCACCTTCACGCTCAGCGACTTCGATTTCGAGCTGCCTCCGCAGCTGATCGCCC
Source organism: Pseudomonadota bacterium (assembly GCA_023460715.1). GTDB lineage: Bacteria > Pseudomonadota > Gammaproteobacteria > Burkholderiales > Burkholderiaceae_C > Paracidovorax. The sequence goes on along the minus strand of JAEWPH010000004.1, from coordinate 14,676 downwards.
AACACCCCGCCGCCGAACGCAGCGCCTCGCGCCTGCTCGACGGCCGCGCCGCCGATCCGGTGGACCGCATCTTCCGCGAGCTGCCCGACCTGCTGCAGCCGGGCGACCTGCTGGTCTTCAACGACACGCGCGTGGTCAAGGCCCGGGTGTTCGGTGAGAAGTCGAGCGGCGGCAAGGTGGAACTGCTGATCGAGCGTGTGCTGGTCGGCGGCACCGGCAACGAGGTCGTCGCGCATATGAAGGTCAGCAAGAAGCCCCAGCTGGGTGGCGTGCTGCACATGGCCGGCGGCGCACACGCCGGCGGCTTCGACGCCACGCTGCTGTCGCGCTGGCCCGATGCGGACGGCCCGCTGTTCCGCTTCGCCCTGGCCAGCGCCGACAGCGCCAGCCCCCATGACCTGATGGAGCGCCACGGCCACATGCCGCTGCCGCCCTACATCGAACGCCAGCAGCAGGCCGGCGACGATCCCGACGCCGCCGAGGACGCGCAGCGCTACCAGACCGTGTTCGCCCGCGCGCCCGGCGCCGTGGCCGCGCCCACGGCCGCCCTGCACTTCGACGAAGGCGTGCTGGCCCGCCTGGCCGAGCGCGGCATCGAGCGCGCCAGCGTCACGCTGCATGTGGGCGCCGGCACCTTCCAGCCGGTGAAGACCGAGAACCTGGCCGAGCACCGCATGCACAGCGAGTGGTACGAGGTGCCCCTGCCCACGCTGGCCGCGCTGGAGCGCTGCCGCCAGCGTGGCGGCCGCGTGATCGCCGTGGGCACCACCACCGTGCGCACGCTGGAGTCGTGGGCGCAGAGCGGCCAGGCCACGGGCGACACCAGCATCTTCATCACCCCGGGCTTTGCCTTCCAGGTGGTGGACCTGCTGCTCACTAACTTCCACCTGCCCAAGAGCACGCTGATGATGCTGGTGAGCGCCCTCTCGGGCTACGAGCACGTCATGGGCCTGTACCGCCACGCCATCCGCCAGGGCTACCGCTTCTTCAGCTACGGCGACGCGATGCTGCTGGAACGGCGCGGCTGAGCGGCCCCTGCGCACGCATGACCACGACCAGCGCCGCCACCGCCGACGACGACGCAGCGACGGCCGCAGCAGCCATGCAAGCCACCGCCGCCGCCACACTGGCCCAGCGCCGGCGCCAGGGCGCGCTGGCCGGCATCGGCCTCACCGTGACGGCGTGCGCCTGCTTTGCCCTGCTGGACACGGCCACCAAGTTCGTCAGCGCGGCGGTGCCGCTGTTCATGGCACTGTGGTGGCGCTACCTGATCCAGTCGGTGCTGACCACCGCCTTCGTGCTGCACCGTGAGGGCATGGGCGCCCTGCGCACCACGCAGCCGCGCTTCCAGGCGCTGCGCGCCGCGCTGTTCGCAGCCACCAGCCTGTTCGGGTTTTTCAGCATCCAGCACCTGCCGCTGGCCGAGTTCACCGCCATCGTGGCGACCACGCCGCTGTGCGTGACGCTGGTGGCCGCGCTGTGGCTGCACCAGCCCGTGAGCGCGCTGCGCTGGGCGCTGGTGGCCGCCGGCATGGCGGGCACGCTGGCCATCATCCGCCCCGGGGGCGAGTCCTTCACCTGGGCCATGCTGCTGCCGCTGTGCCTGCTGGTGACGGGCACGGGCTACCAGGTCCTCAGCAGCAAGATGGCCGGCAAGGAAAGCCCCGCCACCACGCAGCTCTACACGGGCTGGCTGGCGACGGCGCTGGTGTCGCTGGGAGTCCCGTTCGCGTGGACGCAGATCGCCGACCCGTGGCTGTGGTGCGGCCTGTTCGTGATGGGGCTCACCAGCGCGCTGGGCCACATGTTTCTGCTGAAGGCGTATGCGCGCACCACGCCGGCCACGATCGCGCCGTTCCTGTACTCGCAGATCGGCTTTGCGATGCTGGCCGGCTGGCTGCTGTACGACCACATGCCGGACGGCTGGTCCCTGGCGGGCATGGCCGCCATCGCCGCCAGCGGCGCGCTGAGCGCGTGGTTGACGGTGCGCGAGACGCGCTAGCCACCCACTACCAAAATAATAGCTGCATGCGCTTATCAGATAAGCGCTGCAGCACAATTTGGTTTAGAACGCGACGGCGTGGCCGTCCTTGCGCGGGTCCGAGCCGGCCACGTAATGGTCGCCGTCGCGCAGCACCAGCTGGGCGCCGCCGAAGGCGAAGACGCCATTGCCCTCCTCCACCGTCACCTCGTGGCCCATGGCGCGCAGCGCCTGGACGACGGCGGGGTCGAAGCCCGGCTCCACCGCCACGCCCTTGCCGCCCGTCACGCGCCAGCGCGGCGCATCCGCCGCGGCCTGGGGGTTCTGGCCGTAGCGCAGCACGCGCAGCGCCATCTGCGTGTGGCCCTGGCTCTGCATGGGGCCGCCCATCACGCCGAAAGCCATCTGCGGCGTGCCGTCGGCATGCATGGCGAACGCGGGAATGATGGTGTGCGAGGGGCGCTTGCGCGGCGCCACCTGGTTGGCATGGCCGGCCTGCGTGGTGAAGCCGTGGCCCCGGTTCTGCAGGCTGATGCCCGTGCCCGGCACCACCACGCCCGAGCCGAAGCCCATGTAGTTGGACTGGATGAACGAGACCATCATCCCGGACGCGTCCGCCGCCGCCAGGTACACCGTGCCGCCCGGGCGCGGGGCGCCGTAGGCCGGGTCGCCCGCCTGGGCGGTGTCGATGAGCGCGGCGCGCTCGGCCAGGTACGCCGGGTCCAGCAGCTGCGCAGGGGTCACGTCCATGTGGTCGATGTCGGCGTTGTACTGGTGCAGGTCGGCAAACGCGAGCTTCATCGCCTCGACGCTGGCGTGCACGGTCTCCACGCTGTCGAGCGCGTGGGCGCCCACGCCGTGCGCGTCGAGCATGCCCAGCGCCATCAGCGCGGCGATGCCCTGGCCGTTGGGCGGGATCTCGTGGATCACCGAGTCGCCGAAGCGCTGGCTCACCGTGCCCACCCAGTCGGCCTGGTGGGCGGCCAGGTCCTCGACCGTCATGGCGCCGCCGTGGGCCTGGGAATGCGCGGCCATCTTCTCGGCCAGCTCGCCCCGGTAGAAGGCCTCGCCTTCGGTGGCGGCGATCAGCTCCAGCGTGCGCGCATGCGCCTCGCTGCGGAAGATCTCGCCCGCCTTCGGCACCCGGCCATCGGGCATGAAGCACTCGGCAAAACCGGGCTGCTGGCCCAGCTTGGCGGCGCCCAGCGCCCACAGCCGCGCGATGGTGGGCGACACGGGGAAGCCGTTGCGGGCGTAGTCGATGGCGGGCTCGGCCAGCTTGGCGAATGGCAGCTTGCCCAGGCGCTTGGACAAAGCCACCCAGGCCGACACCGCGCCCGGCACGGTGATGGCGTTCCAGCCCATCTCCGGAATGCCGCCGAGCTTCTCGAAGTACTCCGGCGTCCACGCGGCCGGCGAGCGGCCGGAGGCATTGAGGCCATGCAGCTCCTTGCCATCCCAGACGATGGCAAACCCATCGCTGCCCAGGCCGCAGCCCGTGGGCTCGACCACGGTGAGCGCCATGGCGGCGGCAATCGCAGCATCCACCGCGTTGCCGCCTGCCAGCAGCATCCGCAGCCCCGCCTGCGCCGCCAGCGGCTGCGAGGCGGACACCACGTTGCGCCCCATCACCGCGCTGCGGTTGGAGGCGTAGGGAAGGGACCAGTCGAGAGTTTTGGCGTTGTCTTGCATGGGTTGTCTCCTATGAGGTGGGTAGCGGTGCGACGTCGCGTCGGGTGGTACGGGTTCGTGCTGCCGAGTGAAACCATGCAACGAGCCTCAAGCGACTGTCACACGGCCACCCGTCGAAAGGCCGCGGAGCAGGCCATGCCAGCAGACGCCGTGGAACGGGCTTTGCCCGGCCACTGGCGTCGTCCCCCTTCCGGAATCGCGTAGCGATTCGCGAGAAGGGGGAAGCGGCGCAGCCGCTCAGGGGGTTGTCACTCTAGGGTTATTTTGTGCTGCTTGATCACACCCGCCCAGCGCGCGCTGTCGGTCTGCACCATGGCGTTGAACTGCGCCGGCGTGCTGGGCGCTGCGGGCTCCACGCCCAGCTTGGCCAGGCTGTCGACCACCTCGGGCGACTGCACGGCCTTGGTGAAAGCCTTGTGCACGCGCTCCACCAGCGCGGGCGGCGCACCGGCAGGCAGGTAGACGCCGAACCAGGTCACCGACGAGAAGCCGGGCAGGCCCGACTCGGCCAGTGTGGGCAGGTCGGGCGCGAGGGCGCTGCGCTTGGCGCTGGTCACGGCCAGGGCGCGCAGGCGGCCGCTCTTCACATGCGGCATGCCGGTGGGCAGCGAGTCGAACAGCACATGCACCTGTCCGGTCACCAGATCGGGAATCGCCAGCGCCGTGCCCTTGTAGGGCACATGGGCCATGTCGATGCCGGCCTGCGCGGCGAAGGCGGCCGTGTTCAGGTGCACGATGGTGCCGTTGCCGCTGGTGGCGTAGTTGAGCTTGCCGGGGTAGGCTTTGGCATAGGCGATCAGCTCGCCCACCGTCTTGACGGGCAGCGAGTTGGTGACCAGCAGCACGCTGGGCGCATCGGCCACGTGGGCGACGGGCGTGAAGTCCTTGCGCGGGTCGTAGGCCAGCTTGGGCAGCAGGTGGGGCGAGATGGCGTGCGTGCTGCTGGTGGTGAGCAGCAGGGTGTAGCCGTCCGGCGCGGCCTTGGCGGCCTCGGCCGCGCCGATGGTGCCGCCGGCGCCGGGCTTGTTGTCCACGACGAACTGCTGGCCCAGCTCCTGGCCCACGCGCTGCGTGACCACGCGGGCCACCAGATCGGTCGCGCCGCTCGCCGGAAACGGCACGACCACGCGCACCGGGTGGGTCGGCCACGAAGGCGCCTGGGCGTGGGCACCCGTGGCGGCGGCCATCCACACGGCCAGCACGGAAAGAAAACGACGCATGAAAAGCTCCGGTAGAAAGGAAGAAGAGCGCCCAGGGCGCACGCAGAAGGCCCCGGAAACCGGCGGCCTCTTTCGTCCAACGGCGGCCATCTTAGAAAGCCGGGCGGGCACTGACCACCAGCAAATGGGCAAACCGGTTTGCCGTAGCGGCAAAGCAGCCGCATACTCGACCGGCTTCCCGGCAAATCGCAACGCCTTCGCCGCCCTCTTCCACCATGCGCGCTCAATTCCTGCAAGACACCGCCCTGCGCTACTTTCTGGAGGTGGCGCGCAGCGGTTCGCTCACCGAGGCGTCCACACGCCTGCATGTGGCGGCCTCGGCCTTGAGCCGGCAGATTGCCGGGCTGGAGTCGCAGCTGGGCACGCCCCTGTTCGAGCGCCATCCGCGCGGCATGGTGCTGACGGCGTCCGGCGAGATTCTGGCCGCCCACGCGCGGCGCACCTTTCTCGATGCCGAGCGGGCGCTGGGCGAGATCAACGCGCTGCAGGGCCTGCATGCCGGCCAGGTGCGGCTGGCTACGTCCGACGCCTTTGCCAACGAACTCATCCCGCGCCTGTGCGTGGAGTTCCAGCGGGCGTACTCGGGCATCGAGTTCAGCGTGCAGTCGCTGCCCACGCCCCAGGTGTCGGAGGCGGTGCGCGCCGGCGCGGCAGACATCGGACTGTGCTTCAGCCGCGCGCCACAAAAGCACATCCAGGTGGCCTACCGCCAGAGCGCGCCCGTGATCGCCATCGTGCCGCCAGGCCATCCGCTGGCGGCCAGCCCGCACCTGACGCTGGCGCGCCTGGGCCAGTACGCGCTGGGCCTGCCGCCGCCCGAGACGGCCGTGCGGCAGATGGTGGACATCGCCTGCAGCCGCCAGGGCCTGCACCTGTCGCCCGTGCTGGAGACCAACCACGCCAAGACGCTGCTGAACTTCGTCGCGCATGGCGGCGGGGTCTCGGTCTCCAGCGAGGTGAGCGCGCGCTATATGGTGGCCGAGGGCCTGCTGGTGGCGCGGCCCTTGAAGGACCCGGGCATGGAACTGCGCGACATCGAGGTGCAGACCCTCACCGGCCGCAGCCTGCCCGTGGCGGCGCAGGCCTTTCTGCAACTGCTCACCCAGCGCCTGCCGCACGCCCAGCCCGCGTGATCGGGGCCGCAGGGCGCCGTGGCGGCCGGCGAGGGACGGACGGCCTCACTGACAAGGCGTGTGCGCGGGCGTTTCGGTGCCCGGTGTGGTTCCCCAGTAGAGCGCCTGCCTGCCTGCCTGCCTGCCTGCCTGCCTGCCTGCCTGCCTGCCTGCCAGCCTGCCTGCCTGCCAGCCTGCAGCGGCGCACTGCAGATCGCGCAGCGCCACGGCCGGCGGGCGGGCGCCGCTGGCGCTTCAGCGTCCTGCGCCTTCGTGCTGCTGCCGGAAGGCCCGCGCCTGGCTGAAGTGCCCGTTGCCGATGAAGGGCACCGGCGGACGCAGCGCGGACAGCGGCGAGGGGTGGTTGGAGGTGAGCACCAGGTGCCCGCGATCGGCAGGGATGAACACGCGCTTGGACTGCGCGTGCGAGCCCCACAGCATGAACACCACGGGCCGCTCGCCCTCGGCCACATGGCGGATCACCTCGTCGGTGAGCAGCTCCCAGCCCTTCCCCGCGTGGCTGGCCGCCTGGCCCTCTTCCACGGTGAGGCCGGTGTTGAGCAGCAGCACACCGTTCTTCGCCCATTTCACCAGGCTGCCGCCCGGCTCGGGGAAGGTGGGGAATGGCGTATCCAGGTCGCGCTGCATCTCCTTGAAGATGTTGCGCAGCGATGGCGGCAGCTGCACGCCCGGCGCCACCGAGAACGCCAGCCCCTCGGCCTGGCCGCGGCCGTGGTACGGGTCCTGCCCCAGGATGACCACGCGCACTTCCTCGGGCGGCGTGAGCTCCAGCGCGCGCAGCGGCTTGGGCGGGAAGATGACCGCGCCCGCCTCCAGCCGCGCCTGCAGAAACGCCAGCAGGCCCTGGCCTTTGGCGCCGGCGAAGAAGGCATCGACCAGCGGCTGCCAGCCCGGCGCGACCGGCCAGTCGGCCGGGTCGGCGCTCATCAGTTGCGTGGCGGGGCGTGCAGCGTCATTCATGGTCAAATCGGCCTCCAGCGCTTATCCATCAAGCGCAAGCAGCTATTAAATATATAGCATCAGCCAAACAGCTGCGCGAGGGCGAAGCCCGGGTCTTCCGCGCGCATGAAGGCCTCGCCCACCAGGAAGGCGTTCACGCCGGCGTCGCGCAGCGTCTTCACATCGGCGGGTTTCAGAATGCCCGATTCGGCCACCAGCAGGCGGTCGGCGGGCACGTGCTTCCTCAGGTCCAGCGTCGTCTGCAGCGACACCTCGAAGGTGCGCAGGTTGCGGTTGTTGATGCCCACCAGCGGCGTCTTGAGCTTGAGCGCGCGGTCCAGCTCGGCGCCGTCGTGCACCTCGACCAGCACGGCCATGTCCAGGCTGCGGGCGATGGCCTCGAAGTCGGCCATCTGCGCATCGTCCAGGCTGGCCGCGATGAGCAGGATGGCGTCGGCGCCCATCGCGCGCGACTCGTAGATCTGGTACGCATCGACCATGAAGTCCTTGCGCAGCACCGGCAGCTGGCAGCTGGCGCGCGCCTGCTTCAGGTAGTCGGGCTGGCCCTGGAAGAACTGGCGGTCGGTCAGCACCGACAGGCAGGCCGCGCTGGTCTTGCCGTCGCCGTCGGCATAGCTCTGCGCGATGTCGGCGGGAATGAAGTCGCTGCGCAGCACGCCCTTGGAGGGGCTGGCCTTCTTCACCTCGGCGATCACGGCCGCCTGGCCCTTGGCGATCTTGGCGCGCAGCGCGCCCTCGAAGTCGCGCGTGAGCACGCGGCTCTCGGCATCGGCGCGCATGGCGGCCAACGGCATCTTCTTCTGCGCCGCAGCGACTTCTTCGCGCTTGACGGCGTTGATCTTGTCGAGGATGTCACTCATGGTCGGGGACCTTCTTGGGAATGGGCTCAGGCGCCGTAGCACCCTGCTTCAGAACTTTGACGAACACGCGGTGCATCACGATGCCCACGACGATGAACAGCAGCGAGATGCCGATGGCGATCCACGCGCCGGGGTCGCGCCACATGGCGTGCGCCTCAGGCTGCCAGCGCGCGGCTGCGCGCGATGAGCTGTTCGAGCTTGCCGTGCGCCGCGCCGCTGGCAATCGCCGCGCGGGCCTTCTGCAGGCCGTCGGCGATGGAGCTGGCCACGTTGGCCGCATACAGCGCGGCGCCGGCGTTCAGGCAGACGATGTCGTGCGCGGGGCCGGGCTCGCCCTTCAGCACCGCGCGCAGCAGCTCGCGCGACTGCTCGGGTGTGTCCACCTTGAGCGTGCGGTTGCTGGCCATGGGCAGGCCGAAGTCTTCGGGATGGATCTCGTACTCGGTGATCTCGCCGTTCTTGAGCTCGCCCACCATCGTGGCGGCGCCCAGGCTCACCTCGTCCATGCCGTCGCGGCCGTACACCACCAGCGCGTGGTCGGCGCCCAGGCGCTGCAGCGCACGCACCTGGATGCCCACCAGATCGGGGTGGAACACGCCCATGAGGATGTTGGGCGCACTGGCCGGATTGGTGAGCGGGCCCAGGATGTTGAAGATCGTGCGCACGCCCAGCTCCTTGCGCACGGGCGCCACATTCTTCATGGCTGGATGGTGGTTGGGCGCGAACATGAAGCCGATGCCCACGTCGGCGATGCACTGCGCAATCGCCTCCGGCGGCAGATTGATGTGCACGCCCAGCGACTCCATCACGTCGGCGCTGCCGCTCTTGCTGGAGACGCCGCGCCCGCCGTGCTTGCTGACCTTGGCGCCCGCCGCGGCGGCCACGAACATCGAGCAGGTGGAGATGTTGAAGGTGTTGGCGCCATCGCCGCCGGTGCCCACGATGTCCACCAGGTGCGCATCGTCCAGCACGTGCACCTTGGTGGAGAACTCGCGCATCACCTGCGCGGCGGCGGTGATCTCGCCGATGGTTTCCTTCTTCACGCGCAGGCCGGTCACGATGGCGGCGGTCATCACGGGCGACAGCTCGCCGCGCATGATGAGGCGCATCAGCGACAGCATCTCGTCGTGGAAGATTTCGCGGTGCTCGATGGTGCGCTGCAGCGCTTCCTGGGGGGTGATGGACATGGTGTTTCCAGTGTTTCTACGGCGGTGGCCGTCTGATTCAACGCGTGGGCTGATCCGTGAAGGCCAGCTTGAGGCCGAAGCCGATGAACATCGCGCCGGCCACGCGGTCCAGCCAGTGCATGCCGCGCTGCACCGCGCCCATGCGCCGCGCCATCCAGCCCGCTGCCAGCGCCCAGCCGGTGTTGACCGGAATCGCATTGACGTTGAACAGCACGCCCAGCAGCACGAAGGCCAGCGCCTTGTTCTCGGTGCCCGGCGCGATGAACTGCGGCACGAAGGCCAGGAAGAAGATCGCGACCTTGGGGTTGAGCACGTTGGTCCAGAACCCGCCGAAGAAGGCCTTCGACAGCGGCGTGGCGGCCGCGCCGGCTGACGCCTTGGCAGCCGCCAGCGCGGCCGCACTGTTTCCATCGCCCGCAGGTCGGGACAGCAGCATGCGCACCCCCATCCACATCAGGTACGCCGCGCCCGCCCACTTGAGCACGGTGAACGCCGTGGCCGACGTGGCCAGCAGCGCACCCACGCCGATGGCCGCAGCGAAGATGTGCACGAAGCACCCCGCCGTGATGCCCAGGCCGGCGACGATGCCCGCGCGAATGCCGGACTTGAGCGCGTTGGACACGATGTAGAGCACGTCCGGGCCGGGCGTGAGGTTGAGCAGCCATCCGGCCGCGATGAACATGAGCAGTTGGTGGCTGTCAGGCATGGCGCTACGACCAGCGTCGCTCCGGTTGCAGGCGGTGCAGGAAGGTGGTGAGCGCGTCGCGCGGCGGCGGCACCGCATGCCCCGCCAGGATGCGGCCGGCCGCGCCCCGGTGGTAGGTGCCGTGGACCACGATGTGGTTCAGGATCTCGGCCCGCGTCATGGTGCCGGTGTCGCCATCGGTGAAGCGGAACGGCACGGGCTCGGCCAGTGCGCCTGCGTCGAGCCCGCTGGCGTACTGCAGATACCAGTCGTCCGACGCGCGGACCGCGTCCCGCAAGGCGGGCAGTGTCGGCGTCTCTTCGGTGTTGGTCGCTGCGTAGGCCGTCTGCGGCAGGCTCTGCAAGTGGCTCGCGAAGATGCGGTCCACCACGTAGGTGTGGTTCAGGATGCGCACGAAGAGCCGTCGGTCGTCTTCGGGCAACGCGGCCTGCGATGACTCGCCCAGCGCGAGCAGTTCCTCGTTGGCCCAGCGCTTGTACTGGAACAGCTGGGCGAACGGGCCGGCGGCAGCGGGTGCGTCGCCCCCGGAGGGCGCCGTCATGCGCGCTGTTCCTGCAGGAAGTTCTTCAGCATGGCGTGGCCGTGTTCGGTGAGGATGCTTTCCGGATGGAACTGCACGCCCTCGATGGCCAGCTCCTTGTGGCGCACGCCCATGATCTCGCCATCCTGGGTCCAGGCCGTCACCTCCAGCACGTCCGGGCAGCTTCCGCGCTCGATCGACAGCGAGTGGTAGCGGTTCACGGTGAACTGCTCCGGCAGGCCCGCGAACACGCCCTTCTGCGTGGTGGTGATGACGCTGGTCTTGCCATGCATCAGCTCCTGCGCCCGCACGATGGTGCCGCCGAAGGCCGCGCCGATGCTCTGGTGGCCCAGGCACACGCCCAGAATCGGCAGCTTGCCGGCGAAGTGCTGGATTGCCGCCACCGAGATGCCGGCCTCGGCCGGCGAGCACGGGCCGGGCGAGATGACGAGCCGGTCGGGGGCGCGCGCCGCAATGCCCTCCAGCGTGATCTCGTCGTTGCGGAACACTTCGACTTCGGCGCCCAGCTCGCCGAAGTACTGGACGATGTTGTAGGTGAAGCTGTCGTAGTTGTCGACCATCAAGAGGCGGGTCATGCGGTGGGCTCCTGGCTCGGTTGCTTGCGGCCCGCAGCGACCAGCCGGTCGAACTCGCGGTGTTCGTAGGCGATGTACGCCTCCATCATGCTGCGGTAGATGGCCTCGATCACGTCGGGCTCGCCGCCCTCGGCCTCAGCCCGGGCACGCACGCGGCGCACGATGGTCTCGATGCGGTCTTCATCGCGCACCTGCGACTGCCGCGGCTTGTTGATCGCCGCCTGCGTCATGTAGCCCCCGCGCTCCACCAGCAGGGGCACCAGGATGTCGTCCAGCGCATCCACATGGGCCCGCACTTCGGCCATGCTCTTGCAGGCTTGGGTCTTGTCGATCGCGCGGGTCATTCCAGGCCTTCCTCTACGAGTTCTGCGGCGCGCAACAGCGCGCGCGCCTTGTGTTCGGTTTCCTTCCACTCCAGCTCGGGCACCGAGTCGGCCACCACGCCGGCCGCCGCCTGCACGTACAGCGTGCCGTCCTTGATGATGCCGGTGCGGATGGCGATGGCCACATCCATGTCGCCGGCGTAGCTCAGGTAGCCGCAGGCACCGCCGTACAGGCCGCGCTTGGAGGGTTCCAGCTGGTCGATCAGCTCCATGGCGTGCACCTTGGGCGCCCCCGTCAGCGTGCCGGCCGGGAACGTGGCTTTCAGCACATCCATGCTGGTCATGCCGTCGTGCAGGATGCCCTCGACGTTGCTCACGATGTGCATCACGTGGCTGTACCGCTCGACCGCGAAGGCCTCGGTCACCTTCACGGTGCCCGTCTTGGCGATGCGGCCGATGTCGTTGCGCGCCAGGTCGATGAGCATCACATGCTCGGCGCGCTCCTTGGGGTCGTTGATGAGCTCGACCTCGGTCGCCTTGTCCTTCTCGGGCGTGGCGCCGCGCGGGCGCGTGCCGGCCAGCGGGCGAATGGTGATCTTCTGGCCCTCCGGTGTACTTTCTTGCCGCACCAGAATCTCCGGGCTCGCGCCCACCACATGGAAGTCGCCGAAGTGGTAGTAGTACATGTAGGGCGACGGGTTCAGCGAACGCAGCGCGCGGTACAGGCTCAAGGGGCTTTCGGTGTAGCGCTTGTGGATGCGCTGCCCCACCTGCACCTGCATGAAGTCACCGGCGGCGATGAGTTCCTTGGCGCGGTCCACGGCGGCCAGGTAGTCGGCCTTGGCGAAGCTGCGCTGGGCGGGGTGGCTTTCGGTCGGCCGCACGACGGGAGCGCTCACCGAGTACTTGAGCTGCTCCTTGAGTTCGCGCAAACGCTTCTTGGCCTTGGCATACGCCTCGGGCTGGGCCGGATCGGCGTAGACGATCAGGTAGAGCTTGCCCGACAGGTTGTCGATGACGGCCAGCTCCTCGCACTGCAGCAGCAGAATGTCGGGGCAGCCCAGCGTGTCGGGAGGGCAGCTGTCTTCGAGCTTCTTCTCGATGTAGCGCACCGCGTCATACCCGAAGTAGCCGGCCAGCCCGCCGCAAAAGCGCGGCAGCCCGGGGCGCAGCGCGACCTTGAAGCGCTTCTGGTAGTCGGCGATGAAGTCGAGCGGGTTGCCAGGCGCGGTTTCCACCACCTGGCCGTCGGTCACCACCTCGGTCTTGGCGGCGGCGCCGAAGCCCGTGGCACGCAGCAGCGTACGCGCCGGCAGGCCGATGAAGCTGTAGCGGCCGAAGCGCTCGCCGCCCACCACGGACTCCAGCAGGAAGCTGTACTTGCCGCCGTCCTTGCTGTGCGCCAGCTTGAGGTAGAGGGAGAGAGGGGTTTCCAGGTCCGCAAAGGCTTCCGCCATCAGCGGAATGCGGTTGTAGCCTTCGCCGGCCAGGCTTTTGAATTCGAGTTCAGTGATCACAGCAGTTCCCAGCTGCTGCGGTGGCCGTCGTGCGCGCTCGGGCGCGGGCTACACCGCAGTTCATTCATTCATGGTCTTGGCCCCTCGGGGCCACGGGCGCACGCTGGGAAGTGCCCCAGGTGCCATCAAACGGTCGATGAAACAGGCTTGCGCCAGGGCCAGGCTCCCCGGTCGCTACAACCTGTGATGAACACGTGATGAATGAACATGGGGACAAAGTGTAGCAAAGCCCTGCCCTGCCGCGACCGATCACCCTGCATCTGCGCTGGGACACGCCCACGCCGGGCGGACACGCTCGGAAACCCTGTTGTGGACCGGACCGACCGTTGGGGACAATGCCCCTCGACAAATAGCACGCCCGTTCTTTTTTGGAGCCCTCCATGCCCTCATCCCTGCGGCGCGCCCTGTGCGCAGCACCTCTGCTCTATGGCCTGGGAGCAGCGGCGCAGCCAGCGCCAGCGGCCACGGGCGACGTGAAGTTCCCGCCAGCGGTGGAGCTGCAGGGCATCACCCTGCCGCTGAACGGCGCCGGGCTGCGCTACAAGGCGGTATTCAAGGTCTACGCGGCGGCGCTGTACCTGGAGCGCAAGGCCGCCACGCCGGCGGAGGTCGCGGCCCTGCCCGGCCCCAAGCGCCTGGCGATCACCATGGTGCGCGAGATCGACTCGGCGGAGCTCGGCAAGCTGTTCTCGCGCGGCATGGAAGACAACATGGACAAGGCGCAGTTCTCCAAGCTCGTGCCCGGCATCGTGCGCATGGGGCAGATCTTTGCGGACCACAAACGGCTGGCCGCCGGCGATCGCTTCACCGTGGACTGGCTCCCGGGCACGGGCACCGTGATCACGGTGAAGGGGCAGGCACAGGGCGAGCCCTTCAAGGAGCCGGAGTTCTTCAACGCCCTGCTCGGCATCTGGCTCGGGGCACAGCCGGCGGACTGGAAACTCAAGGACGCCCTGCTCGGCAAGGCCGGCTGACCCCGGCGGCGGCGCCGACGGCCCCCGGGCCCCCTGGGGAATCCCCGCCTTCTGCCTTGCGGCAAAGCCGGTAAGGTGCGCTCCAGTATCCCAGGGCAGGAAGGAGCCTCCAATTGAACCAACTTCGCGTCGGCAGCCGGCTGGCCCTCTCGTTCGGCCTGGTGCTGCTCATCACCGTGATCGTCGCGGGCATCGGTGTCTGGCGTCTCCAGGAGCTGGCGGCCAGCGCAGAGGAGCTCACCACGACCGACAACGAACGGGCCAAGGCGGCCATGGAGTGGCGCCAGAGCATCGACCTGAACTGGATCCGCACGCGCGCCGCCGCGCTGGACTCCGACACCAGCCGCATGGGCGTCTGGATGGCGGAGATGGACAAGACCTCGCAGTTCACGCTGGCATCCCGCGACAAGGTGGCCTCGCTGATCCAGTCCGACGAGGGGCGCGCCATGATCGCACGCATCGATGCGGCGCGCGAGGCCTACCGCGGCCCCCGCGCCGATCTGCTCAAGCGGCGCCAGGCCGGCGAGGACGTGTCCGCCGCACTGGACCAGACCATCCGGCCGCTGGCCGAGGCCTACATCAACGGCATCCGCGCGCTGGAGGAGCGCCAGCGCATGCTGTACGAGGCCTCCCGGCAGGAGGCCAGCGCCAAGGCGGCCCAGGGGCGCCTGATCCTCATCGTGGGAACGGTGCTGGCCCTGGCGATCGGTGCGGGCTGCGCCTTCGTGCTGAGCCGCTCCATCATCGGGCCGCTCACCCTGGCGGCCACGCGGGCCGGCCAGATCGCCGAGGGCGACCTGACCCAGCCCATCGACGCCCAGGGCCGCGATGAAGCCGCCGAACTGCTGCGCGCGCTGCAGCACATGCAGCAGAACCTGGTGCGCGTGGTGTCCGGCGTGCGCAGCAACGCCGAGAGCGTGGCCACGGCCAGCGCCGAGATCTCGCAGGGCAACAACGACCTGTCGGCCCGCACCGAACAGCAGGCCAGCGCGCTGGAGGAAACCGCC
>JAEWPH010000003.1 GCA_023460715.1 Pseudomonadota bacterium | reverse complement strand
GCGAGGAAGCCGCGCGCGCCATGGCCGAGCAGGCCTGCAAGCCGCTCTTGCCCCGCCTGCCCGGCATCAAGGCCGCGCAGTGCGCGCAGACCCGCCTGGTCGACAGCGGTGCCCGCTCCGTCAACGGCATGCCCTTGTACTGGCGCGATGTGCCGCCGCCGCCCCGGGGCGCACGGGGGGTCGTGGAGGGCACGCCCCTGCAGGTGCTGGTGGTGGGCGCCATGCACGGCGACGAACTCACCGCCGCCTCGCTCGCGCTGCGCTGGATCGCGCTGGCCGAGTCGCAGGCCCTGCCCACGCGGCGGCCGGTGCACTGGCGCTTCATTCCCGTGCTCAACCCCGACGGCATGCTGGCGAAAAAGCCCACCCGCGTGAACGCGCGCGGCGTGGACCTGAACCGCAACTTCCCCACGCCGAACTGGGAGCGCGACGCGCCCATCTACTGGGACAAGCGCACCCGCAAGGACCCGCGCCGCTGGCCGGGCCCCACGCCGCTGTCCGAGCCCGAGTCGCAGTTCCTGCACGCGCAGATGGCGCAGTTCGATCCCGATCTGGTGGTGAGCATCCATGCGCCCTATGGCGTGCTCGACTTCGACGGCCCGCAGCCGCCGCCCAGCCGCCTGGGCCGCCTGCGGCTGGACCAGCTGGGCGTGTTTCCGGGCTCGCTGGGCCACTACGGCAGCGTGCACCTGGGGCTGCCCGTGGTCACCATCGAGCTGCAGCACGAGCTGAAGATGCCGCAGGACGACGAGGTGCGCACCATGTGGCGCGACCTGCTGCGCTGGATGGACCGCCACCTGGCGGAGCCTTGAAGCCCCGCCGCTGCGGCGGCCCTGCGTTGCGCCGGGCCTTAGAACGTAGGGACGATCCCCTGGCGAGATCGCCCCTACGTTCTTGAAGCGAAAAGGCCCCCCAGCGCTTTATGGATGAGCGCAGTAAGCTATCAAAAATGACGCGGCAGCCTCCACGGCGGCCGCGTCGGCCTGCACCGCGCCCGGCGGGCCGCCCTTGCCCCAGAGCGCGCCGGCGAAGCGCATGCCCAGGAACTGCGCGCACAGCTGGACCGAATCGACCATGGGCTGGGCCTTGGCGCGGTCGCCGCTGGTGGTGACGAGGTGCAGCGTCTTGGCCGCCATCGCCTCCTTGAAGCCCAGGCCGGGCACGCGCATCCAGCCGCTCCAGTGGTCCAGATAGGTCTTGAGCGGCGAGGGGATGCTGAACCAGTAGACCGGCGCGACGAACACGATGTCGGTCGCCGCCAGCGTGGCGTCCAGCAGCGTCTTCATGTCGCCCGTGGGCGCGGGGTACTGGCCAGCCGTGTGGCGCAGGTCCACGAACGGCGGCAACTCCAGCTGCGCCAGGTGCAGCCAGGTCTGGGCGCCATCGGCCGGCAGCGCGGCCGCGGCCTGGCGCGCCAGCCATTCGGTGTTGCCGACATGGCCCGGCTCGCGGGTGGAGGTGGTCAGGAAAAGATGGTGCGGGGAAGGCATGGCGCGCATGGTAGCGGTGCCCGGATGGAAGGAGCCGCTACGTCTTGTGCTGCGAGGCGTTCTAAGATGCGCGCCAGCCGAAGCGAGGGCTTTGGCGGCCCGGCCCGTTCCCTGCGCACAGGAGTTTTCTTGGAACCCACGTCGTCTGCCCCCGGCGATCCTGCCCTCATCCCGGCGGCCCCCGCGCCGCTGCGCCTGTCCGACGCACTGCGCTTCTGGTGGAAGCTCGGCTGCATCAGCTTCGGCGGCCCGGCGGGGCAGATCGCACTCATGCACGAGGAGCTGGTGGAGCGCCGGCGGTGGATCTCGGAGAAGCGTTTTCTGCATGCGCTGAACTACTGCATGCTGCTGCCCGGGCCCGAGGCGCAGCAACTGGCCACCTACATCGGCTGGCTGCTGCACCGCACCTGGGGCGGCCTGCTGGCCGGGACACTGTTCGTGCTGCCCTCGTTGGTGCTGATGATCGGACTGTCGTGGCTCTACATGGCGCAGGGCGACGTGCCGCTGGTGGCCGGCGTGTTCTACGGCATCAAGCCGGCCGTGACGGCGCTGGTGGTGCAGGCGGCCTGGCGGGTGGGCTCGCGCACGCTCCACAACCGGTGGCTCTGGGCGATTGCGGTGGCGGCCTTCGTGGCGCTGCTGGCGTTCGGGCTGCCGTTTCCGCTCATCGTGTTGGCTGCGGCGCTGGCCGGGCACCTGGGCGGGCGCTACGTGCCACAGGCGTTTGCGGGGCAGGCCGTCCACGCCCACGCCGCGGCGCAGCCGGCCGCGCCCGCGCTGATCGCCGACGCCCCGCCCACGCCGGCGCCTGCGCGCGTTTTTTGGCAGCGCTGCCGGCGGGTGCTGGTGGTGGGCGCCGGCCTGTGGCTGGCTGCGCTGGGCGGGCTGTGGGCGCTGGGGGGCTGGCACGGGGCGCTGACGCAGATGGGCTGGTTCTTCACCAAGGCTGCGCTGATGACCTTCGGCGGCGCCTATGCCGTGCTGCCGTACGTCTACCAGGGCGCGGTGGAGCACTACCACTGGCTGGGCGCCGCGCAGATGATGGACGGGCTGGCGCTGGGCGAATCGACGCCCGGGCCGCTGATCATGGTGGTGGCGTTCGTGGCCTTCGTCGGCGGCTGGGGCCAGGCGCTGTTCGGCCCCGAGGCGCTGTGGCTGGCAGGCGCGGCGGCGGCGGTGGTGGTCACCTTCTTCACCTTCCTGCCCTCGTTCGTCTTCATCCTGGTCGGCGGGCCGTTCATCGAATCCACGCATGGCCAGCTGCGCTTCACCGCGCCGCTGACCGGCATCACGGCGGCCGTGGTCGGCGTCATCGCCAACCTGGCCGTGTTCTTCGCCTGCCACGTGCTGTGGCCGCACGGCCCCGGCGGCGGGTTCGATGCCTTGGCGGCCGGCATCGGCCTGCTGGCCGCCGTGGCGCTGATGCGGCTGCGCTGGGGTGTGGTGCCGGTGCTGGCGCTGTGCGGCGCCCTGGGTGCCGCGGTGCGGCTGTCGGGGCTGTGAGCCCCACGGCGACACCTACCCGCCCGCCAAGCCGAGGAGCCTGATCCATGCAACGCCGTGAACTCATCCGCCTGGCCTCGGCCCTGGCCGTGGCCGGCACGCTGCCGCGCTGGGCCTGGTCCAACCCGGTGCGCGGGCGCGACCTGTTCCCGCTGGGCGTGGCCAGCGGTGCGCCGTCGCACGATGGCTTCGTGCTCTGGACACGGCTGCTCGATGGCCCCGTCCCGGGCAGCGTGCCCTTTGGCACGCCGCGCACCGCGCTCCCCCCGACCGTGACGGTGGGCTGGGAGGTGGCCGAGGACGAGGGCTTTCGCCGCATCGTACGCCAGGGGCAGGCCACGGCGCTGGCGCAGCTCGGCCATGCCGTGCATGTAGAGGTGGCGGGCCTGGCGCCGGACCGCTGGTACTTCTACCGCTTCCTGCACGGCGATGCGGCCACGCCCGCCGCGCGCACCCGCACGGCACCTGCGCCGGACGCGTTGCCGCGCAGGCTGCGCTTCGCCTTCGCGTCGTGCCAGCGCTGGGAGCAGGGCCACTACGCCGCCTATCGCCACATGCAGCATGAAGACCTGGACGCCGTGCTGTTCCTGGGCGACTACATCTACGAATACGCCATGCCGCGCACGCCGCCGGCCACGCCGCTGGTGCGCACCCACACGCTGCCGCTGGCCGCCTCGCTGCAGGACTTCCGCGACCGCTACGCGCTGTACCGCAGCGATCCGCATTTGCAGGCCATGCACCGCGCCTGCCCGTGGATCGTCACGTGGGACGACCACGAGGTGCAGAACGACTACGCGGGCCTGGGCGGGCTGGGCGCGGCGGAAGCCTTCCTGCAGCGGCGCAACGCCGGCTACCAGGCCTTCTACGAGAACATGCCGCTGCGCGCCACGGCCCTGCGCCACGGGCTGGCCGGCCTGGGCACGCACGACGCGCTGCGCGTGCACGAGCGCTACGGCTGGGGCCGGCTGCTGGACTTCCACGTGCTCGACACGCGCCAGTACCGCGACCGCCAGGCCTGCCGCACGCCCGGCAGTCCGGCCGAAGGCGCCGTATCGGCCGCCCGCTGCCCGGAGCTGCGCGACCCGGCCCGCTCGCTGCTGGGCGCCGACCAGGAGCGCTGGCTGGCCCAGGGGCTGGCAGCCGATGCGGCTGGCGGCGTGCGCTGGAGCGTGCTGGCGCAGCAGACGCTGTTTTCGCCGCGCAACGCCCGGGCCGGCGCGCAGCACCGGGTCGGCACCGATGCCTGGGACGGCTACCCCGCCGGCCGCCAGCGCGTGCTGGACGCGCTGCAGGCCGCGCAGCCGCGCAATGCGGTCTTCATCGGCGGCGACATCCACCAGAACTACGTGTGCCGGGTCATGGCGGACTTTGCCGACGCCGCATCGCCGGTGCTGGCCAGCGAGTTCTGCGGCACGTCCATCTCCTCGGCCAGCCAGGTGCCGCTGGAGCGGGCGCAGCAGATCGTGGCCGCCAACCCGCACGTGCTGCTGGCGCGGCCCGACCGGCGCGGCTACGCGGTGGCGGAGGTCACGCCCCAGCGCTGGCATACGGCGCTGCGCGTGGTGGACGACGTGGCGCGCGAGGACAGCGGCGTGTCCACGCTCGCGCGCTTCGTGGTGGAAGACGGGGTGCCCGGGCCGCAGCCGGTCTGAGCGGGCGGGCGACCGCGCCGGGGCGCGTTCAGGCCGCGAGCGCCGCAGCGGGTGCCGTGCGCGCGGCGGACTCCATGCCCAGGAAGCCGAAGGCCATTGCCGGGCGTTCGCCGCTGATGAGCTCGGCCATCGCCTTGCCCGAGCCCGCGCCGTGCGTCCAACCCAGCGTGCCGTGGCCGGCGTTCACCCAGAGCTTGTTCACTTTGGTGCGGCCAATGAACGGGATGTTGGTCGGTGTGGCCGGGCGCAGGCCCGTCCAGTACTGCGGATCGCCGCCTTCCTCGGGCGTGCGGGTGTCGCACACGCCGGGCAGGATGGCCTCGATGCGGCGCGACAGCAGGTGGCAGCGCGCGCGCGCCACGGGGCTGTCCAGCGACAGGTCGTAGCCGCCCAGCTCGATGGTGCCGGCCACGCGCAGCGTGTCGCCGAGCCGGCTCATGGCCAGCTTCTTGGCGTCGTCGATGGTCGACACCATCGGCGCCGCCTCGGGCTTCAGCAGCTTGAAGGTGGCGCTGTAGCCCTTGCCGGGGTAGATGGGCAGGTCCACGCCCACCGTGCGCAGCAGCGGCGCGCTGTAGGTGCCGCAGGCCACCACCACCGCATCGGCCTTGAGGTTTTGGTTGTTTTGGCCTGCAGCGCTTGATCCACGGGCGCGTACAGCTACGGATTCGATAGCGCCACCGACTTGGTTCAAGCGCACCACATCGTGGCCGTAGAGGAATTGCACACCACGCTCGGCGCAGCGCCGGGCCAGGGCCTGGGTGAAGACGCGGGCGTCGCCGCTCTCGTCGGTGCTGGTGTAGGTGCCGCCGGTGATGCGGTCGCCGTAGGCGCGGAAGGCCGGCTCGATCTGCAGCAGCTCCTCGCGGCTCACCAGCCGGCGCTGCACGCCGAACTGGCGCATCACCTCCACGGCATGGCCGGCCGCGTCGAAGGACTGCTGGTCGGAATAGAAGTGCGCGATGCCGCGCTCCAGCCGGTGGTAGTCGATGCCCGTGGCGCGCACCACGTCCTTGAGCGCCGCATGGCTGTAGGCGCCCAGGGCCACGATCTGCTGCACGTTGCGCTCGAAGGCCGCGTCGTTGCACTGCGCCAGGAACTTCAGGCCCCAGCGCCACTGGTCCCAGTCGAGCTGCGGGCGAAACAGCAGCGGCGCCTCCTTGTCGAACATCCACTTCAGCGCCTTCCACGGCGCCTCGCGGTTGGCCCAGGGCTCGCAGTAGCTCACCGAGATCTGTGCCGCGTTGGCAAAGCTCGTCTCCAGCGCGGCGTCGGGCTGGCGGTCGACGACGACGACCTCATGGCCGCGCTCCAGCAGGTGCCAGGCGGTGGAGATGCCGATGATGCCGGCGCCGAGAACGATGGTTTTCATGGGGCCGGAGTGTGGAGCGCGTTGCCGGCGTTGAAAAGTGAAATTAAACTTCCTCCAAATTCATCAGAACGACTAATGAAGAGAGTGCCATGAGCAGCTACGACCCCGCCGCCCTGGAATGCCTGGCCGCCATCGTGGAGGAGGGCGGGTTCGAGCGCGCCGCCCAGCGGCTGAACGTCACGCAGTCGGCGGTGTCGCAGCGCCTGCGCGCACTGGAGGCGCAGGTGGGGTCGGTGCTCATCGTGCGCAGCCGGCCGCTCAAGCCCACCAGCGCGGGGCAGCTGCTGCTCAAGCACACCAAGCAACTGCGCCTGCTGCGCGCCGATCTGGAGCGCGATCTGCAGGAGCTGGCGCCCAGCGCGCCCGGCGGCGGGCGCGAGGACGAACGCATCTCCATCGCCATCAACGCCGACAGCATCGCCACTTGGGCGCTGGACGCGCTGCAGGGCCTGGTGCGCGAGCGGCTGCCGCTGGAGATCATCGCGGACGACCAAGACTTCACGCAGGAATGGCTGCGCTCCGGCCAGGTGCTGGGCTGCGTCACCACGCTCAAGAACGCGCTGCGCGGCTGCAGGGTCGTGCCGCTGGGCGCCATGCGCTACGTGGCCGTGGCCGCGCCCGACCTGGCCAACCGCTACCTGCCGCAGGGGCTGACGGCGCACAACTTCCGCGACGTGGCCTTCGTCGCCTTCAACCGCAAGGACGACCTGCAGGCCGAGTTCGTCGCCCGCACCTTCGGACTCAAGCGCGTCACGCTCAACCAGTTGTTCGTGCCCAGTTCGGAAGGCCAGGTGCGTGCCGTGGCCGCTGGGTGGGGCGTGAGCGTGGTGCCCGAGCTGCTCGCCCAGCCGCTGCTGGCCGCGGGCCAACTGGTGGACCTGGCGCCCGGCCACACCCTGCCGGTGCAGCTGTACTGGCACTGCTGGAACCTGGAGTCCGTGGTACTGAACGCGCTGACCGAGGCGCTCACGGCGGCCGCGCGGCGTACGCTGGTGGCCTGAACACGCGGCCTTGCCGCCCTGCCCGGTCTGCGCGGGGAGGGCCCGCCCGCAGACCGTGACCGTTGCGCCACAGCCCGCCGCCGGGCCTGGGGTTTTTCCCCCGGCCGCCGCGGCTGCTCTCGCTAAGATCGCGGCCGATGAACTCCCTTCAGCAGCCCCGCCACTCCTTCAAGCAGCAGATGCACCATGCGCGCGAAGAAGCCATCGTGGCCGCGGCGAGCCGGCTGCTGGGCGAAAAGGGCTTCGAGGCGATGACGGTGGACGAGGTGGCCGCCGCCGTGGGCATCGCCAAGGCCAGCCTGTACAAGCACTTTGCCGGCAAGGACGACCTGTGCGCCGCGGCGATGGTGCATGTGGTGGAGCGCGTGCAGCGCTTCATCGCCGCGCAGCCGGCGGGCCTTCCCGCCATGGAGCGCCTGCGGGCGCTGCTGCGCTGGACGATCGAGATGCAGCTGTCCGACGACATGCCCATCCTGCTCAGCCGCAACTCGGGCCTGGCCGGGCCGCTCAAGGAATGCGGCGCCTACCAGGAGTCGCTGCAACACATTAGCGTGCAGATCCTGGGCTGGATCGGCGAGGCCCAGAAGGCCGGCCAGATCAACCCCGAGCTGCCACCGGACGTGGTGCTGTGCGCGCTGCTGGCCCGGTCGGCCGATCCGCTGCTGACCATGCTGCGCGACCGCGGTACCTACAGCGATGCGCAGATCCTGGAATGGGCCCTGGAAACCTGCATGAACGGCCTGGCGGCACGTCCGCTGCAGGCCGCTGCGCCGGGCGCCTGAGCGCCGGCGCCGCCGGCCTCCGCGCCCGCAGGAATCAGCGCACCAACAGCACGGGCACCGTGCTGTTGGCCAGCACCTGCGTGCTGACCGAGCCCATCACCAGCTTGCCCAAGGCGCCGTGGCCGTGCGTGCCCATGATGAGCAGGTCGTACTTGCCGCTCTCTGCGGCCTTGGCGATGGTCTCGCCCACGGCGCCGACCTTCACCAGGCTCTTGACCTGCAGGCCGTGGCGCCCCAGGAACTTGGCCACCGGGGCGATGACCTTGTCGCCCTCTTCGGCGTAGTACTTCTCGACCACTTCCTTGCCCAGCGCGGCGCGGGCCCGGGGCGGCAGCGGGGACTGCACGGTGATCGCGGTATAGGTATGGGAGCCGGCGAACAGTTCGTCGTGCGTGGCCAGGTAGGCCAGCATCTTCTTGGTGTAGGGACTGCCGTCGACGGCGAGCAGGATGTTCATGCGATGACTCCGATAGGTAGGTGCTCAGACTAAAGGGCGCTTGCGTCTGTTGTCTTGACCTGGGTCATCTTTGTTATGCCGCGCGGTGCGTTAGGCCGGCCTGCGGGGCGCTGCCCCGGCGCCGGTCCGCGGCCATCATACGGCGGCGGGCCCGTGCGGCTGGTAGGAGGCCTGCTCGCCCTTGAGGGCATGGCCGCATCGCGCGCGCCCGACCACGGGCCTGCGGCGCCCGGCGCGGCAGGCCGGCTGGATAAACTCCTTCACGATGAAGATCCAACTGTTGTCCGACCTGCATCTGGAGAGGTATCCCGACTTCCGTCCTGCCGCGGCCCAAGATGCCGACCTCCTCATCCTGGCCGGCGACATCGGGTCCTACCAGGAGGGATCCGGCATCGACGATGGCTGCTTCGGCCTTGCCCAGTTTTCGCCCCTGGGCGCCGACGCGCGGTGGAAGAGGGTGTTGTTCACCCCGGGCAACCATGAATACGACGGCCTGGATTACCTGGAGACCCACGGGCGTCTCCAAGAGGTGTGCCAGCGCCTGGGCATCGAATGGCTGGAGAAGCAGGTGGTCGTCATCGATGGCATCCGCTTCGTGGGCACGACGCTGTGGAGCGATTTCGACGCGATGGTCGAGCCTTCCGATGGCCTCACCCGCCAATTGCAGGTGCGGGAGAAAGCGTACCGGGCGGCCAACTTCTATCTGCAGAAGTACTCCACGCTCGCGGGCGGTGAAAAAATGCTGGCGGCGGATCTGAGAGAGTTGGCGCTGGAGTGCCAGACCTGGCTGTCGGCCACGCTGGAGGTCCCGTTCGAGGGGACGACGGTCGTCGTCACGCATTTCGCCCCCAGCCTGCGAAGTGCCGACCCCCGGTACGGCCTGAGCCCAGGCACGGCAGGTTTCTGCAACAGCCTGGACGCACTGTTCAGCCAAGCCGACTGGTGGTTTCACGGCCATCTGCACTGCCCCAATGACTATCTGGTGACCACGGAGAGCGCTGCAGGCCCCCGCAAATGCAGGGTGCTGGCGAACCCGCGAGGCTATCGCAGCAAGGGCGAGCAGGAGACCTTCGTGGATCCGATGGTGATCGAGGTCCGTTAGCCTGGTGCGCGGGGGAAATCGGTCCGCCGCGACGGCCCTGCCCGCGCTTCCCCGCGCAACTCCTGGGAGATCTCAACACGCTCTCAAGGCTTGGCCTGGAGCGAGAGGGCCGCTGCTTTGACCAGCTCGATGGTCCGCTGCTGGGTCGCCGTGGTGATCCGCCGGGTCGAGGTCACGATGGAAACCTCTGCCACCAGGCGGGCCGGGCGGACGGGGCGGAGCAGATAGCGCTCGGGCTTGGTGGCGGTGAGGACGGCATGGCGCGGAAGCACGGCGTAGCCCAGGCCTTCCGACACCAGATCCAGGATCGCCGGAACGCCATCGATCTCCATGGCGATCCGCGGCGCCAGGCCGAGGTCGGCCATGCGCCGTTCGACGACCATGCGGAGCGCGTTCGGGCGGCTGGGAACGATCAGGGGATCGCGTGCCAGCTCCTCCAGCCGCGCCGGTCGCTCGGTGTCCTCGCCCAGGCCCGCGCGCGTGTCGGGACGGGGCGACACCACGAAGAGTTCTTCCTCCATGAACGGGTCCACCGACAGTTCCGAAGACACCGGCGCGTTGTAGAGCAGGGCCACGTCCAGCCGCCCCGTCTGCAGCCAGTCCTGCATCTGTGCCGAGAGCCCTTCGGTGATGGACAGCGTGGCCTCCGGGAGGTGCTGGCGGAACGCCCGGCAGACCTGGACGGTCAGCACCCGGGCCAGGCTGGGCGGCAGCCCGACGCTCACCTGGCCGGTCAGCGCGCCCCGGGCGCGGTCCAGGTCCTCGCGCACGCGTGCCACCTGGTGGAGGATCCCGCGCCCATGCTCCAGCATGAGCTTGCCCGCGTCGGTGAGTGTGACCCCGCGGCCATGGCGCTGCAGGAGGTGCTGGCGCAGGTCCACCTCCAGCTCCCGCACCTGGCGGCTCAGCGCCGGTTGCGCGATGGACAGGGCGACCGACGCGCGCGTGAAGCTCCCCAGCTCTGCGACGCGCACGAAATATTCGATTTGCTTGAGGTCCATGGCCGTTCCTTCTGCGCGCCAGCAGGCACTACAGGACCCCGGCCACGCGTCCGCATGGTATGCCAACACGCTATATCAGGTAGTGGTACATGCCCGTATGCGCTGGCTGCCACGCCACGCAGAATGCACTCCGACGCCGGCATTCCAGCCAGCGCCTTCATGGAGACATTCCCTTGGCCCCTGCTGTCTGCACTGTTTCGTCCATGGCCACCCGTGCCCTCATGGCCGAGCTGTTGCAGCAGTGGACGGCCCACCGCACGCCCCCGGCCACCCTGGAGTCGCTCGGCGGGGTGGAGGCGCTGAAGCGCGTGCGGGCCGGCGCGGCCTTCGATGTGGTCATCCTGGCCTCGGACGCCATCGCCGCCCTGGGCGACGAAGGCCGCCTGGCCCCACCCGGCGCGGTGCCTCTGGCGAAGTCGTCGGTGGCCATGGCAGTGAGAACGGGCGCTGCGCTCCCCCCCGCGCGCACCGAGGCGGAACTTCGGAGCGCCGTGCTGGCCGCCGCATCCATCGGCTATTCGACCGGTCCCAGCGGCGTGGCATTGCAGCAGCTGTTCCAGAGGTGGGGCATCGCGGATGCCGTCCGCGCGAAGGTGGTCCAGGCGCCGCCGGGCACGCCGGTGGGCAGCCTGATCGCGGACGGCACCGTAGAACTGGGATTCCAGCAGTACAGCGAGCTCATGCATGTCGCCGGGATCCAGGTCCTCCGGGACCTGCCGCCCGGCACCCAAGTCACCACCGTTTTCAGCGGGGCCATCACCCGAGAAAGCGCCCGGCGTGACGATGCGGCGCGCCTGCTGGAGTTTCTGTCTTCTGCCGAGACGGCTGCCACCAAGCGCCGGCACGGGATGGCGCCTGCCTGAATCGCCCCTCACTCTGGAACCTTCCATGATCATCGACTGCCACGGCCACTACACCACGGCGCCCCCGGCGCTGGAGCGGTGGCGCAACGCCCAGATCGCCGGCATCCAGGACCCGTCGGTCCGCCCGCGGGTCGCGGACCTGAAGATCAGCGACGACGAGCTGCGCGAATCCATCGAGAGCAACCAACTGCGTCTGATGCGCGAGCGCGGTTGCGATCTGACCATCTTCAGCCCCCGCGCGAGCTTCATGGCCCACCACATCGGGGACCAGGAAGTCTCCAGCACCTGGGCCGCGATCTGCAACGAGCTGTGCTACCGCGTCAGCCAGCTCTTTCCCGCGCATTTCGCGGGCGCCGCCATGCTGCCGCAGTCGCCCGGGAGCGACCCCAGGCACTGCCTTGCGGAGCTGGAGAAATGCGTGAAAGACTACGGCTTCGTCGGCGTCAACCTGAATCCCGATCCCAGCGGCGGGCACTGGACCAGCCCGCCCCTCACCGACCGCCACTGGTACCCGATCTACGAGAAGATGGTGGAGCTGGACATTCCGGCCATGGTGCATGTGAGCACCAGCTGCAACGCCTGCTTTCACACCACGGGGGCGCACTACCTGAATGCGGACACCACAGCGGTCATGCAGTGCATCCAGGGCGACCTCTTCAAGGACTTTCCGACGCTGAAGTTCGTGATTCCCCACGGCGGCGGCGCAGTGCCCTACCACTGGGGGCGCTTCCGGGGGCTGGCGCAGGAGATGAAGAAACCGCTGCTGCAGGAGCACTTGCTGCACAACATCTTCTTCGACACCTGCGTGTACCACCAGCCCGGCATCGATCTGCTCACCCAGGTGATTCCGGTCGACAACATCCTGTTCGCTTCGGAAATGATCGGTGCGGTGCGGGGCATCGACCCGGAAACCGGCCATTACTACGACGACACGAGGCGGTACATCGACGCCACCGCCCATCTCGATGAGGCCGACCGCTTCAAGGTGTTCGAGGGCAATGCCCGCCGCGTGTTTCCGCGCCTCGATGCTGCGCTGAAGTCACGCGGCCGTTGAAACCCACAGGAACTGCCCATGTACGAACTCGGCGTTGTCTATCGCAACATCCAGCGCGCAGACCGCGGCGCTGCCGACGGTCTCGGTGCATTCGGGTCTGCCACCGTGCACGAGGCCATGGGGCGGGTGGGCCTGCTCAAGCCCTACATGCGCCCCATCTACCCGGGCGCCGCGGTGTCGGGCACGGCCGTCACGGTGCTGCTGCACCCGGGAGACAACTGGATGATGCACGTGGTGGCGGAGCAGATCCAACCCGGCGACATCGTGGTCGCCGCCATCACCGCGGACTGCAGCGACGGGTACTTCGGCGACCTGCTGGCCACCAGCTTCCAGGCCCGCGGCGCGCGGGCCCTGGTCATCGACGCCGGCGTGCGCGACGTCCGCACGCTGCAGGACATGGATTTCCCGGTGTGGAGCAAGGCCGTGAGCAGCAAGGGATGCATCAAGGGCACCATCGGTTCGGTCAACATTCCCGTGGTGTGCGCCGGGATGTGGATCACGCCCGGCGACGTCATCGTGGCCGATGACGACGGCGTGGTCTGTGTTCCTGCCGCCCGCGCCGGCCAGACGCTGGAGGCCGCGCGGCAACGCGCTTCGCTCGAAGAAGAAAAGCGCCTGAAACTGGCCTCTGGCGTGCTGGGTCTGGACATGTACAAGATGCGCGAGCCGCTCGCTGCCGCGGGCCTGCGCTACATCGACTGAAACCACCAACGAGCGACCACGGAGACACACGCATGACAGGGACCCGACGCATTCGCTGGCTCACGCACGCAGGCATGGTGTGCCTCATGGGCCTATTCGCCCAGCCGCACACGGGCTTCGCGCAGCAGTTCCCGGCCAAGCCGGTGCGCATCATCACCCCCTTCCCCGTGGGCGGCGGGCCCGATGGCGTCGCCCGGCTGATGGCGGACCGCCTGTCGCGCATGTGGGGCCAGCCTGTGACCGTGGAAAACCGCCCCGGGGGCAACGGCTTCATCGCCATCGATGCCTTCAAGCGCGGGGCCAAGGATGGCACGGACCTGATGGTGGTGGACAACGTCCACCTGGCAGCCTACCCCAGCCTGTTCAAGAAACTTCCGTACGACCCGGCCAAGGACTTCGAGGCCTTGCTCCCGCTCTTCAAGACCTACTTCTTCTTCACCGTCGCGACCCACAGCCCGTACCAGTCCGTGGGCGCGCTGATCGCCGATGCGAAGGCCCATCCCGGCAAGCTGAACTACGGCTCCTGGTCCGTGGGCAATCCGGTGCATCTGGGCTCGGAACTCTTCGAGTCCACGACCGGCACCCGGATGGAGCATGTGGTCTTCAAGGAAACGACGCAGCTATACACCGCCGTTTCCACGGGCGATCTGGCTTTTGCCCTGGGCAGCGCGGCGACCGCCGGTCCCCTGCAACGCGCAGGCCGGCTGCGGTTCCTCGCCATCGCGGCCCCGCAGCGGTCGGCCGACTACCCGGACGTGCCCACCGTGGGCGAATCGGGCGGCCCGGCGGGCTTCCAGGTCACGGGCTGGAATGCCCTGGTCGCGCCTGCGGGTCTGCCGGCCGGCACGGCCGACAAGATCAAGCGGGACGTGGAGGAGGCGCTCCAGACGCCCGAAGTGCGCGCCAAGTTCGGCAGCTTTGCCTACGAGCCCTTTCCGGTCACCACCCGCGCCCAGTTCGCTCAGTTCATCCAGGACGAGAGCCGGCGCTTCGGTGACGTCATCCGGGCCGCCAACGTGGCCCTCGACTGACCGCACGCGATGGAAAACTTCACCAAGACCCCGGGCTGGCTCGACTGGCATGCGGCACCGAGCCGGCCCCGCTTCACGCTGCCGCCGGGCAGCGTCGACGCGCATTGCCACGTGTTCGGGCCGGGCGACGTGTTTCCCTATGCCCCGGAGCGCAAGTACACCCCGTGCGATGCGTCCCGCCAGGAGCTCTTCGCGCTGCGCGACCACCTGGGCTTTGCGCGCAATGTGGTGGTCCAGGCCACCTGCCATGGCGACGACAACCGGGCCATGGTCGATGCCCTGACCCATTCGGCCGGGCGGGCGCGGGGCGTGGCCACCGTTCGCCGCTCGGTGACCGATACGGAGCTGGAAGCACTGAACGCGGCCGGCGTGCGCGGCGTTCGGTTCAACTTCGTCAAGCGGCTGGTGGACTTCACGCCCCGGGACGAGCTGCTGGAGATTGCGCAGCGCATCAAGCACTGGGGCTGGCATATCGTCGTCTATTTCGAGGCCGTGGACCTGCCCGAGCTGTGGGACTTCTTCTCCGCGCTGCCTACCGACGTCGTGGTGGACCACATGGGGCGTCCCGATGTGGGCAAGGGCGTGGACAGCCCGGAGTTCGCGCTCTTCCTGCGCTTCCTGCGGGAACACCCCCACGTGTGGAGCAAGGTGAGTTGCCCCGAACGGCTCTCGGTCAGCGGCCCGAAGGCGGTGGACGGCGAGCAGCACCCGTACCGCGACGTGGTCCCGTTCGCACGGTGCGTGGTGGAGCAGTTTCCCGACCGGGTGCTCTGGGGTACCGACTGGCCGCACCCGAACCTCAAGGACCACATGCCCGACGATGGCCTGCTGGTGTACTTCATCCCCCACATCGCCCGAACGCAAGCGCTGCAGCGCAAGCTGCTCGTCGACAACCCCATGCGGCTGTACTGGCCCGAGGAGGCGTGACCATGGCACTGCACAAGCCCTACCAGGACATCCCCGGCACCACGGTGTTCGATGCGGAGCAATCGCGGCTGGGCTACTGGCTCAACCAGTTCTGCATGTCGCTGATGCGTGCAGAGAACCGCGCGCGCTTCAAGGCCGACGAGCGGGCCTACCTCGACGCATGGCCCATGAGCGAGGCGCAGAAGCTCGCGGTGCTGTCGCGCGACCTCAACCGCTGCATCGCCCTGGGAGGCAACATCTACTTCCTCGCCAAGATCATCGCCACCGACGGCAAGAGCTTTCAGCAGATGGCCGGGAGCATGACCGGCATGACCGAGGACGAGTACCGGGCCATGATGCTGGCCGGCGGCCGCTCCGTGGAGGGCAACCGGGTCCTGGGCGAGCACGGCGATGCGCAACCCCACCGCCAGCCGCAGGGCGCCGCGGGATCCCAGGGCAAAGGAGCGATCTGACATGGCGCGCATCACTGCATCCGTCTACACGTCCCACGTGCCGGCCATGGGCTCCGCCATGGATCTGGACCGCACTGCGGACCCGTACTGGCAGCCCGTCTTCACGGGCTACGGGCCTTCTCGGGAGTGGTTCAAGGAGAACACGCCGGACGCGGTCTTCCTGGTCTACAACGACCATGCCACCGCCTTCAGCCTGGACCTGATCCCCACGTTCGCGATCGGCACCGGGAGCCTCTATGCGCCGGCGGACGAAGGATGGGGGCCACGTCCGGTGCCCCCGGTCGTCGGCCATCCGGAGCTGGCCGCCCACATTGCGCAGAGCGTCATCCAGGACGATTTCGACCTCACCATCGTGAACAAGATGGATGTGGACCACGGCCTCACCGTGCCGCTGTCGCTGCTCTGCGGGCAGCCTCCCGTGGAGGCGTTCCACTGGCCTTGCCCGGTCATCCCCTTCGCGGTGAACGTGGTCCAGTACCCGGCCCCCTCCGGCCGGCGCTGCTTCATGCTGGGCCAGGCCATCCGCCGCGCCGTGGAGTCCTTCGACGGGGACCTGAATGTCCAGATCTGGGGCACGGGCGGAATGAGCCACCAGCTCCAGGGGCCGCGCGCCGGCCTGATCAACCGGGCATGGGACAACGCGTTCCTCGATCAGCTGATCAGCGACCCCGACACGCTGTCGCGGATGCCGCACGTGGACTACGTCCGCGAGGCGGGCTCCGAAGGCATCGAGCTGGTGATGTGGCTCATTGCCCGCGGGGCGATGGCCGATGTCGCCGGCGGCGCCGCGCCGCGCGTGCGGCAGCGCTTCTACCACGTGCCTGCCTCGAACACGGCGGTGGGCCATCTGATCCTCGAGAACTGAAACCCATGCGCCCTACCCCCCCCATCAAGGTCGCGCTCGCCGGTGCGGGCGCCTTCGGCATCAAGCACCTGGACGGCATCCGTAACATCGACGGCGTCGAGGTGGCCTGGCTGGTCAGCCGCGACCTGGAGAAGACCCGCGCCATCGCTGACAAGTACGGCATACCGAACGCCACCACCGACCTGGACGACGTGCTGGCCGACCAAGCCGTGGATGCCGTCATCCTCTGCACGCCCACCCAGATGCACGCGGCCCAGGCCATCGCATGCCTGAACGCCGGCAAGCACGTCCAGGTCGAGATCCCGCTGTGCGACGTGCTGGCGGACGGCGAGCAGGTGCTGCAGGCCCAGCAGCGCACCGGCCTGGTGGCCATGTGCGGGCACACGCGCCGCTTCAACCCCAGCCACCAGTACATCCACCGGAAGGTCCAGGCCGGGGCGTTCAACCTCCAGCAGATGGACGTGCAGACGTACTTCTTCCGCCGCACCAACATGAACGCGCTGGGGGAGCCCCGCAGCTGGACCGACCATCTGCTGTGGCACCACGCGGCGCATACGGTGGATCTCTTCGCGTACCAGGCGGGCGAGATCGTCCAGGCGCATGCCCTGCAGGGCCCCATCCATCCGACGCTGGGCATCGCCATGGACATGTCCATCCAGCTGCGCAGCCGCAGCGGAGCGATCTGCACGCTGTCGCTGAGCTTCAACAACGACGGGCCGCTCGGAACCTTCTTCCGCTACATCGGCGACTCGGCGA
This sequence comes from Pseudomonadota bacterium, assembly GCA_023460715.1. Lineage (GTDB taxonomy): Bacteria > Pseudomonadota > Gammaproteobacteria > Burkholderiales > Burkholderiaceae_C > Paracidovorax. The sequence goes on along the minus strand of JAEWPH010000003.1, from coordinate 5,808 downwards.
CCTACGTGGCCCGGTACGACGATCTGGTGAACGGCCGCGAAGAAAAGATCGACGTGTCCCAGGTCGATGTGTCGATAAACGGCATCGAGCTGCAGGACCGTGAATTCTTCGCCGCCATCCGCGAAGGGCGCGAACCCAATGCCAGCATCGCGCAGGTCCTGCCGTGCTACCGCGTGCTCCACCAGCTGGAGCAGCAACTGAACGCAGCCGCCTGATCAGCCAGACACACTGTGGCGCGCTGCGCTTGTGCGCGGCGGCTTCCCCCTGGAGACCTCACCAGCATGCAACAGCGCACCCCCGTGGTCATCGTCGGCGCCGGCCCCTCCGGCCTGCTGCTCGGGCAGCTCCTCTACCGTGCCGGCATCGACAACATCCTCATCGAGCGCCAGTCGGCCCACCACGTCCAGGCGCGGATCCGGGCGGGGATCCTGGAGCAGGTCACCGCGGACCTGCTCGACGAGGCGGGCGTCGGGCAGCGCATGCACCAGGAAGGCGTGGTGCACCACGGCTTCACGCTGCTGCTCGACCAGGTGCGCCACCGCATCGACCTGGCCGCGCTGACGGACCGCAAGCACGTCATGGTCTATGGTCAGACGGAGCTGACCCGCGATCTGATGGCCGCCCGCGCAGCGGCTGGCCTGAAGACCTTCTACCAGGTGGAGAACGTGCGCCTGCACGGATTCGATTCCGAGCGGCCCACGGTGACCTTCGATGCGGAAGGTGCCGCACACACGGTCCACGCCGACTTCATCGCCGGCTGCGACGGATTCCATGGCGCGTGCCGCGCCAGCGTTCCGGCAGGTGCCCTCCAGACCTACGAGAAGGTCTATCCGTTCGGCTGGCTGGGCCTGCTGTCGGACACGCCGCCGGTCGACGCCGAGCTCATCTACGCGCGCAGTGCCCGGGGCTTTGCGCTGTGCTCCCAGCGCAGTGCGACGCGCAGCCGCCATTACCTGCAGGTGCCCTTGACCGACACCGTGGCGCAATGGAGCGACGACCGGTTCTGGACCGAGCTTCGCCATCGCCTCGATCCGCAGGCCCAGGAGCGGCTGGTCACCGGCGCGAGCATCGAAAAGAGCATCGCGCCCCTGCGCAGCTTCGTCTCGGAGCCGTTGCGGTTCGGGCGGCTGTTCCTGGCCGGGGATGCGGCGCACATCGTGCCGCCCACCGGGGCGAAAGGGCTCAACCTGGCCGCGACAGACGTGAAATACCTGTCGGCTGCGCTGATCGAGTTCTACCAGGACCGCAGCGAAGCCGGCATCCTGGCGTATTCGGAGCGCTGCCTGCGCCGCATCTGGCGGGCCGAGCGCTTCTCGTGGTGGTTCACGCACCTCATGCACCACTTTCCGGACGACGACGCCATGGAGGCCCGGCTGCGGGCGGCAGAGCTGGATTACCTAGTGCACTCCGAGGCCGGCCGGCGCAGCATCGCCGAGAACTATGTGGGCCTGCCGCTGGACTTCGGCTCCGCGGGCTGAGCGGCGCGCCGCCGGCGCGGCAGCGGCCATCCACGGGCCACGGGCCACAGCCGTTACGCGGCAAACCCAGGGCGCGCCATTCCGGTGGGCCTGCGGCGGTGCCATCCGTGCCACGGATGAGCGCCATCGCCGGACGCGCGGCGTGTCCGCGCGGCTCTAGCGCCTGGTTCGCCGCAGCGCATGCCTCACTGCGCCAGCCCCAACCGCTGGATGACGGCCTTCCATTTCGCCGTCTCCTGCGCCAGCAGCGCCGCCAGTTCCTGCGGCGTGCTGCTGCGGGCTTCCACGCCCAAGTGGCGCAGGGCCTCTTGCACGCGCGGCGTTGCCAGCGCCTCGCTGGCCATCCGGTGGAGGCGGGCGATGGCCTCCGCCGGCGTGCCTGCGGGCGCGGCCAGGGCATTCCACGAGGTCACCTGAAAGCCCTTGGCGCGCGGGTCGCTCTCCGCGACGGTGGGGGTCTGCGGCATCGCCTGCGATCGCTGCAGCCCCAGCGTGGCCAGTGCCCGCAGCGCGCCGTCCCGCACCGCGCCCAGGGTCGGCGCGAGCCCCTCCACGGCGATGTCCACCTGCTGCCCCCGCAGCGCGTTCAGGAGCGCCGGGGAGCCGTTGAACGGGACGACCTCGGCGCGGATTCCTAGCGTGCTGAGCAGCAGCTCGGCGCTGAGGTGCTGCGTGCTGCCTTTGTTGATGGTGCCCACGTTGAGCGCACCGGGCCGCCGCCGGGCTTCGGCGAGAAAGGCCTGGAAGGAGGCCAGCGGACTTTGGCCCGGCACCAGCACCGCGAAGTCGAAGACCCCGAGCAGGGAGATGGGCTGCAGATTGGTGCGCACATCAAAGGGCAGCGACCGGAAGAGCCCGGCGCTGATGGCGGTGGCGTTGGACAGGAGCAGCAGCGTCTTGCCGTCCGCCGGCGCCTTGGCCACGGCATCCGTCGCCACCACGCCGCCGGCGCCCGGCCGGTTGTCGACCACCACGCTCTGCTGGTACGAACGGGACCATTCCTGGGCCAGCACCCGGACCGTGAGGTCGGCGATCCCGCCGGCGCCGAAGGGCACCACTATCCGCAGCGGGCCCGGCGCCTGCGCCCCGGCCGGGGCGAGGGTGGCACCGGCGCCCAGGGCCAGGCCCCACTGTCCGAACTGTCGCCTGCGCATGGTGTCTCCCGGCCGGCCCAGCGCCGCCCTCCGGCCGACTGTGGCAGGGGACGGACCTGCGCGATACCGGGAGATCGGCACAGCAGGTATAGCGTTCGGGCATGGATGGGGCGCACGCACCGGGGCGTTGCGCGCGCAGGGCGTAACGCCGGGCCTGTCTGCGCCGTCGTTGCCTCGCCGGCCCCTGGGCGTCGGAAGACGATCCTGCGCTGTCTCGGAAAAGGGTGGGCGCAGCCGCCGCAGATGGCCGAGGCTACGGTCCAGGACCGCCCCGCATTGCGCTGTCGCGCCGCTGTCCCAGCGGGCTGCGCGGGGGCGATGCCGCCGTCCGATCTGGCGGCGAAGCCACAAAACACGATCGCGCTATGAATAGAAGAGCTGTTAGCGCTTGATCTATAAGCGTTTGAAGATCGTAGAAGTTTCAATCACCCGTCTATCAAGCGCCAGTAGCTATTATTTTTGATGAGATCCGCCCGTTCCGACACCGCCGGCGCCGTGTGCCGGGCGGCGCGGCCCAGGGCGTCCTGGAGCCAGCGATGGGCCGGGTCGTGCCGGCGGCGGCGGTGCCAGAGCGCGTCCACGTGCACCGTGGGCAGCGGCATGGGCAGCGGGCGCCAGGCCAGGTCGCCCTCCAGGCTGGCCACGCCGACGAAGTGGCGCGGCAGCACGGTCAGCAGGTCGGTGTTGACGACCACCCGCCCGGCGGTGAAGAACTGGTTCACGGTGAGCACGATGCGCCGCTCGCGGCCCAGCGCCGTCAGCGCCTCGTCGATGAAGCCATAGGGCTTGCCCGAGAAGCTCACCAGCAGGTGGCGCGCCGCGCAGTATTGGTCGAGCGTGAGCGGCGCCTGCGCCAGCGGGTGCTCGCGCCGCATCACGCAGACGTATTCGCCGTCGTACAGGCGGGCGCTCTCGTAGGCCACCAGACTGTCGCTCTGCGCGCGGGCCGTCAGGTCGGCCATCACGGCAGGGAAGTAGCCCACGGCCATGTCGGCGCTCTCGTCGTCCAGCAGCTGGCGCGGGTCGCGCGTGGTGAGCGGCACCACGCGCAGCGACACGCCGGGCGCCTCGCGCTCGATGATCTCCACCAGCGGTGGAATGAGCGTGGCGCCCGTGGCGTCGGCCATGGCGACCACGAAGGTGGAGTTGGCCGAGGCCGGGTCGAATGCGCCCGGCGCCAGCGACTGTTGCAATTGCGCCAATGCGCCGCGCACCGACGGCCACAGCGCCAGCGCCCGGGGCGTGGGCTGCACGCCCTGGCCGCTGCGCACCACCAGGTCGTCGCCCAGCACCTCGCGCAGGCGGCGCAGGGCGTTGCTCACGGCCGGCTGGGTGAGCGACAGCTTCTCGGCCGCGCGCGTGAGGTTGCGCTCGGCCATGATCTCGTCGAACACGCGCAGCAGGTTCAGGTCCAGCGTGCGGAAGTTGATGGGTTGCATGCGCCAATCATCATTCAAATGAATGACTGAGATTCAACATATAAAGTTGAACAACCATGGGGTAAACCCTAAGATTCATCCCACTAGCCCGGCAATTTCGCCACAAGCGGCTTAAAAGGGTTCCCATCATGACCAGCTTCGTTCACATCGACTACCGTACCGATCATCCCGGCGTGACCCGCCTGGAACAGGCCGCCACCGCCTTCAAGAACGTGGCAACCGGCTTCGACGCCGCCCGTGGCGCCGCCTCCATGCTGCTGGCCGCCGTCGTGGCCGCCCTCCTGGTGGTGGCCAATCAGGTCATCGACACCTGGGGCGATGGCCACCTGCTGGCTGCCTGGATGGTGCTGTGGGTGATCGCCTTCACCGGCCTGGCCCTGCTGGCCACGCCCGTGCGCCGTGCCGTGTCCTCCCTGCGCGCTGCCAGCCGCGGCTGGGCCGAAGCCCGCCGCCGCCAGGCCGAAGACGAAAAGACCTGGAACGCCGCGCTGCACGACGCCCGCATCATGGCCGACCTGAGCCGCGCCATGAACGGCATCGCCGTCGACAACATCCGCCGCTACTACTGAGCGGCCGCCGCAGGAAGGGTTCCCCTTCCGCGCCACCAGGGCACCTTCGGGTGCCCTTTTGCATTTCTGTGCGTCAGATGATGCTATTGAATCGATAGCGTACTGCGCTTGCTGGCAAAGCGCCAGAGGCTGAAAAGCCTTTGAACACGTTCTAAGAGCCCGGCGTCGCCCAGCCGCCGCCCAGCGCTCCCAGTAGCCGCACGCCGGTGGCGAGCTGGTCGCCCAGCGTGTCCAGGGCGGCGCGCTGGCTGGTGTAGGTGAGGTTCTGCGCCGTGCTCAGCTCCAGAAAGCTCACCAGCCCCTCGCGGTAGCGGTTGGTCACCACCCGCTCGTTCTCCTGCGCCAGCGCCACCAGGCGCTGCTGCTGCGCGGCCTGGGCCTGCAGCGACTGCAGGCCGGCCAGGGCGTCTTCCACCTCCTGCCAGGCGGTGAGGGCGCTCTGGCGGTAGGCGGCCACGCGCTCGTCGTACACCGCCTCGGCCTGTTGCGTGGCGGCGGCACGGCGGCCGCCATCGAACAGCGTGGCCGCCAGGCTGGGGCCCAGGGACCACACCCGGTTCGGCGTATCGAGCAACTGGGCGAAGCGCGCGGCATTGCCGCCCACGCTGGCGCCCAGCGTCAGCTCGGGCCACCAGGCGCTCTGGGCGACGCCGATGGTGGCGTTGGCGGCCGCCACCTGTCGCTCCGCCGCAACAATGTCGGGCCGGCGCAACAGCAGCTCGGACGGCAGCTGCGCCGGCAGGGCGGGCAGCGCCAGCGGCGTGTCCAGCGCCGGCGCCAGCTGCCACTGGCCGGGCGCGCGGCCCAGCAGCACGGCGATGGCGTGTTCGGCCTGGGTGCGCTGGCGCTGCAGCGCGAAGATCTGCACGCGCAGCGACTCGCGCTGGGTTTCGGACTGGATCACGTCGGCGCGCGCCACCAGGCCGGCCTCGTACTGGTTGCGCGTGAGCCGCAGCGCCCGGTCGTACGCCACCAGGGTTTGCTGCAGCAGGGCATCCTGCCGGTCGAGGATGCGCAGCTGGAAGTACGCCTGCGCCACCAGCACCTGCTGCGCGAGCCGGGCGGCGGCGCGGTCGGCGTCGCTGGCCTGCAGGCGGGCCTGGTCGGCCTCCACCTGGCGCGCCACGCGGCCCCACAGGTCGGGCGCCCAGCTGACGTTCAGCCCCAG
>JAEWPH010000002.1 GCA_023460715.1 Pseudomonadota bacterium | reverse complement strand
CCGCCAGCCCGGGGGCCGAAGCGCCCCGGCCGCCGCTGCGCCCCGGCCCGCCCTGGCCGAGCCCGACCCGTACGCCGACGAGCCGCCCTGGGGCATGTCCGCACACGAATCCACCTGGCTGCCACCCGGGGACGCCCTGCCTGCGGGCGGCGGTGGCGGCTTCGAGCGGCGCAATTTCAGCAAGGGCAAGGGCGACTGGAAAAGCGACTGGAAGGGCAAGGGCAAGTGGCGCAAGGACGAGCGCCCCCCGCAGCCGCCGCTGCCCCGCACCCCTGCCGCCAGCCGTACCGACCACGCGGCCCGGTTGCTGCTGTCGCACATGGAATTCCTGGAAGACCTCACCCACGAGGACCACGCCACGCTGTGCGCCCAGCCGACGCCGCACGGCCCGCTCTTCACCTGGCTCGAAGGGCAGTTCCACGAGCACGGCCCCCAGGCCTGGGCCGTACTGCGCGAGGCGCTGCGCGACCATGAATGCGAGGCCCTGGCCGAGCGGGTCATGACCGGCTCCCACGCCCAGACCGAAGGCGACGAGGCCGAACTGCGCTGGGAACTGCGGGGCCTGCTCAACCGCATGCTGGTGGAAAGCATCAACCAGCAGCAAAAAATCCTGGTGCTGGCCGCCAGCCAGGACCCGGCGGCCCTGGTGCGCTACAAGGAATTGGAAGTGCGGCGCAAGGCATTGCTTGACAACGGCCAGAAACTTGAGTCTTGAAAACCGCCGGATCGGTATAATGTAGGGTTTGTCGGCAAGAGCGACAGCAGCACCTCCGGGCCGGGCAACCGTGACAAACACGCACAACCGCCCTTCATACCGCAAGGACTGCACTCCAAATGTTCGCCCAGACATCTTGCCCCTGAGGGTTGCCCCTCGACTGCACAGGCCCCCGCGCCTGCGCCGTGCCACCGCGCCAGAACGCTGAGGCGCTTGCGTTTTCTTTGTGTCCGTTTTTGACCCTGAGGTTGTCCATGCCCGCTCAAAAGTCCGCGAAGTCGCCCAAGTCCGCCCCAGGCACTGCTGCGAAGGCCGCTCCCCCCACCGCCGCCAAAGCCCCCGCCAAGGCCGCTCCTGCGAAGGCTGCAGCCGCTGCCAAGGCTCCAGCCGCCAAGAAAGTCCAGAACGTGTCGTTGAAAAGCCAAGCCGAGCTGAAAAAAGCTGCCGATGAATTGCTGAAGAAGAAGCCCGCCCGCGCCAAGGCGGAGCCTGCTGCCGAAGAAGAAACCCCCAAGAAGCGCCCCGGCCGTCCGGCCAAGGCCGCAGGCGACGCCACCGCCGCCGCCAAGACGCCCGCCAAGCGCGGCCGCAAGCCCAAGGCCGCTGCGGCCAGCGACGACGGCGCGGATGACACCGACCTGTCCGACATCGAGTCGGATCTGGAAGGCGAGGTCGAAGCCGAAGCCGAGACCCCTGCCGCCGCTGCCGCCCCGGCAGAGAAGGTCAAGCCGCTGCGCATGAAGATCAGCAAGGCCAAGGAACGGGCCTTGATGAAGGAATTCGGCCTGGACGAAACCGTCCTGTCCGAAGAAGACATGGCCAAGCGCCGCTCGCAGCTCAAGAAGCTGATCACGCTGGGCAAGACGCGCGGTTACCTGACGCAGGTCGAAATCTCCGACCACCTGCCCGACAAGCTGGTCGATGCCGAGACCATGGAAGTCGTGGTCACCATGCTCAACGACATGGGCGTGGCCGTGTACGAGCAGACGCCCGACGCCGAAACGCTGTTCCAGAACAACGTGACGCCCACGGCCACCACCGTGGAAGAAGCCGAGGAAGAAGCCGAAGCCGCCCTGTCCACCGTGGACAGCGAGTTCGGCCGCACGACCGACCCGGTCCGCATGTACATGCGCGAAATGGGCACCGTCGAGCTGCTGACCCGCGAAGGCGAAATCGAGATCGCCAAGCGCATCGAAGGCGGCCTGATGGCCATGATGGAGGCGATCTCCGCATCGCCCGCCACCATCGCCGAGATCCTGGCCATGGGCGAGGAGATCCGTGAGGGCAAGGTCGTCATCTCCACCATCGTGGACGGCTTCTCCAACCCCAACGAGGCCGACGACTACGTGGCTGAGGAAGACTTCGACGAGTTCGACGAAGAGGACGACGACGACGGCAAGGGCGGTTCCAAGGCCCTGACCAAGAAGCTGGAAGAGCTGAAGAACGAAGCGTTGCGCCGGTTCGACAACCTGCGCGGTCTCTTCGAGAAGATGCACAAGATCTACGACAAGGAAGGCTACGGCACTCCGGCGTACATGAAGGCGCAGCAGGCCCTGTCGGCCGAGCTGATGACCATCCGCTTCACCGCCAAGACCATCGAGAAGCTGTGCGACATGGTGCGCGGCCAGGTGGACGACGTGCGCAAGAAGGAGCGCGAGCTGCGCCGCATCATCGTGGACAAGTGCGGCATGCCGCAGGAAGTGTTCATCAAGGAGTTCCCGCCCAACCTGCTGAACCTCAAGTGGGTCGAGAAGCAGGCCGCTTCCGGCAAGCCCTGGAGCACCGTCCTGCAGCGCAACATCCCGCCCGTGCAGGAGCTGCAGCAGCGCCTGATGGACCTGCAGTCCCGCGTGGTGGTGCCGCTCACGGAACTCAAGGACATCAACAAGCGCATGAACGAGGGCGAATCGACCTCGCGCGATGCCAAGAAGGAAATGATCGAGGCCAACCTGCGCCTCGTGATCTCCATCGCCAAGAAGTACACGAACCGCGGCCTGCAGTTCCTCGACCTGATCCAGGAAGGCAACATCGGCCTGATGAAGGCCGTGGACAAGTTCGAATACCGCCGCGGCTACAAGTTCTCCACGTACGCCACGTGGTGGATCCGCCAGGCCATCACGCGCTCGATCGCCGACCAAGCCCGCACCATCCGGATCCCGGTGCACATGATCGAGACGATCAACAAGATGAACCGCATCAGCCGCCAGCACTTGCAGGAGTTCGGTTTCGAGCCCGATGCGTCCATCCTGGCGGCCAAGATGGAGATTCCGGAAGACAAGATCCGCAAGATCATGAAGATCGCCAAGGAGCCGATCTCCATGGAAACGCCGATCGGCGACGACGACGACAGCCACCTGGGCGATTTCATCGAAGACAGCGCCAACACCGCGCCCATCGATGCCGCCATGCAGGCCGGCCTGCGCGACGTGGTCAAGGACATCCTGGACGGCCTGACGCCGCGTGAAGCCAAGGTGCTGCGCATGCGCTTCGGTATCGAGATGTCCACCGACCACACGCTGGAAGAAGTGGGCAAGCAGTTCGACGTGACCCGCGAACGCATCCGCCAGATCGAAGCCAAGGCGCTGCGCAAGCTCAAGCACCCCAGCCGCTCCGACAAGCTGCGCAGCTTCATCGATTCGCTGTAATAAGCGCCGCAGCCCAGGCCATCCCCCCTCGCGATGGCCGCGTGCTCTCCAAAAGCCCCGCACTCACCCTGCGGGGCTTTTTTCATGCGCGCCTTACCCTGCGTCCATTCCCAAAGCGGCGCAGGAGGTGCCACTCCCTCTCCCGCTCACGGGAGAGGGCCGGGGTGAGGGTTCCCGCCACCCCTCCATTGCCCCCAACGAAATACAAGCCAAAAGACCCTTGAGCGCTTATGCAGCAAGCGCCACCAGCTATTCATAAAGGAGCACCCTCCATGCCACATGACACCACAGCCCCATCCCCTGCCCTGCTGCGCATCGCCGTGCTCGGCGCCGGTGCCGTCGGCTGCTACTTCGGCGCCCTGCTCGCCCGCTCCGGCCACCACGTCACGCTGATCGGCCGCCAGGCCCATGTGCAGGCCGTGCAGGCCAAGGGCCTGCGGCTGCAGACCGCCGCGCTCGACGTGCAGGTGCCGCTCGCGGCCCACACCGATGCCAGCGCCGTGGCCGGCGCCGACGTGGTGCTGTTCTGCGTGAAATCCACCGACACCGAAGACGCCGCCCGCCAGATGCGCCCGCACCTGGGCCCGCACACCCTAGTGCTCACGCTGCAGAACGGCGTGGACAACGACGAACGCGTGCGCGAAGTGCTGGGCACCGGCGACGACGCCCCGCCCGTGGCCGCCGCCGTGGTCTACGTAGCCACCGAAATGGCTGGCCCCGGCCACGTGCGCCGCCACGGCCGCGGCGAACTGGTAATTGCGCCGTCCCCACTCAGCCGCACCATTGCGCAGCAGTTCAGCGCCGCAGGCATCGCCACCGAGATATCGGACAACGTGCGCGGCGCCCTGTGGGCCAAGCTGGTGCTCAACTGCGCCTACAACGCCCTCTCTGCCGTGTCGCAGCAACCCTACGGCCGACTGGTGCAGATACCCGGCGTGACGGATGTGATCGCCGACGTGGTGGCCGAATGCCTGGCCGTGGCCCAGGCCGACGGCATCCGCATCCCCGGCGACGTGCAGGCCGCCGTGCGCGCCATCGCGGCCACCATGCCAGGGCAGTTGTCATCCACCGCGCAAGACGTGGCGCGCGGCAAGCCTAGCGAGATCGACCACCTCAATGGGTACGTGGTGCAGCGCGGGGCGGCGCTGGGGGTGGCTACGCCGTTGAATCGGGCGTTGTGGGTGTTGGTGAAGGTGGTGGAGGCGAAAAAGGACTGATGCCGTACGCCCAATGCCACGCGCTGAACTGCTGCTCTAGGCTGCTGGTTGCGGAGTTTTCTCGGTTATGCCGAGCCGTGCCTAATATCGATGCGCGCGGTCAGTGGCCAGAGTAGAGCAGCAGATGATTTTCCGGGCAGTGCAGGATGTAAAGGTACGCAAGAATGCCCCGCAAGTCACCACAAGTATTCAGCACTAACGCGTCACGGGGAGGAATATTGAATGGCGGCCAAAACGCACATGATGAAGATGCCCGAACTCTTGGTATTTACCAAGATGTTCATTGTCGGTTTAGTCGCCACAGAGGTCTTGAGGGCAACCTACCATCTGGGAACTTCATTTGCGCCCACGATAGCCGACTCTTCCCTTTGCGCAAGGGTCACTCTGATTCTCCTCTGTCTGGCGATCTGTCTTGCGTACGCGCTCAATCGTGGCGCGCATATTTCTGCCATACAAATGGGGCGAAGCCTACGTTTCGATCTACTCATCGCGATGTGCTTGGGGGCTTGGTCAAACGAGCTAATCATGCCTTGGCTTTCCAAGTTTCACACAGCATTGAAAGCGTCAGACCCATATTGGGCGCCAATCGTTCTTCTGCTGTTTTGCACAGTGCTTTTGTCTCCGTTGATCCAGCGGCATTGGCCGAGGAGGACCAAGACTCCTTCACAACTCCGGTTCCTTGCAGACGAGGAGATCGGACGTGAGGACGACGACCTGCTCTCCAACAAGACCCAAGCAAAGTCATTTGCAGAGACAGTCCTCGCAAGCGGAGCGCATTCAGGATTGGTTTTCGGTGTTGATGGCCCGTGGGGTGTGGGCAAGACCAGCTTCATCAATCTTGCAGAGCGCCACTGGGAACGAGCTGCAGATGAGGTAATCGTTTGTCGATTTGAGCCCTTGCGGTATGCGTCGGAGCCAGATCTTGCCGACCGCTTGATTCGCGATCTGTCTGCTGCGATTCAGAACAAGGTCTTTGCACCGGAGTTCCGTCCAGCAGCCTCACGATACTCTCGGCTAATCAAAGGGAAAGCGGACGTTTCTTTCTTGGGGTTCAAGCTTTCACTTGAGCCGTCACAGGAAAGCGTGGATGAGCTGCTCGACGACATTGACGAGGTCCTTCGTCGCATTGGTCGACGAGTGATTGTTGTCATTGACGACTTGGATCGTTTGGACGCTAAGACTGTCAACAACGTCCTGTTTGCCACTCGGCGCACATTCAAGCTGTCGCAAGCGACCTATGTCCTTTGCTACGACACTGAGGTACTGGCCGGAGGCAAGGAGGAAGGATCCAGGGCGCGTGAGTTCCTTGAGAAGTTCGTAACGGTAAAACTGAGCTTGTTCGTGGACAGCTCAAGCATCCAGAACTTCTTGCGGCGCAATTGGGAGAACCGCGAAAGCCAGCTTGGGTCCGTGCCATCAGACACGATGGTGAAGCTTGGAGCCGTTCTCAATGAGCTTGCGGAAATCCTAAGCGGTAAATCTGCTGCCAAGTACCTTCCATTGATCGGAGATCTACGCAAGGTCAAGCGCTTCATCAATGCCATCCTTCTCATGCAGATCGAGAAAACCGATCTTGGACGGACTGATTTCAACAAGCGCGACCTCATTCACCTGATGCTGCTGCATCTGAACTATCCTGGGTTGTTCAGACGCATATATTCCGAGGAGACAGAGGGGCGCAGTGGTTCTTACTCTGTTCATTGGGAATACGACGACCCAGGATTCAAGAATGCCGAGGTTTTTAAACAGGTCAAGGAAGAGTACCCAGACCCTGCCAAGTTCTTGCTGGAACAGTTGTTTGATGTTGGATTCTTGGAGTTGGGCGACAAACACAACATTGAAGAGTCGGTCCGACGGTCTCGGGCGTGCTTCAACGAGGCCAACACCAGAAACCTGGAGAGTTATCTAAAGCTCATGGTGCGCTTCGCAGCGCCGGAGCCCCGAGAGACTTTTGTTCTCTACCAATCAGCTGTTGATCGAGTCCGCCAGGGGCAATCCATCGCTTCAGTACTCTCAGAGGCGGAATTTTTGTTGGAGCGAACGGAGAACGCCCATGACCAATTCTGGCGAGTATTGGTCAATCAAGCCTACGACTTCACCAGCGCGACCGCCGAAGACGCCATTGAAACGCTGGTCAAGTGCTTGCCTCACTATTCGTCGCTCGATAACGATGATCGGGGCCTGCGGCCGAGATCGATTTACTCGTTACTAAGGCTGCTGGATCGTGCAGGTTGGGGCCGTACGGCTAGCCGACGGAGGGCAAACAGTCCGGAGAACGTCATAGAGATCGCTTGGCGCATATTTGGTGAGCAATCTTTCGTTGGTAAAGGCCTGCTGGAGCAACTTGCTAGCGCAGACCGCGGCGTGCTGGGTTGGAACGATCTCATGGTGTTCAGGTTGCAGTGCTCGGCGGATCGCGGTGGTCAGCTGTACAACCTACACACAGCGCTCATCGTCGACCAGGACATGTCTGCTCCGACGTCCGGATTGGTCAGCGGGCTGGCGTTACTAGGGATGAGAAAGCTCTCTCAGCGCGTTTTTTCGCTTTTCAAGCGTTCTTACATCGACGCTGGACGGAACTTCATTGCTGAGGCGAATGAAATTCCCGTAGAAGCGTTTCTGGGCCAGGCCTTTTTCCATCTTCATGAGCAAGCGTCGTTGGATCTCGAATCCGAACATGGCGATACAACAATTGCCCGACGAGTCACCGCAGCACGCGCCTTTTCTGCGTCGTTCGTAATCTATCAACTCAGCAATGCACTGCCCCCGAATGGCTCTGGCGTCGGATGCGGCTTTTACGATGAAAGCGGGGCCGAGGATGGTGATGGCATCTCCAAGTTGATGAACGAGTACGTCTTTGGCTTCTGTTTTAGTCCTGCGGTCAACGGCGACAACGTGCTGCTGTTCATCGATCATTGCCTCGCCAATTTGACCAGCCCTTTTCACACGGGGCGAGATGATGATGGTTATGTACCTACCAAGTCGGGACTACCGGGGGGGCTGAATCCGGAAGCGATGGGAAGGTACTGGTTGGAGCATCGCGAACACATTCGGGGGCTTGAACTCCAACGTAGCGGACGATGCGTCTATACGTCTGGGTACACAGCCTTCTATCGCGATGATCTCGATGGCGTATTTGCCGTTCTCGATGACTTGGCTGAGGACGTGGCTCACGCCCCCCCTACTCCTGGCGACTGATTTCGCTTCTGGAGAGCTTGTCCTTTCATATCAGATATGGCGTTTCAAGGCTGACTTGGCACTCAGCCCAAGGCCACCGCCACCCGGACCGCCAAAGCAGACAGGGCAAGCGTTCTCCGGGTGCCAAGACTCCTTTAGGCCGTTCTAGGTAAGGTGGATCGCGGAATACCAAGGCGCCCCCCGCATAACAGTCTCATGTCGAAGCACTCAAACAGGATGCAGCTACAGCAAAAAGAAAAGGGATGGCCACAAACCGGCCATATCCAATTTCATAGCTACTAGCGCTTACCCCATAAGCGCTAGCGTCCTATTTCACCCTCAAGATGTCAGCGCGCGCATCTCGGCGATCAGGTCCGACTTGCCCTCGAAGCCGATGCCTAGCAGCAGCAGCAGCAGCAGCAGCAGCAGCAGAATGGAGCAGCCGTTCCCCCCTCTCGCCATTCAGTTCCGTCCGATCGGCAAAGCCATGGCGCGCCTCTGGCCGAGTTGCAGCTTCAATGATCAGCGCGCCCCAACCCGAAGCCGCTGCGCATCCTTCGCCGGGGACATCCCGAACGCGCGCCCGTAGTCCCGGCTGAACTGCGAAGGGCTTTCGTATCCCACATGAAAGCCGGCGTTGGCGGCGTCCATGGATTTCGCCACCATCAGGCGCCGGGCTTCCTGCAGGCGCAACTGCTTGCGGAATTCCAGGGGGCTCATGGACGTCACGGCCTTGAAGTGTGCGTGGAAGCTGGAGCGGCTCATGCCGGCCACCTGGGCCAGGTCGTCGATGCTCCACGGCTGCGCGTAGCGCTCGCGCAGCCAGGCGATGGCGCGGGCGATCTGGTTCAGGTGGCTGTTGGCCTGGGCCATCTGCCGCACCAGGCCGTTGCCTGGGCCGGTGAGCAGGCGGTAGTGGATCTCGCGCTGAACCAGCGGCGCCAGTTCTGCGATGTCGGCCGGCGTATCCATCAGCGCGGCCAGGCGCACGGCGGCCTCCAACAGCTGCGGCGTGGTCTGCTCCAGGCCGATGCCACGCGGCGGCAGCATGCCGCTGCTCTCGGGCGCGGGGTGGCGCAATGCCAGGTCGCTCAGTAGCGCCATGTCCAGATCGAGCACCAGGCAGAGATAGGGCAGCTCCGCGCTGGCCTCGATCACCGAGCCGGTGACGGGCAGGTCCACCGAGGCGATGAGGTAACGCGCCGCGTCGTACACGTAGCTGGTGGCGCCCAGCAGCGCGCGCTTTCGGCCTTGGGCCACCAAGCACATGGTGGGTTCGTAGACCACGGGCATGGGCAGGGTCGGCTCCGAGGCACGCACCAACGACACACCGGGGATGGCCGTGGCATGGGTGCCATCGGTGGCGGCATGGCGGCCCAGAAGTTCGACAAGGGTGGCGAGCGGGTGCATGGCGGCCATTGTCCACCCGCCGCGCGGCGCGCGAACTGCCCGCTGGAGGATCGTGCAAGAACCAGAGACGAACGCTCTACGCCATGCAGAGGCATGCGGGCCAAACTGAAGTCATTCAACGACCCGTTGCATGACAAGGAGCTCTAAACATGCCATCTCCCAACGCACTCAACCACTACCGCCTGCTCGGACGATCGGGCATGCGCGTCTCGCCCATTGCCCTGGGCACCATGACCTTCGGCACCGAATGGGGCTGGGGCGCCGATGGCACCGAAGCCGGCCGCATCTTCGACCTCTATGTGGAGCACGGCGGCAACTTCATCGACACCGCCGTCAACTACACCGGCGGGGCTTCCGAGCGCATGCTGGGCCAGTTGATCAAGGGCCGGCGCGACCGGCTCGTGCTGTCCACCAAGTTCACCATGGCGCGCGACCCGGCCGACCCGAACTCGGGCGGCAACCACCGCATGAACCTCATGCGATCGGTGGAGGCCAGCCTGCGGCAACTGGACACCGACCGCATCGAACTGCTGTACCTGCACGCCTGGGACTTCACCACCTCGCCCGACGAGGTGATGCGCGGCCTGGACGATCTGGTGCGCAGCGGCAAGGTGCTGTACGTAGGCATCTGCAACACGCCGGCCTGGCAGATCGCCCGCATGCAGACCATAGCCGACCTGCGCGGCTGGGCGCCGCTGGTGGCGCTGCAGATCGAGTACAGCCTGCTGGAGCGCACCGTGGAGCATGAGCTCATCCCCATGGCGGCCGAACTGGGCCTGGGCGTGCTGCCCTGGTCACCCCTGGGCGGCGGCGTGCTGACGGGCAAGTACGGGCGGGCCGACCTGGCGCAGCAGGCCGAGGCCGGTGTGTCGGCTTCGCGCAAGGGCGTGATCGCCTCGTCGGGCCACATGACCGCACGCGCGCTGGACATTGCCGATGCGGTGGGCCGGGTGGCGCAGGAGATCGGCGCCACGCCATCCCAGGTGGCGATTGCCTGGACGCTCGCCCAGCCGGCCGTGACGGCCCCGGTGATGGGCGCCCGCACGGTGGAGCAGGCGCAGGACAACCTGAAGGCCCTGGCGCTGACCTTGAGCGAAGAGCACCTGGCCCTGCTCGACCAGGCCAGTGCGCCCGCGCCGATCTTTCCGGAGCGTTTCATCGGCATGCCCATGCCGCAGCGGTTGATCTTCGGCGACTCGCAGGTGCGCCGCCGCCGCTGACCGACGCGGCTTCAGGGCGCGGTGCCGGTGGCCGGCAGCGCCTTGCGGGGCCGGCCAGCATCCTCTGGGCGACGGGCTATCAAAATTGATAGCTGCCTGCGCTTATTCCATAAGCGCTAGCGCCTTATTTCACCCTCAAGATGCCAGCGCGCGCATCTCCGCGGCCAGGTCCGACTTGCCCTCAAAGCCGATGCCCGGCAGCGCCGGCAGCGTGACGTAGCCGTTCTCGACCTTCACGCCATCGGGGAAGCCGCCGTAGGGCTGGAACAGGTCGGGGTAGCTTTCGTTGCCGCCCAGGCCCAGGCCAGCGGCAATCGCCAGCGACATCTGGTGGCCGCCGTGCGGGATGCAGCGGCTGGGGGACCAGCCGTGTTCCTTGAGCATGTCCAGCGTGCGCAGGTACTCGACCAGGCCGTAGCTCAGCGCGCAATCGAACTGCAGCCAGTCGCGGTCCTTGTGCATCCCGCCGTGGCGGATGAGGTTGCGCGCGTCCTGCATGGAGAACAGGTTCTCGCCCGTGGCCATGGGGCCTTTGTAGACCTCGCCCAGCTTGGCCTGCAGTTCGTAGTCCAGCGGGTCGCCGGCCTCTTCGTACCAGAACAGCGGGTACTGCGACAGGGCACGGCCGTAGTCGATGGCGGTTTGCAGGTCGAAGCGGCCGTTGGCGTCCACAGCCAATTGCTGGCCGGGGCCGAGGATCTTCAGCACCGACTCGATGCGCTCGCAGTCTTCGGCCAGCGTGGCGCCGCCGATCTTCATCTTGACCACCGAATAGCCGCGGGCCAGGTAGCTTTCCATTTCCTTCTTGAGACCGTCCAGGCCCTTGCCGGGGTAGTAGTAGCCGCCGGCCGCGTAGACGAACACGCGCGGGTTGGCCGGCGTGCCGTTGCCGTAGCGCTCGGCCAGCAGCTGAAACAGCGGCTTGCCCGCGATCTTGGCCACGGCGTCCCACACGGCCATGTCGATGGTGCCCACGGCCACGGAGCGTTCGCCGTGGCCGCCAGGCTTCTCGTTGATCATCATGCGGGCCCAGACCTTGTGCGGGCACAGGTTCTCACCGGTGTCGTCCAGCAGGCTGCCGGGTTCGGCCTCCAGCACGCGCGGGATGAAGCGGTCGCGCATCAGCGCGCCCTGCCCGTAGCGGCCGTTGGAGTTGAAGCCGTAGCCGATGACGGGCTTGCCATCGCGGATGACGTCGGTGACCACGGCCACCAGGCTCAGCGTCATCTTGGAGAAGTCGATGTACGCGTTGCGGATGTCGGACTTGATGGGACGGGTGGATTCGCGGATATCGACGATTTTCATGGTGGTCGTGGCGGTTGAGAAAGCGAGAAAAAAGAGAGAGGGATCAGCGGGCGAGCGAAGAGCCCCCGCAGATGGCGATGTCCTGCCCGGTGATGGCGGCGGCAGGCGTTGAAAGAAGAAAGCCGACCAGCGCGGCGATCTCGGCCGGTTCGATCAGGCGGCCGATGGGCGGCAGGCGCGGCGCGCTGCCCGCGCGGGCCGGGTCGCTCAGCATGCCGGTGGCGGTGGCGGCGGGCGAGACGACGTTGACCGTCACGCCCTGCCC
>JAEWPH010000001.1 GCA_023460715.1 Pseudomonadota bacterium | reverse complement strand
GTGCCGGCCTTGCGGGCGCGGGGCGCGGCCGGCGCCGCAGCGGCCGTACGCCGGCTGGCGGTGCCCTGGTTGGGCGCCTTGCGCGCGGGTTTCTTCTTGCTGGGGGCGGCGGCCGGCTTCGATCCAGCGGCTCCTGCGGCCTGCGCGGCGCGGCGGGTGGCGTCCTGCATGTCCTGCATGCCTTGAGCGCCCTGGGCGGCAAACTGCGAGGCCATGCCGGTCGCAGTCTTGAGGGCCTGCGCGGCCATGTCGCGCGTGGCGTCGAGCGCCGACGGGTGGGCCGTAGCGTCCTTGAGGGCGCTGGCGGCGATCTGCTGGAACTGCGTGCCCAGCGCGGTCCACCACTGCAGGGGATCGACGCCGCCGGGGGTGGCGCGGCCTTCCGCGTCAGCGTCGACGTCCTCCGGCGGAATGCGGTCGGCGTCTTCATCGGTGCCATCGCCGTGGCCCTGCGCAGGCTGCGCTGGCCGAGGATCTGTGGGTGCCGCCGCGGGCGGAGGGGCAAACGCCTCCGCACCTTTGCCTGCGAAAGCTCCCGCCAGGTCGCCCATGGCCACGTTCATGCCTTTGAGCGTGGCCAGCGTCATCTTCTGCACTTCCAGCGCCTGGATGGTCGCCGCAAGCGCGCGGCTGTTCTGCTCCAGCCAGAACTGCACGGCCTTGAGTTCCTCGATGCGTTTTTCCAGCTCCTCCACGCTGACCGTGGGCGCCACCCAGTGGGACATCGAGGGCATGCCGGCGGCGGAGCCTTTGGCAAGGTTCTGCAGGAAGTCGAATCCGGGGACGAAGCGCCCGAAACCGAAGGGAGAGGTGTCGCTCATGGCTGCTCCTGGCAAGGTGGACAACGGGTCCGCACAGCTTAACGCCAAGCGCTGCGCGCAAGGCCCGCGCGCCCGTCGGAGAAGGTGGCGTCCTGGCGTCAGCGCTCAGAACCGGGGCGGGCGCTTCTCGCGCAGCGCCGCCACGCCTTCGCGCGCCTCGTCGCCCGCAAAGCCCATGAACTCCAGCGCCAGCGAGGCATCGAAAGTGGGCCCGGCCTGGCGCAGCCAGTTGTTGAGCGCGTACTTGGTCCAGCGGATGGCCGTCTGCGCGCCGGCCGCCAGCCGGTCGGCCACCGCGTAGGCGCGGGGCAGCAGCTCTTCGTCCGGCACGGCTAGCGACACCAGGCCGATGCGCTCGGCCTCTTCGCCGCTGAGCGGCTCGCACAGCAACAGGTGGTACTTGGCCTTGGCCATGCCGCACAGCAGCGGCCACACAATAGCGGCATGGTCGCCCGCCGCCACGCCCAGGCGCGTGTGGCCGTCGACGATCTTGGCGCTGCGCGCCGCGATGGAGATGTCCGCCAGCAAGCCGGCGACGAGGCCCGCGCCCACCGCAGGCCCGTGCATGGCCGAGACGATGGGCTTGTCGCAGTTGATCAGCTGGTACACCAGCTCGCGCGCTTCTTTCCAGATGCGGCGGCGCACGGCGTCGTCCTGCGTCATGTCCTGCACCATGGCCAGGTCGCCGCCGCCCGAGAAACCCGCGCCGTCGCCGCGCAGCACGGCGCAGCGCACGCTGTCGTCGTCGGCCACGTCGCGCCAGATGGCCGCCAGCTCGCGGTGGCCGTCGTGCCCGGCGGTCGGCAGCTTGCCGTTGAGGGCCTTCAACTGGATATCGAGCACATGGCCCTGCGCGCCGCGCCGGGTGATGTGCAAGGTGGCGTAGCGACCGTAGTCCGGCGCTGGCGGCGGTGTCTGCATGTGCAAGGTCTCCGTGAAAGGATGCGGGGCCGCGCGCGCCGGCCGTGCTGCGCATGAGCAGCGACCGCGGCGGGCGCCTGCGCGCTGCGGACCATTCTGAAGCGCATGACGCGCCGGCGCATCCGGCCCTGCCCGGGTGTCGTGCGAAGAGCGCTGCGCAGGCCCTGCGGACGCGTGCGCCAGCGCGCCAACCGCCCGAATGGGCTGTTTCCACGGGGTTTTCTGCAACCATTTGCGCCTGCCCCATGTACTGGCAAAGACAAACACACCTAGAATCCGCCGACCAGCACCGCTGGCGTGTTCCACATTCCTAAAGAGATACCAACACCATGGCAACTGCAAAGAAAACCGCTGCACCCGCAAAGAAGGCCGCATCCGTCAAGGCTGCACCCGTAGCCAAGAAGGCCGCCGCTCCGGCCGCCAAGAAGGCCGCTCCTGCAAAGAAGGCCGCTGCTCCCGCAGCCAAGAAGGCGGCCGCCCCCGCTGCCAAGGCCGCACCCGCAGCCCTGAAGCCCCTGAAGGACACCTTCAACAAGACCACCCTGGTCGCCCACCTGGCCCAACAAGCCTCCGTGGAACCCAAGGTGGCCAAGGCAGTGCTGGCCGCACTGGAATCGGCCATCCTGGCTTCCGTGCACAAGAAGGGCTCCGGCGAATTCACGCTGCCTGGCCTGCTGAAGATCGGCCTGCAGCAGATCCCCGCCAAGAAGAAGCGCTTCGGCAAGGACCCGTTCACGGGCGAAGAGCGCTGGTTCCCCGCCAAGCCCGCATCGGTCAAGATCAAGACCCGCGCGCTGAAGAAGCTGAAGGACGCCACGGTCTGATGGGTTGCGGCCTGCAAGGCCGCCGCGCACACCGCGAAGAAAAAAGCCGGCCTTGCGCCGGCTTTTTTCATGCGGCCACGGGCATCAGCCCGCAACGGGCTGCAGGTACAGCGCAGCCAGGCGCCGCAGCTCGGCCGGGCCCACGCGCAGCCGCTCGGCGAGGTAGCGCTGCATGCCGCCATGGTCGTGGTCGACGGCGTGCAGTGCCGCCTCCAGAAATTCCTCCTGCACGCGCCACAGCACGTTCAGCACCTCTTCCGGGGTATGGGCCGCCAACCCGGCGGGGCGCAGGTACAGGGTATTGGTGAGCAGGTAGTCCTGCATGACGACATCGCGCGGGACCCCCAGCGCGGACAGGATGAGGGCCGCCGCGAAACCGGTGCGGTCCTTGCCGGCCGTGCAATGGAACACCAGCGGAGCGTCGTCGGCGAGCAGGTGCGCGAACAGCGTGGCGAACTGCTCGGTGTTGTCGTTGACGAAGGCGCGGTACGTGTCCTGCATGAGCTCCACGGCAATCGCTGCGCTGATCTGCTGGCCGGCCAGGGCCATGTCCTTGGCCCGTTGCACAACGGTGGGCTCGATGGACAGCGCGTGGTAGGCCACATCGGGCAAGGTGTACGCGAGTGCGGTGCGCTCGGCAGCGCCGCGGAAATCGAAGGCCCGCGAGAGCTGCAGGCTCGCAAGCAGTGCGGTGTCTTGCGGCGTGAGCGCAGCCAGATGGTCGGAACGGAAGATACGGCGCCAACGCACCGGCCGGCCATCGAGCCCCACATAACCTCCGAGGTCGCGGAAATTGCTGGCTCCGGACAGCTTGAGCGAACGGGTGAATGCATCCATGCGGGCACTGTAGCCCAAGCGCATGGCAGGGCGAAGTCACCTGCGCAACCGCATTTGCGCCATCGCCCTACAGGGCCTGCGCCTGGGTTCCAATACGGTCTTCCCAACCCATTTTCCAAGGTACACACGCAGATGCAGGCACGACCGCAGCACCCATGGCAGTTCTTCCGCGCAGGAGGCGTGGACCAGGTCATCATCCGCACGGGCGCCGACATCGCGCACCTGCCGGAGCTGGACCAGAAACTGTGGGTGGCGCTGGCCTGCCCTACACGCGGCATCGAGTTCGACACCCGCACGCTGGACCTCATCGACACCGACCACGACGGACGCATCCGCCCCCCCGAACTGCTGGCGGCCTGCGCATGGGCCTGCAGCATGGTGCGCGATCCGGAGGAGCTGGCGCAGCCGTCCGATGTGCTCATGCTCGACGCGCTGGCCGATACCGATGAGGGCCGCGCGCTTGCCGCGCAGGCGCGCCGCATCCTGGAACTGGCCGGGCGAACCGACGCCACGTCCATCGACTTGGCCACCGTGTCGCAGCGCAGCGAGGTGCTGAGCGAGATGCGCTTCAACGGCGATGGCGTGGTGAGCACCGAGACGGCGGCCGACGACGCGCTGGCCCGCCAGACCATCCGCTGGATCATGCAGCTGCAGGGCGAAGCCAAGGCCGTAGACGATCAGCCCGCCGGCGTGGACCGCGAGCGTGCGGAAGCCTTCTTTGCCCAGGTGCGCAAGCTGCGCCAGTGGAGCGACGGTGCGCGCAGCGCCACCGCCCATCTGCCGCTGGGTGAGGGCACGGTGGATGCGGCCCTGGCGCTCAACGCCGTGCGCAGCAAGATCGATGACTTCTTCGCGCGCGCCCGTCTGGCGGCCTACGACCTGCGGGCAGCGTCTGCGCTCAATCCGTCGAAAGAAGAATATGCCGCCATGGCCGAAGGCGACCTGGCGCTGTCGTCCAAAGCCATGGCGGCCCTGCCCGTCGCCCCTGTGTCGCCGATCGGCCCCACGACCAGCCTGCCGCTGCTGCGCGGCGTGAATCCCGCCTGGGCGAAGGCCCTGGCAACGTTCCAGCACAAGGCCGTGGCACCGCTGCTGGGCGACGGCAAGGACACGCTGAACGAAGCGGAGTGGCAACAGCTGCAGGGGGCCCTGGGGCCGGCACAGCAGTGGCTGGCGGACAAGCCCGCCACACCGCTGGCAGCCATCGAGGGCGACAAGGCGTTCGCCGAAGTGCTGCACGGCGACGCCGAGCAGCGCGTGATGGCGCTCATCGACCAGGACGAGGCCGAGAAAACCCACAACGACCACACGCTGGCGCTGGAGCGGCTGCTGCGCTTCAAGCGTGACCTGCTGCGGCTGCTGAACAACTTCGTGTCGTTCTCGGCGTTCTACCAGCGCGAAGGCGCAGTGTTCCAGGCCGGCACGCTGTACCTGGATGCCCGCAGCTGCGACCTCACCGTGCAGGTGGCCGACGCCGCCAAGCATGCCAAGCTGGCGGGGCTGGCCAAGACCTATCTGGCGTACTGCGACTGCGTGCGCACCGATCCGAAGAAGGGGGTGCAGAAGCAATCCATCGTTGCGGCCTTCACCGCCGGCGATGTCGACTTTCTGTTCATCGGCCGCAATGGCGTGTTCTACGACCGCAAGGGCAGGGATTGGGATGCGACCATCACCAAGCTGATCGAGAACCCCACCAGCATCGCGCAGGCCTTCTTCTCGCCCTACAAGAAGTTCCTGCGCATGATCGAAGAGCAGGTGGCCAAGCGCGCGGCGGCCAGCGACTCGCGCGTGGAGAAGTCCCTGGGCAGCACGGCCACCACCCTGGCCAACACGAACCTGAACGCCCCGGCCGCGGCAGCCGCTCCGGCCCCCGAGACGCCCCGACGCACGGACGTGGGCACCGTGGCCGCCATCGGCGTGGCGCTGGGCAGCATCAGCGCCGTGCTGGTCGGCGTGTTCGCCAAGTTCGTGGACATGGGGCCATGGATTCCGCTGGCGCTGTTGGGTATCGTGCTCGCCATCTCGGGCCCCAGCATGCTGATCGCGTGGCTCAAGCTGCGCCAGCGCAGCCTGGGCCCGATCCTGGACGCCAGCGGCTGGGCAATCAACGGGCGCATGCGGATCAACACCCGGCTGGGCAGTTCGCTCTCACAAACGGCGCACGTGCCGCCCAACGCACGCCGCATGCTGGACGACCCCTTTGCGGAGTCGCACGGCGGCGCGTGGGCGCTGGCCCTTGGCGCCGTGGTGCTGGCGGGCCTGGCCTACGCGGCTTGGCGGTTCAACCTGTTCTGAGCGACGGTCGCCTCAGGAGCGCGCCTTCCGGCTGCAGGCCGCCTGCACGATCTTGCGGGCGGCATCGCCGGGCATGTCCTTGAAGGCCACGGGGGCCTCGCCGGGGCGGAAAGACTCCTCGGCCGTCATCGGTCCGCCCCACATCGGCTGCAGGTAGTAACGGTTGGCCAGATACCAGCCGCGGCGGGCGGTGCAATCGATCACTGCCGTACCGAAGTAGGAGCGGTACCGATGCCCTTGGAAGCTGGTGCGCACATTCTTACGGGAAACCCGCAACGACACCACCTGCTGCCCGCTCATGTCGACGGCGGTAGGGTTGACCTCCACCAGATCATCTTGGGGCTGGTTGGGATACCCGTGGACGGTGAACCACTCATCGCTCCAGGCCGCGCCGGCACACAGCAACGAAACGCAGGCAATAGCAACGTGGCGCAGCAAGGCATCGCTCCGTGGTGAACGCGTTGCATTCCAACGCCTGGCGATTATAGGCGACGAGGCCCACGTGATACTGAGACAACGAGGATTCTGCATGCTCATCTGCCGTCCTATATCAGCACCAACGCTGTCAAAAAGAGGGACACAGCCACACCGAAGCCTCTCGCGATGACGCCTTCACTTACTGTTGGGCCATTAGCTGACCAGATACACCTCGCTGCACGTTCGCTGGATGCCGGAGTAAAACGAAAGGGCTGGGCTATAAACCGATGAAAGTACGCCGCCGATAAGCTTGGCAGAATGCAACTTAATAGCCATGCACGAGTGATGGACCTGGTCGGCTCATTCAATCGCCGACCCAATGTAATTCAAGACTGAAAAGCTTTCTATTTTAATTAATGGCCTAGCCTTTCGATGGTCTGGGACGGATTGAGAGAATCTCAATTCCCCGCATCAGATCCACTTCTTTCATTTCCCTCCTTTTGCGCTACTGTTCGAGTTACTGTGGCGCGGCCAGAAGTGCGGAAGGCCTCGGTCGCGTGCACCAAAAGCCAGTCGTGCTCGGATTTTATAGGTGCCATCGAAATTTGACAATCAGTGGGGCCGAACGCAAGCAGCGCAACAAACGAAACCAACGAAAGACAGCCTTATCGCAGACATCCGTCGGCTAGGGCTTGTGGGGCATCTGAGCACTCTCCGCTCCACCGCGCTCAAAGCGCTCACCATTTGGTTAGAGATCTTTGCCCGAGCGCATCTAGTCATCGTAGAAAAGCTTCAGAATTCCCCCAACTCCGCAGGACAAAAAACCCGGCGTCCCAAAAAGAGCTTCTTAAATTGAGTTCAAGCGAGCCACAAGAGGATAGAAACCAGTCAATCCAGCTTCCTAACTCACGTGGTCGCAGTCAAAAAGGCACGCCCAAACCACGCCATAGGCTAAACTTACCCATCCACCCAGCATTCGCACCTGTAGAAGACATGAACACCAAAAAACTCAATGAGACCAGCAAGTTTCTCAGTTATGTCTTAAGACATGAGCCCCAAGCAATAGGCTTACAACTAGATATCGAAGGCTGGGCAAGCATAGATGAATTAATTGATGGCGCAGCCAAACACGGCCAGTCCATCGACACCCCCCTAATCCAAGCAGTCGTTAGCAGCAGCGATAAAAAACGCTTCAGCATTTCCGATGATGGATTGCGCATCCGCGCTGTACAGGGTCACTCAACGTCAGAAGTGAGCATCCAGCACACAGAAAAAGAGCCTCCCGAATTTCTTTACCACGGCACTGCTACACGCTTCTTGGATTCAATCTGGCAGCAAGGGTTGGTTGCGGGCTCTCGCCACCACGTACATTTATCAAGTGATGTACAAACAGCACTTGCCGTCGGACAGAGATACGGAACTCCTGCAATCTTGAAGATTGAAGCGCTCCAAATGTACAAAGGAGGCATGAAATTTTATCAAGCCGATAACGGGGTTTGGCTTACAAACCATGTACCCCCAGAACGCATACTAAAGGCAGATTAATCAATAACAATCTCGCTGGACAGTGAGACATCCTCTGCCAGCACATGGAAAGCAACGTTCTCCGACAAGAATTGAATGCTGAAGTGCCGCAATCGATGGGGCGAGTGGCCTGCGACTGCGAGTCGATCCCGAGCGCTTGCCTCGACCAACTCGGAATCAGTGAACTCCGTTAAGCTCCCAAGCCGAAATTCGTCTGGATCACCATCAAATCGGAAAATCTCCGCACTTGGAAAAGGAAGCCGAAGAAAAACAGAGGCACCTTTAAAAATGATCTCTCTTCTTATATTGAGAACGACCTCGTTTTCATCAGCATCAAGGGTATCCCTTTCGTACTCAATTTCAATTAATGCATCACCCCCGCTTGAGCGAAATGCCACCTTCGACTCGCCATAACCCGGCAACCATTCGTAGGGATTAAATACTAACTTTGGCTGAGCAATTCTCATCGGCGTACTGATTTAAGTTGTTCCGCGCCCGTCGGCGGGAGGTTGTTGTTCTTCAATTGATCTGCGGCCAAGTCGTTGAAAGTCTTCCCAGGGTATGCCTCAACGCCGGTTTGATTTCGTCCAAACCACTGATTACGGGGAATCCCAGCCTGCTCAAGAGCAGTCGAGGTCCGTGTATTCAAAATCAGTCGGGTTCCATTCATTTCCACGTAATCGACCGGAAGCTGACTCGGCTTTATAACCCCGCTTCTCAACGCTTCGGCCAAATCATCTACGGTTGTGATTGGTCTACCCGCCAATCCTGAGTAAACTTTTTGACCATCCGGACTGAAGGCTCTATCAGACCTAATTCTATTCTGGGCAAAATTCGCATCTGTCAGGACACCTCTTTCCGCATTACCGAGTGCAGAGCCTGCAGTTTTCACGCCCTGTCCCGCCCGGTTCAGCAGCGCAAGATCCCCTGCAATTCCTCCAACGCCACCGGCCACACCGTACAGCAGCTCAGCCGCTGCGGGAGAAATACCAAAAACTTGCTGTAGAACGATGCCGCCGACAGTCGCTTGAGGCTGCCCACTGATCATCGTTGTTACGCCAGCTTTGTACTGATCCAAGCCCCAGAACGTCAGTGCGACGCCACCAGCAGCTGCCAGACAACTTGCTCCCGCCGTCGGCGCGCAAGCAGCGGCACCACCTGCGGCAATCGACCCCCCAGCCAAGGCACTTGCCCCCCCGCCGACCGCCTGCAGTCCACCAAATGCCCGCGTGCTCAACTGATACTCGTTGTCCACTCGTGCAGTTGCATCCCCGACACTGTCTTTCCAGTCATAAGTGAAAAGGGGTTGCACATTCACACCACGGAAGATGCCTGCTCGCAGTTGCAGATCTTTCTGACTGGCCAGCAGCGCACGCTCGTCCTTGAAGGATTCGCTTGCACCAAGATCCGACAGGCTCTTATAGAACTCGTAGGCTTGGCTTCCTTCAGGGTACTCACGCTCGCAGTGAATCAACGCGCACATCGCAGCTGTCAGGCGAGCCTCGGTCTTGGGATCGCCCTTCGAAAGCTGTCGGATGCGCTTAACTTCTGCGGAGGTCGCCAAGCGGTTGTTTTCCGTTTCAATGCGGGCAGCATTTGCGGCGGTTGCAGCATTCCCCCCTGCCGCAGCGGTGATGCCCGCCACCAGGCTGCTAACCAGGTTTGAGCGAACCTCTTTGTCTGCCGGCGTAACGCTGTCCCTGTCGATCTGGTCGAGCAGGTTGTTGATGATGCTGCCCCCCGCAGCGCCCAAAGCACCAACCGCACACGACTGACTGGAGGCGGCTGCGCCAGCGCAACCAACGACAGCGTGCAGCGCCGCGCGGGCGGTATCGCTGTCCAATGCATCCGCGATTTGCTTGACTTGATTAGCGGCCAGTGTCTGTAGGTAGGCCACGGCGCTGTTCTGAACGAAGTTCCCCACCCCCCCGGTCACATTGCCCCCAGCGCCTGCCATCAGCGCTGTGGCAATTTGCCGATACGTGCCTCCAGGTCCCCAGTTGTCATTAATCTCCCGTGCCTGTCGCGCGTACTGAGCACGCTGCTCAGGGGTTATGAGGCTTCCATCTGGATTTCGGGCGTTCGGATCTGTTGCCAATCGCTCTTTCTCTTGAGCCTCTTTGGTACGGTTGCCCAGAAACACGTTTCCTTCGCGCAGGAAGGCACCGGTGATTTCGAAGCCGGCTTGGATCTCCTGTTCGTTGAAGATTGGTTTGAGGGCATTGCTGTTGTCACGCTCGGTACTGACGTTGCGATTGATGCTGGCGACCGTCTGCTCGCCATCCTTACCCGTGAGCGCCTGCTGCCTAGATTCGTCCGTGATACGGATGGCCCCACCACTGATCCCACTGCCCGTGACGGTGCTAGCACTGCCCTCCGCGCCCATTACAACCGGCGGTGCGACGCTCCAGTTCCCGCTGGTGGGCAGATTGCTGCCCGGCACCTTGTCGCCGCCAGTGGTGGCCTGGCCTTGCTGATTCGTGCCAACTCCGCCGGACGATGCTGCACCTGAACCGCCGATCGGCATCATCCCGCCATTGCCCACGCTGTAACCGCCACCGATTCCCAAGCTGCTGCCTTTGTAATCGGCTCGGTTCTGGATATCGCTCTGTGTGAGCGTCGCGGTGACCAAGCTGTTGGCGCCATCCTGAACGGCCTTGTCCGTGCTGGCGATGACGGCCCCTTTGAGATCCGTATTGCCACCCACGTTGACCTGGAAGCCCCCGTCACCAGCTCGGATGCCCGACTGCTCCGTGACGCTTGCAAAGTCACTGTCGATCTTTTGCTGGCTGTAGTTGACACTTCCTGAGAACCCAGCGCCAAAGGTCACACTACCGCCCAGGCTCTGGTCCTTGGAGTGATAGGTGCTGGTGTCTTGCAGGCTTTCCAAATTCAGGTTGCCCCCGACATCGGCAACAACCTGCTTGCCGCTGGCCACTGCGCCGCGCAACGTCGTGTCACCGCCCGACTCCAAGGTGAGCCGATTTCCGGCGGTAACGTGGGTATTGGTCCAGTTGACGTCTGTACCCTCGCCCTTGCCACGCGATCCACTGGCGTTCGCCGTGATCCCGAATGCCGCGCCGCCGGAGCCCACGGTGATGGCCACCCCGACGCCCGCGCTTTGGCTGCTGGAAGAGCGTTGCATTTCGCTCGCGTTGCGGGCGGCCAGCAGCTCAATATCACCGTCGGCTTTCAGCGCGACGTCTCCGCCTCCCTTGATGTCGCTGCCTTGCACCGTGATATCGGAGTTCTGTCCAGCGCCAGCGGCGCGGATGCTCACGTCGCCGCCAGCCGCGACCTGTGATCCAGCCGCCTGGGTGACGTCCTGAGTGCTCTTGCTACCGCTCTTGGAGCTCCCCACGGTAATCGAGATGCCGATACCCCCCGCCGCTTGGGGGTCCGCTGTAACAGCATCCACAGCGTTCTTGCCCGCCAATGCCGTCGTGGCGCCAGCCAGCGCTTGCATGCGGGCGTCCTTGGTCTCGCCGGCTGCTCGACTCATCTGCTGAGCCGTCTGAATGGCGGAGATGACCGGGGCCGTGACAGCAACAGTCAGGCCCGACTGTTTGAACTTCGACTCCTGCGTGTTACGAATGCTCTCCTGTGCTTCGACGATATCGACGGTTTCGCCCTGAATGGCGATGTCGCCCTTCGGCGCAAGCACGTTGCTCCCGACCTGCTGATATGCCTTGCCCGCGCCGATGGCAACGCTGCCGTCGGTGGAGCCAACGGTTGAAGCTGCGGCTGTTCCGCTGACATCCCGGTTGTCTTGGCTTTGTTGCTGCTTGCCGATGGTGAAGCCAATGCCTCCGCTGCTGAAGATCCCGCTCTTCTTCACGTCCCGCAGATGGCGCTCGTCTGCCGTCTCTCTTGCGGCTTCGATACGCACGTCGTTCTTGGCGATCAGAGTGGTTCCGGCCGTAGACACCACATTGCTTCCGACAACATCGATGTCGTTGCCGGCCTGGACATAGGTAATGTTTCCAGACAGCGTTGAACCTTGTGCCGTCGTCTCCGACAGCGTATCGCGGGTCGTGATGGTCTTCTTCGACAGAAAGCCGCTCCGGCTCTTGTGCTGGTGGGCTTCATCCACCTCGCGTGACGTCTGCGCAGCCAGAAGCTGCACGTTGTTACCCGCAGTCGCGACGAGAGCGCCGTTGTCGCTGGTTACTTGAGCTCCCCGCGCGGTCAGATCGTTGCCCGCAGACAATCGCAGGTCGCCGTTGGTTTGGATCGAAGCTCCGACCTCCTGCTGTGTGCTGTCCTTGCGCCAGTTTTTGCCATCCCACTGAAGGGACTGCGAGTTGGAGATTTCGACGGTTTTCAAGTTCAGGTCATTGCCTGCCGCCACCACCGTCTGCCCGCCGTTGCTGGCGTTGCCGATCTGCGCAGCCAACAGATTCACATCACGACCTGCCGACGCGACCAAAACACCCGCCGACGGCGCGGTGACATAAAGCCCCGCCATCCGGCCAACATTTGTGATGCTGCCCTGCGCGTTGCTGTTGCTGCGCGTCGTGGTTTCCACGTTCAGGTCACGCCCCGCCCTGACCGCCAGGCTCTGGTTGCCGTCGATGATGCCGCCCAAGTTAGAGAGGTCGGTTTGCGCCTGAAGGGCTACGTCCCCTCCAGTGATCCGGCCCCCCAGGTTCTTGATGTTCTCTGCAGTGATCGCCACCACATCCCGGCCCGCGATGCTGCCTCGGTTGATCAGGTCACCCGATACGTTCAAGTTCACCGTCTGACCCGCCATCAAGGCGCCTGAACCATCGATATCTCCGGGCTTCACACGGACATAAACCTGCGGCACCAACGCCCGGGTCGTCGCCCCATCAGGCAATTTGACTTCCTTTTCGACCAGCCAAACGATGTCGCTGGTGAGTTGCGCCATTTGGGCAGGAGTCAGCGCCACGCCCGGACGCAAGCCCCATTCCTTAGCGTAGGTGACGCCTCCGTCGAGCAAAGCGCGGTACTGCGCTTCGTCGCTGGCGTAGCCATCCAGAAGACGCCGCCCGGTGAGTTGGGCCACTTGCTCTCGAATCAGCTTCTGCTCGTAGAACCCATCCCCCAGCCGTTTTTGAAGCGCGTCCGGCTCAAGGCGCAGTTGCGAGAGCATGTAGTCGGATGACAACCAGGTTCGGTAATCTGCAAAACGCGGATCGGTCTCGACGAGGTAGCCCCCGGTGGGGCTTGGATTCAAACGGAACAGCGCATTGTCCGGAAGCACCGTGCTCGCCCCCCCCGTGCGAACCACAGCAGCCTGTCCACCCGAGATGCCATTCACGGCCGCCACCTCAGTGATGGGCGCAACAGTGCGCCCATTGCCGATTGCCACGGCCGCGGGAGCCGAGCCCTGCGCGGCTTGAGAAACATTGCCAACAGTAAGGCCGCTGATCTGTGTGCCACTGGCGCTGGGCGCGGTGAACTCCTTGTACACCGTTGGCATGAGCTTGATAGGCTCGATGGCGGATGGTGGCGCGTAGGCGGTCCTGGAGCTTCCCGTACGATCTCGTCCCTTTTCATGGTCACGCCAGAACGATGTGGCAGTTCCCCGGTCGGTGACGGTACTCTCCCCGTCGACCATCGCGTTCGTCAAGCTGCCAATGCGGCCCGAAAACGCCCCGCCAGCGATGATGTGCCCTTTGTCGTTGAACACCGTGTCAGCATCAATGCGCATGGCGCCACCCGAGGTGATCTTTCCCGGATCCGCATGGGTGATGACTGTCTTCGAGGTACTGCGGTCGTACTCGTACTTGGTCCAACTCTCGAAGTTACCCTCTGGGGTGTGCAGGTGATCTGACTCGTCGTTATAGACATAGACGTCGGGATCCCCTGGCTTGTAACGATTAGGGGAACCCGAGCCTTGGTACTCGATCACCCGCTCCGTGGGCCCTTGCTCCACCGCGGTGGCGAAGTGTTCGTCGGTGTTGTTGACGCGACCGGCAGCCAGCACCAAGTCGCCGAGCGCCTCGATAGAAGCACTGTTGTTGTTCACGGTCCCGGCGGACCCGGTAGCCAGGCGATCGGCATCCAAGGTTCCGCCGATCACCATATCGCCGCCGCTGAACACCAGAGCGTGTTCCCGGTTGTTGATAGTCTGTGCGCCGATATCCAGGCGTTCGCGGGCGGCGATAACGGCGGCCTTGCCAGCTTCGACGTCGTTATTCAGCGTTCCCGCTTGAATCGCCACGTGGTCACCGTAAATGCGGCCGGTGCCCAGATTATTGATGGTGCCAGCATCGATGTGGGTCTGACCGCCATCAATCAAGCCACGGTTGGTGACAGCGTTTTGCGCGCGAAGACTGGTCGTTGCGGCACTGATGTCTCCACCCACTTGATTGTCGATATCGGCCGCGGATACGGTCAGCGTCTTGCCAGCCCGCATCACAGCTTGGTTGGTCACTCGCCCAGATGTCTGCACGGAAGCGTTGCCGTTGGCCTGGACCTCCCCTGTGTTGGTGAAGTCGCTGGTCAGGCCCAAGCTCAGATCGCCCTGCGACAGCACTCGCCCATCGCCGGAGAGGCCGGCACTGTCGACAGCCAGCGACTTGCCGGCAATGAGGGTGCCGCCCGTGTTAACTACGGTCTGCGTCTTCGCTGCCGTATTGCGATCTTGTATGCGCAACTCTTGGCCCGAGGAAATCGTTCCCTGCGCGTTGTTGACGGAGCCAGAACCAGTGATGGAAAGCGTCTCGTCGGCGAGAATGTTGCCTGATCGGTTATTCACCTGATCCGCAGTGACAGCCACATGGCGTGCGCCCACCCCTTGATTCGCACCGGAGGAGCCGGCGTTGTCCAGCCGCCCTGCCTGGATATCCATGACATCCCCCGAGCGCAGCAGACCACCCTGGTTATCGACAGTACCTGAGCCTACGTCGATCGTGGTGGCGCCCATCGCCTGAACGCTGCCACCCTGATTGTCCAGGCCGGTGGCGGCCAGTTGCACGGTGCGTTCCCCGCTGATCTGACCGCCCTGGGTGTTGGCGATCTGCGTGGCCTCTACAGTCAACGCCCCTTTGGCTCCGATGAATCCCTCTTGATTGTCCAGTTCTCCGGTGCGCAAGGCCACGCTACTTTGGCCCAGAATGCCACCTGCTGTACCCGAATTCGTATTGACCAGCGCTTGCCCGTTCGTATCTACAGAAAGCCCCCCTGCTGCTTGCAGGGCCCCGGCGTTGTTGACGAGCTTGCCGCTCTGCACATCCAGGGTACCCCGGGCCAGCAGAACCCCGCCAGTGTTGTCCAGCGTTTGCCCGCGGGTGTCCACTGTCACATCCTTGCCCGCGACCGTGCCCTGACCGTTCATCAGACCACTAGCATTGATGTCAACGTTCTGTGCAGCTTCCAGTCGGCCCGACGTGTTGTCGATCGCTCCGTTGGTCGCAGTGACGCGCAGTCCGGATTGCGTCGAGCCCAAGCGCCCGCCCGCGTTCTTGACCGATGCGCCACTGATATCGGCAAGACCATTTGCGGCGATCACTCCCCGCTCGTTGTTGAGCAATCCGGACGCCTGCACTTGCAAGCTCTCACCGGCCGTGAGCGTGCCGCCAGTGTTAAGAAGCGAGCCGGCATTGACGGTGGCATTCCCCGCTGCACTGATGCGGCCTTGCGCGCCGTTGTCCACCGTGCCGGAGGCTTGCAAATCGAGCGATCCTCCAGAGGTCTGAATGGTCCCGCCCTGGTTCTTCAAATCGCCTGCAGCGACAGCGATATCGCCATTGGAAGCGATCGTCCCACCACTGTTGTCCAGCCGATTGCTTGCCTTGACGGCACCCGCAGTGGTTCCCGTCTGCACCAATGTCGCCCCCCGATGGGACAAATTGGCGGCATCGATCTGCACGCGATTCGCGACGGTGTTCGCGCCGTCAAGCGTAGCCGTCTGAGTCCTCAACGCCAGACCGCCGTTGGTGACGATGGTGCCCTGCGCACCATCTACCGTGTTCGCGTCGACAGTCAGATCCCCTGCGCCAGCATGCTCAATGCGACCTTGCACATTGACGAGCGCCTGCGCACCAAGGGACAGCGCCGCACTGTTGGACGCGATACGCCCGCGCGTGTTATCCAGAGTTCCGGGCAAGCGCACCGACAAGTCTCCCGCACCGGTCTGCAGAATCTCGCCGCCCACGTTCGACAAGTCCCTCGCCGCCAACTGCAACTGCTGCGCCGAAGCGCTAGCGCCATCGGTGCTCAAGGTGCGGGCCGCACTGGCAATTAAGCTCTGACGTGCGAACAGACTCGCGCCACTCGCATCAATCCCTCCAGTGCGCGCAGTCAACGCGAGATTGCCGGCACTGGTCTGACTCCCTGCCAGTTCAAGGTCTGCGCCTTCCAGCACAACGTCGCCACTGGCCAGGTTCTGCCCTTGCGCAGCCAACTGGTTGTCAGAGCGCACTTGCAGTGAGGCGTTGCCACCCAGCGTGCCGTCCGCCTGTACGCCCGCCCCCATGACGGAGCCCGCGTGGCTGTTGACCTTGCCCGCGGGGCCCGCGGCTGCGATCTGTGTGTTGCCGCCCGAAACGATCGTGCCCGTGTTGTCGATGTCACCCCGGCTGTTGAGTTGGGTATCCCCCTGGGCGTACACCGTACCGCTGTTGGCAATGCCGCCATTGGAATCTGCGCGCACGCCTGCGCTGGCCGTGAGACGCCCCCGATTTTCCAGACGGCCGTCGGCCGTCACGATCACGTCACCTGCCGTCGCGCCGATCTGACCGGCATTGCGCACCCCAACGCCGGCATCCGTTCCAACCAAGGTGATCTTGCCCGCGTACATGCCACCCAGCGCGGCAACGTCGATGCCATATTGCGGTGCGGCGCCAGTCCCCGACACGGGTGACGATTGGCTATGGTCTGCAGTCACCTCATTGGCGCCGGCGGTAACCTTGAGCGCGTTGGCCCAGATGCCCGCATTGACCGACACCGACCGCGCGATGATGTCGGTGTAGTCCACCCGGCTGGCGTCCAACCCGCCATCGATGATGTTCACGGATCCGCCCTGTACCCGGTATCCATCCAAACTTCCGCCATTGAGGATAGGCGTGCCGGTCGTGAGGGTCACCCGATTCGCGTTGATGAAGCCGCACCCGCCGCAGCTGATGCCGGCAGGATTGGCAATGACGACTTGGGCCCGGTCGCCCGCTACCTCGACATAGCCACGCAGTTGACTGGGATTGCTGGCATTCACCTCGTTGAGGATCACCCGGGCCGTGCCATTCGCCAGCCATGGGTTGCCCTGAACGAAACCTCCCAATTGGCTCTGCGTGTTGGTACGCGAGTTGTTCAGGATGGCACCTGGCTGGCCCACATCGAACTGGCCATAGGTGTTGCGCGAAACGCCTGCAGCACTTGGAGTCTGGATGTTGACCAGAGGAACCCCATTGCCGGCATTTAGCACCGTCGGCTGCTGCCCACGTGGCGCGCCGGGGTCGGCAACGATCTGCGCATTGGCAACCATGCTCACCGAACCAATGGCCAGCATCACGGAGAAGCAAAGCAACCGGATGGAAAGTTCGGAAGCGCATGCGCCGGGCATGCCGGTCGTTCCTGCTTTCTTGCCTTGGCTGCTGGCGATCTCAGCCACGGCCATCAGCGCCCCGCGCGCCTTGTTGAAGACAATCCGATAGAGATGCTTGTTCATTTCTGGAATTCCTTGGAATCGGCGACAACGCCTTCACGGTTTGCGCCCGATAACTGAAGGGGATTGAGGGCAGCCCATGCATGGGCTTCTTCTGGCATCACAGCGATGCCTCTGAATTGCAGGATTCGCAGTCCGCGCGAATCGCCGCGGTGATAGAGCGCTCTCGCGATCTGAGCTGGAAAGAGTTGTCCCAGCAGTTGTCGAGCAGCACGCGTGTGACCGAAAGGAGCGACCCAGTCCAGAATCCACATCCGGTCACCACTGGTCCAGTCGTCCTCGCGCATCGCTTCTGGCCGGTTGGAGATGTACCGATGCTCAGCCTCCGGGCTGAACAGCGCCCAGGTGATCAGCGCAACAGGCCTTCCGTTCTCGGAGGCAAGAAGAAACTGCTGACGCTTGATGGCCGGCAGCAATAGCGTTGACAGCAAATGCAGCGGCATGTTGCGATGGGATGCCGAGTGCATATACAGCCAGACAGCCGATCCCATCACCTGGGCTTCATCGCATGGCATGTTGAGGACACCTGGAGCAACGACATCAAGCGCGTCGAATCGCATAAGTCCTAAGCTCCT
The DNA here is from genome assembly GCA_023460715.1 of Pseudomonadota bacterium. Lineage (GTDB taxonomy): Bacteria > Pseudomonadota > Gammaproteobacteria > Burkholderiales > Burkholderiaceae_C > Paracidovorax. The sequence goes on along the minus strand of JAEWPH010000001.1, from coordinate 19,274 downwards.
CAGAACGACCAGTTCAGGTTGAACCCGGCTGTCGTATTGCTGGTCTGGAAACCATCGGGCTTGGACAGTGGGGTGCCTACGAACACGTCCCATGAGGCTTTTTGGTAGCTTCCCCGCAAACCTAAGACCGCACCAGAAAGCCGCCGGCCAACCAACTGGGCAGCGGACCGCCCCCCCACCTGGCCGTGGTCGATACCCACGTAGAGCTCTTGGCCGGAGTTGCCCAGAGCCCAGCCGAGGTCGTTGCGTACCAGCCAGCCGCGGTCACCAATGAGTGTGCTTTCCCCATCGAAGCCACGCACCGTGTAGCGCCCTCCAATGGAAAACCGGTCTTGGGGAACCAGTGGGGTGCGGTTCCACATCCCCCGCCAGGCCGACGAAAACCGCAGGCGCTGCCCCGACAGTGCAAACGGGATGCCCAGTTGCGCATCTGCAGTAAAGAGAGACGGGCGGGCCGTACCTTCATCGAACGCTTGTTCAGGCGCAGGTCGAGAAGACAGCATGCCGGTGCCCCTGCGATACGCCACATTGGCATCGAAGATGGAAGCGCCAATGAATTCCCGATGGCCCAAGCCTATTTCCCACCCGGCCATCCGCCGACGTTGGACCTCGATCTCGGTATCGTCTATCGCATTGGAAGAGGTGCGCTGCCAGCCTCGCAAATACGCGCTCGTTTTGCGAGTGGCATCGCGGTAGAGCAGGCGAGAAAGACGGATCTCAGTGTTCTCACTCCTGCCACTGTATCGATAGGTTTGGTTAGCGCCGGCGACGGACTGGTAGTAGTTGTAGCTGTTGGTGGTGAAACCCAAGAGCCAATAGCCATAGGGCACTTCGTAATGCACCGTATAGCCCCGTGTTCCCTTGCTGCCCTCTTCCCCACCGCCAAGATCGTGATTCACGCTGACGTAGAAAAGATCGTTCAACGTCCACCAGTGGTCATAAGACAAGGTAGCACTGCCCTGGTACTTGCCGGTGTACTTGCTTCCCGAATCATCTGCTGACAGGTTCAAGCGGAAAGGAAAACCTTGCTGCCACGCGATCACAAGATCGCTTTCGCCAGGACGGGCATCCGGCCCATCGGCTGGCGTGATCTGGATGTCCGCATCGGCCGTCGGGACCCGCTTGAAGTTCTCCAGCCCCTGCTCAATGTCTCTCAGGTTCAACAAGTCACCGGGGGCTGCAGGAAGGGCATTCCACTGGGTCGCCCGCGGGTTGCTGTCGCTGGTGAATCGGATGGTGCGGATGCGTCCAGGAATCACGGTGAGCTCAAGAGTGCCCGAAGTGAGGTCTTGCGCCGCTGCCAACACCCGTGTGGTCACGAACCCACGGGCAACGATCGCGTTCTGAACACGCTTCATTGTCAGGTTGATGCCCTCCGAGCCCAAGCATCGGTTCGTTGCCGCATCGCCCTCAGGATCCGCCGCACTCACCGCCCACTGAAAGTCAGCTGCAGAATCACCCTGCAGGATGATGCGGTCGATCTTGAAGCACGGTGTCTCCTGCGCCGGCAGCCGAAGCTCTTCCGAAGCCACCGGCCGCTCCAGACGGACGTCAGGTCTCGCTTCCTGCTGCTGCCTCAGAGCACGCTCCCGCTCTTGCTGCCGAAGGAGTTCTTGCACGCCATCCGAGGGCAGCGGAACTTGAGCCAACGCACCGGAAATTGGGGCTGCGGCAAGAAGACAAATCAGATTCCGTGTGCGGCTATTACTGAGACCTCTCAAGAAACGCTCCGCCAACGAGCGCCCTCCCGTTTTCATGGACTTCATTTTTTGTGGATGCTGATGAGCAGGCGCCACTCTAAAAGCGGATGGGGAAAACTGATGCTCACGCCGCTCACGCTTCTGTAACAAGAAGACTCGGCACGGAGACTGCAGAAGCAGACTGATACACAAAATGAGGGCCTCAGTGTCGGCGTCATGGAGGCACCGACGTCCGGCCCGCATCCGCATGGGTTGCCTGTTACATCGCCAATGCCGCCGACGAAGTCCCCCTCGGAAGTACAAAACTGGCCCGCGTATTCCCACAAATGCACCGCATAAAAAACCAACAGTCGAACGAAACGCGAAGGTCTGATGTGCGGGTTCAAGAGGGCCAAAATGAATAGGGGGTTAACGAGGCATCCGTCAGACAGCCAGCGCAGTTCGCGATGAGCGAGATCGTGTAGACGTGAACCCCATTGAAAGGACATCCAATGAGCATTAGCAACTAACCAACGAACTCGAAGCACAACCTGCTGCGCCTCAAGGACGTGCTGCAACACCTCCAGGGTTCACGCGCGTCTCGCTACGCCATGCGAACCGGGCTTTACCCGCAACCGGTGCGCATTGGCAAGCGCACGGTAGCATGGAAGGAGTCCGACATCGATGCGTGCATCGCTTCAATGAGCCGCAATGCTGCTTGAAGCACAGCGGTATTTCCGACTGTCGAGAAATGCCCTAAACGTGCCCGCAATCCAGCTGACGCCGGTGGCGAAAGCATTGGGTCGAGTCAAGAGCGGGAATTGGCGATTGCCAGGGAGACGATTTGCAGCGCTTGCTGCCGATGAAAGTTCGAGCACAGGAGGTTGCAGCGGCGTCAGCAGCGGATACCCTTTGACAGGAGGACAGAGACAGGAACTCTTCGTCTCCTGACCGAAACCGGAAGCCTTTGTTGTGATCTATGCCCCACGTCAACGACTGAAAAATTCAGAAGTTGAGGTCATCCTCTGCGCGGTTCCATCGGATAACGCGTCACCATCATCTGTAGAACCATGAAAGCGATCACCGCGGAAGCCATCGACTTTCTCAACACATCACCGATCGGGGATTGGGATGTCAGCGCAGAGCTTTCCCAACTCGAATATCAGTTGGGTCAGCGCCTCATTTATGTTCAGTACCCCAAAGGGAAGGTGCCCCGACAGTACGTCGAGGCGGCTCAACGCCTGGTGCGTGATGCATGGTCCGACATAGACAGTGCAGTCAGCTTCGCAGAGGCGCTCTCGAGGCCCATGTTTCCAGACTTCTGGGATGCCCACGATCGCAGCGGTCAACCTGGAGCGCGATTGGATGCATATGCCATCCACTTCAACCACCCTGACGCACGCCCCATATATTGCCTGTCGTGGAATCGCTTTTTTTTTCAGTACACCTACACCCGATACGATGAGTTCGACTTATGGCAGGACACGCCAATCCAAGAATGTCTGCCAGAGCCGCCATCGGCCCAGTTCGTCATCAACGTGCGGCGCATCGGGCCAGGCGTTTTCGAGAACGTGGCATCACCGCTCGATCAGACTAACTCGTCAAGCACACATTCAATTTGAAGCACTGCTCGCCGCTAGGATGTCGTGCGCTTTCTTCGCTGGGATTGATGCCTGGCGCGACTTGCTTACGGGCCTCGCTGGCCCGTTCGCGCGACGTGGACGTTGGGATAATTGCCCAGGCTGATGGTCTTGCGCTTCCCCTCTGAGGTGTAGTCGAAGGAAGCGCCAGCCGTGCAGCCGAGTGCTTGTCTTTGGCCCTAGACAACAAAAAAGCCCTAACGTTTTTCACGTAAGGGCTTTTTTGGTGGATTCGCGAAGTCTTGGACTTTCGCAGAAAGGGATGTGGTGGCCTGGGACGGAATCGAACCATCGACACGCGGATTTTCAATCCGCTGCTCTACCAACTGAGCTACCGGGCCTGAGCCTTGAATTATAGCCACGAAATCGACCGATCGGCCGACTTCGCGCTTTTATTTTGTGAGGTTTGTCAGCCGCGCTTGTTGCGGCCCAGGTCTACGCCCAACTGGCGCAGCTTGCGGTACAGGTGGGTGCGTTCCAGACCAGTTTTCTCGGCCACACGGGTCATGGAGCCACCTTCGCGGGCGAGGTGGAATTCGAAGTAGGCCTTTTCAAAGCCGTCCCGGGCTTCACGCAGGGGGCGGTCGAGATCGAACCCTTGGTGAGACAGCGGCCCGGGATCGATGGTCGCGGTCACAGGGGGAGGTGACGCGGGCAGGGCATGGGAAGGGGCGCCTTCGGCAGCGGGTGCGGCCGCCGCGACAGCTGGCGGCGGAGCGAGAGCGGGAGCCTGCTGGCTGGCGGTGTTGCGGGCCAGGCCTTGCTCCACGGCCTTGAGCAGCTTCTGCAGGGTGATGGGCTTCTCGAGGAAGGAGAAAGCGCCGATGCGGGTGGCTTCGACGGCGGTGTCGATGGTGGCATGGCCGCTCATCATGATCACCGGCATCTTGAGCGTGCCCGCCATGGCCCACTCCTTGAGCAGCGACACGCCGTCGGTGTCGGGCATCCAGATGTCCAGCAGCACCAGGTCGTAGCTGTTCGCGGCACGGGCGTTGCGCGCCTGGGTGGCGTTCTCGGCGAGATCCACGCTGTGGCCTTCGTCGTTCAGAATTTCCGACAACAGATCCCGGATACCCAGTTCGTCGTCGACCACCAAAATATTTGCCATGTGCTGGAGAGCGCCTTTGCTGCTGCGAGCGATGTTGTTAACTTGCCACCGTACGTTGTGGGGCGAATGATAACGACACTTGCGCGCCGCGGACCACCCCATCGTCTACCCGGTTGACCAGATCGATGCGAGCCCCATGCTCGTCAGCGATCTTTTTCACGACCGCCAGCCCCAGCCCGGTGCCGCGGGGTTTGGTCGTGACGTAGGGCTCGAAGGCCCTTTGCAAGATGTGCGCCGGAAAGCCCGGCCCCGCGTCTGCCACCGTGAGGCGCACCCGTCCTGACGAGGCGCTCCACCTTGTAACGATGCGCACGGGCGGCGGCGGCACCCCCGCCTGTTCCGCGGCCTGCTCGGTCGCGTCCTGTGCATTCTGGAGCAGGTTGTGCACCACCTGCCGCAGTTGCTGGGCGTCCGCGGCAATGGGCGGGCACTGCGGGTCCAGTTCCACCTCGATCGCCACGCGGGCATTCTCGGCGCCGTACAGGTGCAGGATGTCGGTCACCAGCGCGTTCAGGTCCAGGGCGTGCAGTTCGGCGGCGGGCAGACGTGCGTAATCCCGGAACTCGTTGACCAGCCGTTTCATCGCGTCCACCTGGTCGACGATCGTGCGCACGGACTTGGTCAAGACGGCCTGCTCGGGCTCCTGCAGCTTGCCGGACAGCTTCATCTCCAGCCGCTCCGCGGACAGCTGGATGGGCGTGAGCGGGTTCTTGATTTCGTGGGCCAGCCGGCGTGCCACCTCGCCCCAGGCCTGGGCGCGCTGGGCGGAGACGATTTCCGAGATGTCGTCGAACACCAGCAGGCGTGTGGCGTCGGGCAGTTCCGCGCCCCGCGCAACCAGGCTGGTGCCGTTGGCGCCCATGCCGCCGCCCGGCGAATGCAGCTCGAACGGGTGCTGCCAGTGGTCAAGGCCATGATGGTCCCGGTCGCCGAGGAAGTTCTCGAAATGGGCCTGCACCGCCGTGGCGAAGTCGGCCAGCCCGGGCACGTCGGCCAGCGGCCGGCCTTCGTACGCCGCCATGGGGGCGCGCAGGATACGTGTGGCTCCCGGGTTGCTGGAGCGGACCACGCCATGCGCGTCCAGCACGATGACACCGGCGGTGAGGTTGTCCAGGATGGTCTGTAGATTGGCCCGGGCGGAATCCACCGCTCCCATGCTCTGCTCCACGGCAGCGCGGGCGTCGGCCAGTTGCTGGGTCATGACGGCGAAGGAGCGCGTCAATCCACCCAGTTCATCGCGGCTCTGCAGCACGGCCTTGGGCCGCAGGTCGCCGGAGGCCACCTCTCGCACGCCTTCGGCCAGCATCAACAGAGGCCGTGCCAGCTGGTTGCCGAGCAACACCGCCAGCAGCAGTGCGCCGAACACCGCCAAAAACAGGCTGAGCGTGAGCGTGCCGATGTACATGCGCTGCAATCCGCCGCGCGCCAGCGCCCTCTCCTGGTACTCCCGGTTGGCCTCCTGGACGGCGATGGCGTTGGCGACCAGCGCGGACGGCAGGGGCAGCGTGGCCTGCAGGTAACGGGGCTCCACCAGCACGCCGACCCCCGGACTCAGCACGGTGACCAAGGTCTTCACGCGCGCATTCTCGGAGGCCGCCGGATCGGTGATGTCGTCCAGCCCTTCGATCTGGAAGGTGGTGCGTTGCTGGCGGGCGTTGCGGAACTGCTGCTGCCCTGGGCGCTCGGGACTCAGGCTGAAGCGCGACTGCCCTGCGCTGGCGATGAATTGGCCCGATGCGCTCCACAGCACCACATCGGTGGCGCCGAGCTCGTCACGCACCCGCTCCAGCACGAGACCGGCGGCGGCATCCGGCACCTGGGCCAGCTGCGAGCTGGCGGACCGCGTCTTGCTGGCCATGTCCGCAGCCATGGTGTCCAGGGTGACCCGCGCCAGGCTGACGCCGGCAGAGAGTGCGCCCTCGACGCGGACATCGAACCAGCTTTCGATCGAGCGGGACACGAACTGGTAGGACACCACGTAGATCAGCAGCCCCGGCACGACGCCCACCACGGCGAAGATGCCGGCCAGCTTGATGAGTAGCCGGCTGCCGAAGCGTCCGCGGCGCAGGCGCACCACCAAGCGCAACGCCACCCAGACCAGCACGGCCAGCAGCAGCACGGCCACAAAGATGTTGACGCCCAGCAGCCAGGCATAGTTGCGCTCGTACATGGCGCGGTTGTTGGTGGCCAGCGTCAGCAGGAACATCAGCACCAGGCCGATGGCGCACATGACGGCGATGCTGATGCCGACCGCCCGGCGGATACCGCGCGACTGGTTTGCAGCGCGCACGGAGGAGGCGTCTGGCGGCAGCTCGGCCATCATTCAGGGTCCGCGAAGCGGACGGTGGCGGTGCGCGACATGAGCAGGGTCCAGCCCGAGCGCCCCATGGCCCCGATCTGGAAGGGGCGCGGCAGCTGCGACATGTCCAGCCGGAACTGGAAGTTGACGACATAGTCTGCGCCCCGATCGAGGGCGCTGGCGTCGGCGATCTTCCAGCGCGAAATGCGCTCCATGGCGGCCAGCGCATCGGCCAGGTCTTCGAAGTTCTGTCCCAGGGAGACGCCCAGGCCGCTGGCGGCAAAGGGGCCGGACGACAGGTTCAGCCGCCAGCGGCGGGTGAGAGGCTGGTAGCTCAGCCGCATGTGGCGTGCCGCCCGGGCGACGACCTTGTCGGACCAGTACCAGCGCTCCTGCAGCACCTCGGCCTCGGCCACGAAGTACATCGAGATGCCCTTGTACAGCGCATCCTCGGCCAGCGTGGGCATGTCGAATTGGGTGGAGGCCGACAGGAACAGCCCCTCGGGCGCGGGCTCCACCACCATTTCGGCGACCGCGCCCTGCCCTTCGGCGCGGGCCAGGCCGGGCCAGCCGGCGGCAAGGGCGAAGGCCAGCGCCAGCCCCACGAGCCACAGCGCCGCCGCCCTGCGGCGCAGGGCCGGCAGCCCGTCAGGCGGCCGGGGACTTCTGGAGCAGTGCGTAGAAGAAACCGTCGTGATCACCCGATGGATTCTCAGCGAGGGCACCGGCCTTGTCCGGGTTACCGGGTATTAAATGGCCGGGCGATGGCAGCAAACGGGCATCGGTGTTGTGCGCAAGAAACGCTTGGACCTGCTCGTCCCCTTCGGCGCGGAAGACGGAACAGGTGCAGTACAGCAGCCTTCCGCCCGGCTTCACCAGCGGCCACAGCGCGGCAAGCAGCTGGGCCTGCAGGCGGGACAGCTGGGCGATGTCGGTCGGTCGGCGCAGCCAGCGCACGTCAGGGTGCCGGCGCACGATGCCGGAAGCGGTGCACGGCGCGTCCAGCAGGATGGCGTCGAAGGGCTCGCCACCGCAGTGCTGCGTCCACCAGTCCTGCGGCCGGGCGGCGTCGGCCACCAGCACCTGGGCCGACAGCTGCAGGCGCTTCAGCGTGTCGTGGATGCGTTGGCTGCGCTGCGGGTCCACCTCCAGCGCCGTGACCTGCCAGGGCGAGCCGGCCCCGGCCCATTCCAGGATGTGTGCCGTCTTGCCACCGGGGGCCGCGCAGGCGTCCAGCACGCGCAGCGGCGCGGCGCGGTCCAGTCCACTCAGCAGCAGCGGTGCGGCCTGCTGGGCCGCGGCGTCCTGCACAGAGACGGTGCCCTCGGCAAAGCCCGGCAGCTGTTGTACCGGCACCGGCTGGCGCAGTTCCACCCCGGTACTGCCAACCAGCGAGGATTCAATATTGATAGCTGCCAGCACTTGCTGGTATTGGGCTGGAGTCGATTTTTGCATCGAAACCCGCAGCGCCATCGGTGCATGCCGGTTGTTGGCGGCCAGGATCTGCTGCCAGTGCGCGGGGTGGTCCTGGCGCAGGCGGTCGATCCACCAAGCCGGGTGGTTCCAGCGGGCGACCGGATCGGTCTGCGCGGCGGCGACGAGCGCATCCCGCTCCCGCAGAAAGCGGCGCAGGCAGGCGTTGATGAAGGCGGACTGCGGCTGGGTCGCCGCCTGCCGCTTGGCGGCCTCCACCGCCTGGTTGACCAGGGTGAAGGGCTCGTACGGGGCCTGGGCGGGATCCCATGCCAGGGCCAGCGCCGTGCACAGCAGCGCGTCTACCCGCGGTGGCGGGTTGCGCGGCGCCAACTGCCGCCGTACGGCCTGGGCTAGGCCCAGGTGGCGCAGCGCCTGGAACAGCAGGGCCTGCACGCCGGGGCGCAGGGCCCCGTCCACCGCCGCCAGGGCAGTGGTGCCGGACTGTCCGGAGCGCACCGCCTGCAGCGCCTGCGCGGTGGCGTCGAGCAGCATCCACAGCGGTGCGCCATGGGCCGCCTGGCCAACCGGCGAGGAGGCCGCACCGGTCGCAGCTTCCGCAGGCGGGCGGACACCCCCGCGAACAGATCGGTCGGCCGCATCGGGGCGGGGCCGCCGGGGCGCAGGCCGGCGGGAAGAAGTCGGGTCCATGGAGGTCCTCAGAGTGCCTGGGCGGGCTTGAATCCGAACAGCCACGCCAGCAGGCGGGCCGGAAATTGGGCGATCGCGCCGTTGTATTGCGCGACCGCGTCGTTGAACTGCTGCTGGGCCAGTGCGTTCTGGGCCAAGTGCTGCTCGCGGCGCAGCACCCAGGCCGCCATCGCGTCCTCCTCGGCGCCGCGGCCCTGGGCCACGTGGCGCTCCTGCGCCTCACGCACTACGGTCTGCCAGGCGGTGTCCAGCACCCGGTGGGCGGCGGTCAACGCGGCGGCTGCGCCCGCGTCCAGCGGGCGGGCCCGCGAGGCGGCCAGCGACGCCCCGAACTGCGTGGTGGCCGCCCACAGCGCAGCGCGGGCATCGGACGGGACCGGCTCGGGCACCTGCGTGGCCTCGTATTCGCCCAGCATGGCCATCATGCGCACCAGGTGCGCATCCAGCCCGCCGAACGCCTGGACGGCGGCGGACCGCAGGCGGATCAGCCGGTTGTAGGCGCCCACGGCCCAGAAGAGCAGCACGGCCAGAACGATCCAGGTAGTCAGCATGGTGGCGAAAAAAGAGGCCCCGGTCAGGCGGGCCCTGCCGGGAACGGTACACGATGGCGATGGCAAAAAAAACTCCCGGCCTGCCGTTGCCGGCAGAGCGGGAGCTTTTTCAGGAGCGGACGGGGCGTCCCGGCAGCTTATTCAGCGGCCGTCGCTCCCGCGCTGGTATCCACATCGGCCGTGTCATCCGAGGACGACGACAGCTCCGCGGCTTCGGCTTCGGCGATGGCGCGGCGCTCGGCGTCGTCCATGGCGTCCTTGGCCTTGCGTGCCTGGTGGTAGGCCAGGCCGGTACCGGCGGGGATCAGGCGACCCACGATCACGTTTTCCTTCAGGCCACGCAGCTCGTCGCGCTTGCCCATGATGGCAGCCTCGGTGAGCACGCGGGTCGTTTCCTGGAAGGAAGCGGCCGAGATGAACGAGTCCGTCGACAGCGAGGCCTTCGTGATACCCAGCAGCACGTTGCTGTAGGTCGCGGGGATCTTGCCGTCGCGCTGCAGCGCTTCGTTCGTGTTCAGGATCTCCGAACGCTCGACCTGCTCGCCGGCGATGTAGTTGGACTCGCCCGAGGCCTCGACCACGACGCGGCGCAGCATCTGGCGAACGATCACCTCGATGTGCTTGTCGTTGATCTTCACGCCCTGCAAGCGGTACACGTCCTGCACTTCGTCGACGATGTAGCGGGCCAGCTCTTCGATGCCCAGCAGGCGCAGGATGTCCTGCGGATCGGCCGGGCCGTCCACCACGGACTCGCCCTTGTTCACGACCTGGCCTTCGTGCACCAGGATGTTCTTTTCCTTGGGGATCAGTTCATCCCAGACCTTGCCGTCCGGATCGGTGATCTGCAGGCGCACCTTGCCCTTGGTTTCCTTGCCGAACGACACCGTGCCGGTGATCTCGGCCAGCATGCCCTTGTCCTTGGGCGAGCGGGCTTCGAACAGTTCGGCCACGCGGGGCAGACCACCGGTAATGTCGCGGGTCTTCTGGCCTTCGACCGGAATACGCGCCAGCACTTCGCCGGGGCCCACGTCCTGGCCGTCGCGGACCTGGATCAGTGCGCCGATCTGGAAGCCGATCGTCACCGAGTGGTCGGTGCCGGGGATCTTCACTTCCTGGTTGTTCGCGTCGATCAGCTTGACCTGCGGGCGCACCACCTTGGCAGAGCCGCGGCGCTTCGGGTCGATCACGACCAAGGTCGACAGACCGGTCACATCGTCCACCTGCTTGGCGACCGTCAGGCCTTCCTCGACGTTCTCGAACTTCACCTGGCCGGCGAATTCCGTGATGATCGGGCGGGTCAGCGGATCCCAGTTGGCCAGGATCGTGCCGGCCTTGATCGTCTGGTCGGCCTTCACCGTCAGCGTCGCGCCGTAAGGCACCTTGTGGCGCTCGCGCTCGCGGCCATGCTCGTCCTGGATGATGACTTCACCCGAACGTGCAATCACCACCAGCTCGCCCTTGGTGTTGCTCACGTAGCGCATCGTGGCGTTGAAGCCGATCACGCCGTTGGACTTGGCTTCCACGCTCGAGGCGATGGCAGCGCGCGAAGCGGCACCACCGATGTGGAACGTGCGCATGGTCAGCTGCGTGCCGGGTTCGCCGATGGACTGGGCAGCGATCACACCCACGGCTTCGCCGAGGTTGATCAGGCCGCCGCGGCCCAGGTCGCGGCCGTAGCACTTGGCGCACAGGCCGTAGCGGGTTTCGCAGGTCAGCGCCGTACGCACCTTCACTTCGTCCACGCCTGCGGCTTCGATTTCCTCGATGAGGTCTTCGTCCAGCATCTGGCCGGCCTTGACCAGCACGGCGCGGGTTTCGGGGTGCAGCACTTCTTCGGCGGTCGAACGGCCCAGCACGCGGTCGCGCAGGGATTCGATCACTTCGCCGCCTTCGACGATGGCGCGCATCACCGAACCGTTGGTCGTGCCGCAGTCCTCTTCGGTCACCACCAGATCCTGCGTCACGTCGACCAGGCGACGCGTCAGGTAACCGGAGTTGGCCGTCTTCAGCGCCGTATCCGCCAGGCCCTTACGGGCACCGTGGGTGGAGATGAAGTACTGCAACACGTTCAGACCTTCACGGAAGTTGGCCGTGATGGGGGTCTCGATGATGGAGCCGTCAGGCTTGGCCATCAGGCCCCGCATGCCGGCCAGCTGGCGGATCTGGGCGGCAGAGCCGCGCGCACCGGAGTCGGCCATCATGTAGATGGCGTTGAACGACTCCTGGTTCACTTCCTTGCCATGGCGGTCGGTGGTCTTCTCGACCTTGAGCTGGTCCATCATCACCTTGGACACGTCGTCGCCGGCCTTGCCCCAGATGTCCACCACCTTGTTGTAGCGCTCGCCGGAGGTCACCAGACCGGAGACGTACTGCTGCTCGATCTCCTTCACTTCGGCTTCGGCGCGGGCCAGGATGTCGGCCTTCTGCGGGGGCACCAGCATGTCGTCGATCGCCACCGAGAAACCGGCGTGCGTGGCCAGACGGAAGCCGTTTTGCAGCAGCTTGTCGGCGAACACCACGGTCTCCTTCAGTCCGCACTTGCGGAAGGAGATGTTGATCAGCTTGGAGATTTCCTTCTTCTTCAGCGCCTTGTTCAGGTTGCTGAAGGGCAGGCCCTTGGGCAGGATCTCGGACAGCAGTGCACGGCCCACGGTCGTGTCGACCAGCGAGGTCGAAGGCACGAACTCGCCGGAGGCCTTGTCCTTGGTCCACTCGGTCAGGCGCACGCTGATCTTGGCGTGCAGCTCGACCTGGTTGGCGTCCAGCGCGCGCTGCACCTCACCCGTGTCGGCGAACACCAGGCCTTCGCCCTTGCCGTTGATCTTGTCGCGGGTGGCGTGGTACAGGCCCAGCACCACGTCCTGCGACGGGACGATGGAGGGCTCGCCCGATGCGGGGAACAGCACGTTGTTGGAGGCCAGCATCAGCGTGCGGGCTTCCATCTGCGCTTCCACCGACAGCGGGACGTGGACAGCCATCTGGTCACCGTCGAAGTCGGCGTTGAAGGCCGCGCAGACGAGGGGGTGCAGCTGGATGGCCTTGCCTTCGATCAGGATGGGCTCGAACGCCTGGATGCCCAAACGGTGCAGCGTAGGCGCACGGTTCAGCATCACGGGGTGTTCCTTGATGACCTCTTCCAGGATGTCCCACACCACGGGGGTGCCGGATTCGACTTCCTTCTTGGCGGCCTTGATCGTCGTCGCGATGCCCATGGCTTCGAGGCGCGAGAAGATGAAGGGCTTGAAGAGCTCCAGGGCCATCAGCTTGGGCAGGCCGCACTGGTGCAGCTTGAGCGTCGGGCCCACGGTGATCACGGAACGGCCGGAGTAGTCGACGCGCTTGCCCAGCAGGTTCTGGCGGAAGCGGCCGGACTTGCCCTTGATCATGTCGGCCAGGGACTTCAGCGCGCGCTTGTTGGCGCCCGTCATGGCCTTGCCACGGCGGCCGTTGTCCAGCAGCGAGTCGACGGCTTCCTGCAGCATCCGCTTTTCGTTGCGCGCGATGATTTCCGGAGCCTTCAGCTCCAGCAGGCGGCGCAGACGCGAGTTGCGGTTGATGACGCGGCGGTACAGGTCGTTCAGATCGGACGTGGCGAAGCGGCCGCCATCCAGCGGCACCAGCGGACGCAGGTCCGGGGGCAGCACGGGCAGCACGTCCAGCACCATCCACTCGGGCTTGATGCCCGACTTCTTGAAGGCCTCGAGCACCTTCAGGCGCTTGGCGTTCTTCTTGACCTTGACTTCGGAGCCGGTCAGGTCGCCGCGCAGCTTCTCGATCTCCAGATCGATGTCGATGCCTTCGAGCAGATCCTTGATACCTTCGGCGCCCATCTTGGCGATGAACTCGTCGCCGTATTCCTTGCGCTTGGCGTCAAAGTCGTCCTCGGACATGATGCTGAACTTCTTCAGCGGGGTCATGCCGGGGTCGGTCACCACGTAGGCTTCGAAGTACAGCACGCGCTCGATGTCGCGCAGCGTCATGTCCAGGACCAGGCCCAGGCGCGACGGCAGGGACTTCAGGAACCAGATGTGGGCGCAGGGCGCGGCCAGGTCGATGTGGCCCATGCGTTCGCGGCGCACCTTGGTCTGCGTGACTTCCACGCCGCACTTCTCGCAGATCACGCCGCGGTGCTTCAGGCGCTTGTACTTGCCGCACAGGCACTCGTAGTCCTTGATCGGGCCGAAGATCTTGGCGCAGAACAGGCCGTCGCGCTCGGGCTTGAACGTGCGGTAGTTGATGGTTTCGGGCTTCTTCACCTCACCGAAAGACCACGAACGGATCTTCTCGGGCGAAGCCATGCCGATGCGGATGGCATCGAAGTGCTCATCCGGCGTGAATTGCTTGAACAGGTCGAGTAGCGATTTCATGTGACTCTTTCCTTTTCACCTAAAAACATAGCTGCCAGCGCTTGCCCCATATGCGTTTGCGGCACCAAACACCTGCAAAACCTTGATGGGTGAGCGCTGGCCGCTCACTTTTCTTTCAAAAACTCGAACCTGCTCAGGAGCGTTCCAGTTCGATGTCCAGGCCCAGGGAACGGATTTCCTTGACCAGCACATTGAACGACTCCGGCATGCCGGCCTCGATGGCGTGCTCGCCCTTGACGATGGATTCGTACACCTTGGTACGGCCCTGCACGTCGTCGGACTTCACGGTGAGCATTTCCTGCAGCACGTACGCGGCGCCGTAGGCTTCCAGCGCCCACACTTCCATTTCCCCGAAACGCTGGCCGCCGAACTGGGCCTTGCCGCCCAGAGGCTGCTGCGTCACGAGCGAGTACGGACCGGTGGAACGGGCGTGCATCTTGTCGTCGACCAAGTGGTGCAGCTTCAGGTAGTGCATGTAGCCGATGGTCGTGGGACGCTCGAACTGCTCGCCGGTGCGGCCGTCGAACAGGTACGCCTGCGTGCGGCTGTCGGTCAGGCCCTTGCGCTCCTTGATCTCGTCCGGATAGGCCAGCTTCAGCATGTCCTTGATCTCGGCTTCCGAGGCGCCGTCGAACACCGGCGTGGCATACGGCACGCCGTTGGTCAGGTTGGACGCCATGGCCATCACCTCGTCGTCGCTCAGCGCCGACAGGTCTTCCTTGCGGCCGCGCGAGTTGTAGACCTCTTCGAGGAACTTGCGCATTTCGGCCGCCTTGGCCTCGTCGCGCAGCATGTCGCCGATGCGCTGGCCGATGCCCTTGCCGGCCCAGCCCAGGTGGACTTCCAGCACCTGGCCGATGTTCATCCGCGAGGGCACGCCCAGCGGGTTCAGCACGATGTCGGCGGGGGTGCCGTCGGCCATGTAGGGCATGTCTTCGACCGGAACGATCTTGGACACCACGCCCTTGTTGCCGTGGCGGCCGGCCATCTTGTCGCCGGGCTGCAGGCGGCGCTTGACGGCCAGGTACACCTTGACCATCTTCAGCACGCCGGCCGGCAGCTCGTCGCCCTGCGTCAGCTTCTTGCGCTTTTCTTCGAAAGCCAGGTCGAAGCTGTGGCGGGTCTGCTCCAGCGAGTTCTTGATGGACTCGAGCTGCGTCGCCACTTCGTCTTCCGCGGGGCGGATGTCGAACCAGTGGAACTTCTCGACGGAGGCCAGATAGGCCTTGTCGATCTTCGTGCCCTTGGCCAGCTTCTGCGGGCCGCCGTTGGCCACGCGGCCGTTCAGCAGCTTCTCGATCCGGTCGAAGGCGTCGGCTTCCACGATGCGCAGCTGGTCGTTCAGGTCCAGGCGGAAGCGCTTGAGTTCATCGTCGATGATCTGCTGGGCGCGCTTGTCACGCTGGATGCCTTCGCGGGTGAACACCTGCACGTCGATCACGGTGCCCGAGGAGCCCTGGTCCACGCGCAGCGAGGTGTCCTTCACGTCGGACGCCTTCTCGCCGAAGATGGCGCGCAGCAGCTTCTCTTCCGGCGTCAGCGTGGTCTCGCCCTTCGGCGTGACCTTGCCCACCAGCGTATCGCCGGGCTGCACTTCGGCGCCGACGTAGATGATGCCGGACTCGTCCAGACGGTTCAGCTGTTGTTCCGACAGGTTCGGAATGTCGCGCGTGATTTCTTCAGCGCCCAGCTTCGTGTCGCGGGCCATCACCACCAGTTCCTCGATGTGGATCGAGGTGTAGCGGTCTTCGGCCACGACGCGTTCGGAGATCAGGATCGAATCTTCGAAGTTGTAGCCGTTCCAGGGCATGAACGCGATCAGCATGTTCTGGCCGATGGCGATCTCGCCCAGGTCGGTCGATGCACCGTCGGCGATCACGTCACCCTTGGCCAGCACGTCGCCCTTCTGGACGATGGGACGCTGGTGGATGTTCGTGTTCTGGTTGGAACGCTGGTACTTGATGAGGTTGTAGATGTCCACACCCACTTCGCCGGCCACGGCTTCGGCGTCGTTCACGCGCACCACGATACGGGTCGCGTCCACGTAGTCGACGATACCGCCGCGGGTGGCCGTCACCACCGTGCCGGAGTCGACAGCGGCCACGCGCTCGATGCCCGTGCCCACCATGGGCTTTTCGGGACGCAGCACGGGAACGGCCTGACGCGACATGTTGGCGCCCATCAGTGCGCGGTTCGCGTCATCGTGCTCCAGGAAGGGCACGAGCGAAGCGGCCACCGACACGATCTGCGCGGGCGACACGTCCATGTACTGCACGCGGTCGGCGGACAGCAGGGTGGATTCACCCTTTTCGCGGGCCGACACCAGGTCACCCGTCAGGCGGCCGTCCTTGTCCAGCGTCGCGTTCGCCTGGGCGATCACGTACTTGCCTTCCTCGATGGCGGACAGGTAGTCGATCTGGTCGGTCACCTTGCCGTCCACCACACGGCGGTACGGCGTCTCGATGAAGCCGTACTCGTTCAGGCGGGCGTACAGGGCCAGCGAGTTGATCAGGCCGATGTTCGGGCCTTCAGGCGTTTCGATAGGGCAGACGCGGCCGTAGTGAGTCACGTGCACGTCGCGCACTTCGAAGCCGGCACGCTCGCGGGTCAGACCGCCCGGGCCCAGTGCGGACACACGGCGCTTGTGCGTGATTTCCGCCAGAGGGTTGGTCTGGTCCATGAACTGCGACAGCTGCGACGCACCGAAGAACTCCTTCAGGGCGGCCGAAATCGGCTTGCTGTTGATCAGGTCGTGAGGCATCAGCGGCTCTTGTTCCGCTTGGCCCAGACGCTCCTTCACGGCCTTCTCGATACGCGCCAGGCCGGTGCGGTACTGGTTTTCGGCCAGTTCGCCCACGCAACGCACGCGGCGGTTGCCCAGGTGATCGATGTCATCGACTTCGCCCTTGCCGTTGCGCAGATCCACCAGGATCTTGACCACGGCCAGGATGTCCTCGTTGGACAGCACCATGGGGCCGGTGGATTCGTCGCGGCCGATCTTGGCGTTGAACTTCATGCGGCCCACGCGCGACAGGTCGTACGTGTCCGGGTTGTAGAACAGGCGCTGGAACAGGGCCTGCACGGCGTCTTCCGTCGGCGGCTCGCCGGGGCGCATCATGCGGTAGATGGCCACGCGCGCAGCGAACTCGTCCACCGTTTCGTCGATGCGCAGCGTCTGCGAGATGTAGGCGCCCTGGTCGAGTTCGTTCGTGTAGATGACCTGCAGGTCCTGCACGCCGGCGGAACGCAGCTTCTTCAGCAGCGCTTCGGTCAGCTCTTCGTTGGCCTTGGCGATGATTTCGCCGGTATCGCCGTCGACGATGTTCTTGGCGACCACGCGGCCGATCAGGAAGTCTTCGGGCACGCTGATGTGCGTGGTACCGGACTGCTCCAGTTCACGGGTGTGGCGTGCGGTGATGCGCTTGTCCTTGGCCACGACGACCTTGCCCGACTTGTCGGTGATGTCGAAGCGCGCCACTTCGCCCTTCAGCCGCTCGGACACGAACTCCATTTGCGCGCCGCTGTCCATCAGGCGGAAGTTGTCGTTGACGAAGAAGTTCGCCAGGATGGACTCGGGATTCAGGCCGATGGCCTTCAGCAGGATCGTGACCGGCATCTTGCGGCGACGGTCCACGCGGAAGTACAGGATGTCCTTCGGATCGAATTCGAAGTCCAGCCAGGAGCCACGGTAGGGAATGATGCGAGCGGAGAACAGCAGCTTGCCCGAGCTGTGCGTCTTGCCCTTGTCGTGTTCGAAGAACACGCCCGGCGAACGGTGCAGCTGCGAGACGATCACGCGCTCCGTGCCGTTGATGATGAACGAGCCCTTGTCGGTCATCAGGGGCACTTCGCCCATGTAGACCTCTTGCTCCTTCACTTCTTTCACGACCTTCGACTGCGAGGTCGACGATTCACGGTCGTAAATGATGAGCTGCACCTTGGCACGCACAGCCGAGGCGAAGGTCAGGCCGCGGGTCTGGCATTCGCGCACGTCGAACGCCGGCTTGGCCAGGTTGTACTCCACGAACTTCATCTCGACAAAACCGTTGTGCGAGACGATGGGGAACGCGGCATCGAAAGCGGCCTGCAGCCCTTCGACGGTACGTTTCTGGGGAGCCTTGTCTGCCTGCAGGAACGCGGTGTAGGCGTCCTTTTGCATCTGCAGCAGGTAAGGCACTTCGAGCACGCTCTCGCGGCTGCCGAAGCTTTTGCGGATCCGCTTGCGTTCGGTGTAGCTGTACGTGGATGTTTGAGCCATGAGATCTCCGGGCAAAGACATGGAATGGGGTCTTCGACGACTACTGACCCGCAAGGGAGGGCTTCCGTGCGGGCTTGGCGGTTGGCCACTACCAACCATGGCGGACGGCGATGCGTTGCACATCGCCCGAACCAAGGCGTCTTCTGCTGTCGGGGTGATCAGAAGACACTAGAAAACGATCGCAGGGGAGTCGTTTTCTGGTGCGCTCTGGACTCGGTATCCATAAGCGCCAAAGGCTGGGAGCCCTTTTCGGAGCCCCCAGCCCTGGCAACAAGGCGAATTACTTGAGTTCGGCCTTGGCGCCGGCTTCCACCAGCTTCTTGACGGCAGCTTCGGCGTCGGCCTTGGCAATGCCTTCCTTGACGTTCTTGGGAGCGCCGTCCACCAGGTCCTTGGCTTCCTTGAGGCCCAGGCCGGTGATTTCGCGCACTGCCTTGATGACGGACACCTTGTTGGCGCCGGCTTCCGTCAGCACCACGTTGAATTCCGTCTTTTCTTCAGCAGCAGCAGCACCGCCGCCAGCGCCGCCAGCGGCAGGAGCGGCCATGGCGGCAGCGCTCACGCCAAACTTCTCTTCAATGGCCTTCACCAGGTCATTGAGTTCCAGGACCGTCATGCTGTCCAGCGCGGTCAAGAATGCGTCTTTATCGAATGCCATTTTGATTTCCTAACAATATCGTTGGTTAACAGCGGGCCAATCAGGCCGCAGCTGCCTCGGCTGCCGGTTGTTCGGCAGCGCCCTCGCCCTTCTTTGCCGCCAAAGCGCCCAGCACCACGGCCGTACGCGAAATGGGGGACATCAGCAAGCCACACAGCTGGGCCAGCAGCACTTCCTTGGAAGGGATGTTGGCCAGTTGCTTCACGCCGTTCACGTCCAGGGCTTTGCCACCGAATGCGCCACCACGAATGACCAGCTTGTCGTTGGTCTTCGCGAAATCGGCCACCACCTTGGCGGCGGCCACAGCGTCTTCGGAGAAGCCGTAGATCAGAGGACCGGTCATCTGGTCTGCCACCACGTCAAACTGGCTGCCAGCCACAGCACGGCGGGCCAGGGTGTTCTTCAGAACACTCAGGCTCACACCCTTGCTGCGGGCGTCAACGCGCAGTTTGGTCATGTCGGCGACCGTGATGCCACGGTATTCCGCGATCACGAGCGTTTGAGCTTTAGCGGCGAGGCTGGTCACTTCATTGATGACCGCTTCTTTCTCACTGCGATTAAGACTCAAGGTCTACTCCTTAAATTGCACA